>NZ_JAECVZ010000034.1:0-29296 GCF_016055135.1 Thermoactinomyces sp. CICC 10521 | reverse complement strand
GATGAATTCGTCCTGAACATAGAAACCTTCCTTCGGAATTTTTTTTATACCTTTTCAACAAAAAAAGGCTGTTGACCTTCTTTGTCAACAACCTCAAAGACCCCAAAGGGTCTTGAGTTTTTTGGAAAATTTTTTACACATAGAGGTGGAAGTTTTTCTGCAGCGGCCTTTGTGACGTAGAAACCGGGAGCAAAGAAAAGCATCCATCCCCGTCGTCCACCGTGAAGTCTGAAGCACCGCAATCGGATCTTTTCTGATGCCGTCCAAGGCAATTTCTTTGCTCTTGATGCAGGCCGTTTTCTTCTTGTTTATTCCGGTTGATCCTGTGCCTGCACCTTGCCGGTATAGTAATAGACACCGGCATAAATCGTTCCCGTTTCCGGCTTGGTCTCATCTGTATAGCGATAATCCCAGCTGACGACAGTGACGAGGCGTTCATTGTTGTAAAGGTTCTGCAACAGATCGGTAAACTGGCTTCTCGTTGCCTTTACCTCCAGTTTCACCCAAATCGGCTTGAGATCGGGAGACTGAACCAGGTTCAGTTCCTTCGCCAGCTGCTCCGTACTGTACGAATCGTCTGTTATGGTGTCAGCCCCGCTCTTCTGTACCCGGAGCGCTTCACTTATGTCGCCGACCAGCTCCAGATGCAGGGGGACGGCCCCGGCCTTGGTGATGTCCTGCTCCAATTGCACCATGAATTCGGGGTGGTTCTCACCTGCCGGCACTTGTTTGCCCAGTTGCTCCCGTTCAAAATCGGAAAGTCCGAGCGGCAGAGACCAGGTGATGCTCATATATTTTTCATAGCGCTTCAGATTGGCATTCAGCGCCGTTTCTTCCTGCCGCAGCATCTCAAACTTCAGATAAACCGGCCTGATCTCAAAATAATAGAGGATAAGCCACAGAATAAGTCCGATCGCGACCGCACTCAAAAGAGTTGTCCCTGACTTCCATCTCCTTGGGGAAACAGGCTTTCGAATGGCAGTTCCCCCCTTTGTTTCGCATTTTGCTCGTCTTCGGCTTCATCGGGATCTGTCTCTTTCAGATCAAAATGAAAGCGGACGATCACCCCATTTTTATTGTCATTGGTCTTCACCGACAGATCCGTACAGGAATCGCCGATGCAATCAATCCATCCCTGTTGAACCTTGTCACGGTTCCCGTTTACCGTTTTATTGACAAAATCGGATGCAACGGCTGCATCGGAAAACAAGCCCCAGCCATACAGCCGGTTGCCCACGCCGCTCAGTTCAAACAGTTTCGTCTGTGGCGGCAACGAGCCCATCAGCGCCTCGACTCCCTGCTGCCACTCAATGCGCTGCTGATCCGCTTTCCTTACCGTATCCCGGTAGGCAAACTCAGCGCCGTGTTCCTTGAAAAACTTCTTTTCGGCCCGTTCCTTTTCCATCGCATCGTTTACCGTTTTCCGCTTGGACTCCACCCGCTGCTCCATTTGTTCCACTCTTTCCTTCAACTTGTCATTCACCAGTTCGATGCCCGCCACTCCTGACACGAAAATGACAAGAATCAAAGAGAGCCATAGATAAAACCAGCGTTTAACCAGCGGTTGCCTTGGCAGAAAATTCATGGTTGCAGCACCTCCCCCTCGCGCAAAACCAAGCCCAGCGGAACGGAAAGGGAGGTGCCGACCCAACGGGAGGCCTTTTCTCTCAAGCGTTCGGTCATGACCAATTCCGCGGGCGGGGCAACACTGACGGCTGCTTCAGTCTGTTGGTTCAGCCAATGTTCCAGCAGATACAGATCCAATCCTTCTCCTGTGAGAATCCACTGTGCTCCCGGCTTAAGAAAACGTCTTTTCCCTGTTTGATCCATCCACTCTGTCAACCGCGAAAAAAGCGCCCTCCCATAGCGCGCCACCTCCGATTCCTCCTGCAGAACCGGCTTTAACGGATCCGGATACGGACGGTCTGCCCCGTCGAGAAAGAAGGTAAGCGGCAAGTGAAACGGACGGATATCGGTGAATTTTCCATCGACAAAAAAACTGACTTCCACTTCCGTCTTGGAAATTTGCACAATCACCGTATGAGCCGAAGCGATCTCTCTGCTGGCATTGATCCAACGAAATAGCGAAAAAGGAGACAGATCGATATGAGTCGGATCCAGACCGCAATAGCGAAGCACCCTGGTCAAGGTGTCGATATACGACTTGGAAATCAGGGCCAGCAAGATTTTCTGCTCGTCCCCATCGGCCCAGACATGATCGACCAGCTGGTAGTCAAACGCCGGATCGGGAAAAGGCAAATCCAACACAGAAAGCAGGTGCTCCTCAATCCACCTGCGGTATTTCCGCTTGGGCATCTCCGGGACGGTCACGTGTTTGAACACCACTTCATGACAACTGATCCCGACATGAACCCGCTCCGTATGCAATTCACGCCCCAGCAGCGCCTCCTGAATCGTCTGAACCAGCTCTTCCCGCTCCAAAAATGCCGCATCCTTGGACCAGATCCCCGGAAAGGGATGGACGACATACTGCTGAAGCGTGATTCCCCGACGATTCCTTTTCACTTCCGCCAGCTTGAAATAAGAGGGCGATAACTCTATGCCAATATGATAGGCCATACAAAAATCTCCTTTATTCCCTTTCGATCTTTTCCCGGATCGGAGAAAGCAACGCAAATCCTCTCTATTTATTTCACAACTTTATTCGTTCATCCCTCTATTTTTATATCATTATCACAGAAGTTTCCCATTTGTCCATGAGTTCACTGCATTTGAATAGTTGCTTCCGAAACTAACCGAATTCATTCCCGTTTTCGCAAACAATGGAATACATCCATGTCTTTTTGGCGCAACTGACCGGCCAGGAACGGGAATCAAAGGGGGCGCCCCCACATTCTCCCCTTACGACACCTTCACAGAAAAAGACTCCCAAAATCATTCAATCGATCCAGCAAAAAGAATGAAGTATCTTGCATAAGAAATAAAATTATCCATTAATAAACAATTTTTATTTAAAATTTAAAATTTAAAATTTGTAATCTAAATGTAATTAAAACTATCTTGCAAAGCGAAAAGGACGGAGGTAAATTTATTTCGTAAATCTGAAAATGTTATTACAAAAAAAGACAATTCTATGAAAAGCGAGGGATGCGTTTGCAGTTCTTCTACTCCAGGCATTACTTGCCTTACCGCAGAATGATCTTTCTGGCCGTCATTCTCACCCTGATATTCACCTTGTGGCCAGACTGGGTTTATCAGGCCCTGGCTGCACCGGATCCCAAACCGGTGGAAATCGAAGCCTTGCGCACGGAAAACTCCAAAACGTTCCTCAATCCGGACCAAAAGACCTATGTATTGAAGGAATATTCGGAACCGATCCACTATAAGCAAAACGGCAAATGGGCAGATATCGACAACCATGTCGAATCGGCGGGAAAGAGCGCCCTGGACTCGGATCTCCCCTATATCAACCGCGGCAATAAATTCCGGGTCGGCTTTGCAAACCACAGCCGCGGAAAAAAAGTGGTGCGCTTCCGACTCGGACAAGCCGAAGCGGATTTCGGCCTGACCGGCGGAGCAAACACCACAGCACAGAAAAAAGAGAACATGGTTACCTATCCCGATGTGTACCCGGACACCGATCTCACCTACACTGTCACCAACACCGGTGTCAAAGAAGGATGGGTACTGCACAAATACACGGGACAATCTGTATATACCCTTTCCTTGAAGACAAAAAACGTGCAACCAAAAGAACAGGCTAACGGCTCGGTGGCATTTGTGGATGCCAAGGGAAAAACGCTGTTCACCATCCCGCGGTCGATGCGAAAAACGCCACCTCCGACAAGGTGCAGTTTTCCTTGCGAACCGAGGGAAAGAACACCTATATCGATCTGAAACCGGACGATGACTGGCTCAAAGACTCCAGCCGTGCTTACCCGGTTACCATCGACCCGTCCATTTCGGTACAGGGATCGGACAAGACCTTTGACGCCAGCATCAGCAGCGCAACCGCTGCGCAAAATGTCAATTTTGCCGGCGATCCGTATCTCATCACCGGAACCTACACCGATTCCATCTATGGCACAGGAGTATACCGCTCTTACATCAAATTTGGACTTGCTCCCTTATTGAGCTCGGCTAATATTACTTCCGCCAAGCTTACATTGTATCAATATTCAACAACCCAGCCGGAACAAGTTGACCTCTACTCTGTGGCAAGCGATTGGACATCGACCGGGATCAAATGGACCCAAGTGCCTGCAACAGGGACTCTGATCACCAGCACCAACGTTTCTGATGTGGGTTTCTATGATTTTGACATTACCTCTTTGGTCAAACAGTGGTATGGTGGGACCACTTCCAACTATGGGGTGATGTTGCGCCTGAATAAAGAAAGCGACAACCGCAAGTCATTCCGCTCCAGCGATTATGCGACCTATCCTTCGCAAAAGCCGATGCTGACCGTCACTTACACCATCGACCCGATCGGGGTGGAAAGCTTCTGGACTTCCGCCGTCACCAATGTCAACACCTATAACGGCAACTTTTACCTGGAAGATTCCGATGTCAGCATTGATGGGCGCGGCACCGGGCTCTCCATCGACCGTTCCTACAACAGTCGGTCCAAGTCCAGCGGGATTTTCGGGTACGGCTGGACGTCCAACCTGGAACAAAGCCTGAGGATGAGCTATAGCGGGCCGATCGTCTATACGGATGCGGATGGCACCACCCATACCTTTGCACCGGAGTACGGATCGGAGGGAACTCCCACAGGGACGTATAAGGCTTCCGGAGGAGTCAACCTCACTCTGGTGAAAAACGGGGACAACACTTTTACCATCATCACGCCGGATCAGACCAGGTACAACTTTAATTCATCGAAAAAACTGGCCTCGATCGTGGACTCGTCCCGCAAAATAGCTAAAAATAGTTCAGCCAAGTACAGCTTTGACGGTGACAACCGTCTCACCAAGAAGGTCACCCAGGGCGGAAACAGCACCACCACAACGTATACCTATGATGATGCCGCCCAACTCACTACCAAGGTCAGCCAGCCGAACGGCAACACGGTCGAATACGGCTATGACAGCGTGAACCGGCAAAATTCGGTTTCCTACAATGGAACGCAAGTCTACAGCTTCCAATATGACGCGAACAACAATCTCACCAAGGAAACGGACGAAACGACGGGCACATCGACCAACTACAGCTATGACGCCGACAATCGCCTGACTTCCGTTCAGGAGCCGAACAGCAACCAGACCGATTACACTTATGATGCGAACGGCAACGTCACCCAGCAAAAGCTGACCGCCGGCAGCACGGTGATCACGCAAGGATTTGCCTACAACAGTAATAACCAATTGACCAAAATCACGTCCAACGGGGCAAACCAGGCCTGGTTTAACTACAACGAGCAAGACCAGGTGGCCCGCCGCAAAACAGCCGACGGCAACATGACCTTTAACCGCTACAACGGCGCCGAGGACTTGGTGGAACGGGACATCTTCGACAAATACGGCAACCTGCTCTACAGCTTTGTCTACGCGTATGACAACAAGGGGCGGATCACCTCCGTGACCGAAACGGATGGCACCAACCCGCCAAAAACGACGTCTTACCAGTATGACGCACTGGACCAATTGACCAAAGAAACCCGGCCAGACGGAACGGTGATCGAATACACCTATGACGAAACGGGCAACCGTCTCACCAAGAAAGTCACCCAAGGCGGAAACAGCACCACCACAACGTACACATACGATGATGCTGACCAACTCACTTCGGTCAACGGCACGAACTATACCTACGACGCCAACGGCAACCTGACCAGCGATGGCAGCAAAACCTATGTCTACGACGCGGCCAACCACCTGATTCAGGTGAAAGACAGCAGCGGCAACACCATCGCCTCGTTCACCTACCGGGCTGATGGCATGCGCAAAACCATGACCACCGCTTCCGGCACGATCACGTTCCACTATGACCAAAGAAATAATGTGTCTTATGAAACCGATCAAAGTGGGGCGGTTGTCGCCAGCTACACCTACGATGATAACAATCTTCCCGTCAGCATGACCCGGGGCGGAAAAACATACTTCTACCAATTGAACGGTCATGGGGATGTAGTGGCACTCATAGATAGCACCGATGCCGTGGTAAATACGTATACCTACGATGCCTTCGGCAACCTCGTCGGCCGAACCGGAACGGTGGAAAACCCCTATACCTATGCAGGGTACCGCTATGACAAGGAAACCGGATTGTATTACTTGCAAAGCCGGTACTATAATCCAGAGACGGGGAGGTTTTTGACGAGGGATACGTTTGATGGATTTGTAAACGAGCCGTTGAGTTTGAATAAATATGTTTATGCGGAAAATAATCCTATTTCCAATGTAGACCCATCTGGTCAATGGTCTTGGGGATGGAAATCCTATTTAAAAAGATTGCTAAATTCGATTGTTAGTGCTATTTTTAGTGACCTTCGCGCAAATACTTTAACTGATTTGGCATTTTTCTTTACCGGTGGGTTTGGCTCAGCGATTAGATCTTTTATGGGAATTAGGGCTTTATCGAGAGAGCTTCATTTTTTCGATGTTCATTTTGGAAGGTTAGTATTTAGAAGGTCAATCTTCTCCTTCATACGTGGAGCGATAGGTGGATATGCATTAGGCAAGGTAGCAAATATTGTAAGTTATGTTTCTTCAGTTGGTAATAAGTTGTTTGCATATGAAACTTGGTTTGATCATACGAGAATTGGTAGATATATTGACAATAAATTAACAGTAATAGAAAGATATCTTCACCGATTGGTGAATAGATGGTGATATTTAGAAGGCTGTTGACCAATGTCATCAGCCTTTTTCTAAGAAATTGTTATTATTAAAAACCAAAATATTGGGGGATTTGTGATGGCAGTCTACCTTTATAAACGCACTTCAATTTTACTCATGATTATTTTAGATGTCATTACATATAATTTCTATTCTTGTTATTGGTATTTTTCTAGAAGGAAAATGCTTAAGTCCGATTTTTCCGAAAGGGAAATAACTTGGGAACCTTATTTTTTGTTGATCGTTAACACTTTAAATTTGTTATTAATTCTTATTGAGGTGTTTATGATAGATAAAAACCCTTTGATGTTGGTTGGGATTTGGATAAAACATAAAGATATATTTATGATAAATGGCTTACCCCCATTTACCATAATCGCTTCAATCATTGTTGCTTTTCGATACAGGGCCATCTTAAATCTACAGGTGATTTCAGGAAGAATAAGTGGGTTCTTTACTTTTCTTTTTCAAGAGTTTTATCTTCAATATTGGATCAACAGACAAAACGAAATATCTTGATTTTAATTTCACGGTTTAACCCCTCCTCGTATAGTTAATTTAAGCCCACCAAAATTGTTACAGCCGTCTTATAATTGACCTAGGATCGCCGAAAAAGAATTGACCCACTCCCGTCGAATAAATCCCCTTCGAAACGAAAACGCCAATTTTCTTCGGAGGGGGACTTATGTTAGGGAGTGGGACTGTGATTAAATTACACGAATTGAAGGCGACTGGCAAGAGTATTCGGGAGATTTCGAGAGAAGCGGGATATGCCCGAAATACCGTTCGGCGGTATCTCCGCACTCAGGGGCTTCCGGAGCGGAAGCCCCGGCCGATGATGACAACAATCTGCCTGTGAGCATGACCCGGGGCGGGAAAACGTATTTCTACCAATTAAATGGTCATGGCGATGTCGTCGCACTCACCGATAGCACCGGTGCCGTGGTAAATACGTATACCTACGATGCCTTCGGCAAACTCGTCAGCCAAACGGGTACCGTCGTCAACCCCTATACCTACGCAGGCTACCGCTACGATAAGGAAACCGGATTGTATTACTTGCAAAGCCGGTACTACATGGGACGGTCTTTAACCCGGTTCGGTTCCACTTCACCCGTCATTTTGTATGGAAGTTTGGTAGGCTTGTCTGGAAGCAAGATAGAAGCGATCGCCAAGACAGCGGTATTTTGCCGCTGTTTCTTGGAACCGTGAAAGCGGCTTGGGCGCTGCCACCCACCATGACCCGATTCTATTATAACAAAAGGGTTCTCATACTCCTAATCGCAAAAGGCGCCGTAATCCACCAATTTGGTGATGCGTACTGTGATTCACGATCCCCTACTACATGAAACCGCAGACTGAGTTCCAATTTGTGATGATCGGGATGAGATTGCCCAGTGGTGCAAACAGATTCTCTTGAATGATAATCATGTGGTCATAATTTTTGATTTTCATTTTCTCATCTCCTTGTTGTGGTTAATTTGATTATACTCTGATAATTAGTAAAAACCTACCCAATGGGTGCACTTTAGCAGAAAAAGGCTTCTAATCGCCTCTTGTGGTCTATCATAGTGCAGATGACTTTTTGATTTTCCGCCGTTTTTACATCTTCCTTTTTAAACGAAAACGCCAGTTCGTCCACATAGAGAGAAAGTCGAAAGATCAGAAAAAAGTGAATCTGAATTAAACAAGATTAACGATTTCATCATTTTTCCATGATATAATCACAGTAAGGAGGCATTCGGATGGATGACTTGATTAAGTTTTTGCAGGAGGAATTCGCGAAGATCCACGAGAAGATGGATCAGCGTTTTGAGAATATCGACCAGGAGTTGGCCGCGATCAAGATGCGACTTGGTGATGTGGAGCGGGTGGTCAGAGAATCTGCAGAGGATATTCTCGAAAATCAAGTGGAGGAAGTGGCTCGCCACAATCTTCATGAGGACAAAATTCAAGCATTGGAAGCTACCACGTTTCGGATTGACAAATCGGTACTGGCATTGAAGAAACGGGTAGAGAAACTGGAAAAAGGAAAGTAAATTGGTATTTCGGTATTGGATTGGCGAACACCGGAAGCTTCGAAAAGAACCCAAGGGTTGTTCGGAAACGCCAAAGCCCGCAAAAATAAAGGGGAATCAGGCTTTTGGGATGGAGGTGATCCAGTTAAAAAATCCCGAAACTTGGGCAAATCGAGGAGGTGTTCGGAAAATCACGGATAAACTCAATAACATTAAGGAGTACAGTGAACGCTGGATCAATAAATACACCTCAGGAGAGAGGATTGAAACTGGATCAATACAGACGCAGATAAGCCTCATAAAAAGGATCAATAAATACACCTCGGGTAGGAGGATTGAAACAGGGTACGGTCTTCGTCTTCTAAGATAACAAATAAAAAAAGCGACTTCGCTATCGCTCTTCAATAAAAAACTTGACTATCGCTTCCTTTGATTTCTTAAAAAGCTTGCCCCTTTTTTGGGACAGGCTTTATTTTTTCTTTAGTAAGGAGTAGAAGGAACGATTCTGGGCCTAAAAGAGACGCTCGACACTCCTGATAAAATAAAATGACCGCTCCGCCATAAAAACGGAGCGGTGAGAACTGTATTTCAACGATGGATCGACATTCATTTTACCACAACGAGGGGTAATGAAAAAGAGATTTTGGCGAACAGATCTTTCAAAGAAACTGATTAGGATCCATTAAGGGACTGGGGTCTTCTACAGTGAGGGGGTTTTTTTGCTCATTATGTCCTTTTTCATTTATTCACTGTGCGTATTAATAGTGAGGGGGAATTTTTTTCATGATTTTTGCGCGAGCACCCCTGTTGGGCTCGTATATTAGAAATGAGGGGATAAAAATATCCCCGTTTATGTGACAGAAGCTGATTTGCCTCGTATATAAGGAATGAGGACGTCCAACTCTGGGCGTCCTTTTTTTGATCCAAAGGAGGGATTTGATGAGACAACCGGTGACTTGGGAGCAGTTAGGTATCATCTTGGCCATCATCTCTCTTGTTGTGGAGTTGATGAAATAAGCTGCCCGGAATACCTGGGCAGCTACTTTAAATCGATGTGAGCGAGAATCCATGGATGGGAGGAAAAAAATTCACTCCCGTGTGTGCAATTGGGTTTTCGCGTCGGTAATGTATATTGAACGACAAAACTAAGGGGGCCACACCATGGGAAACAAATATATCACCTGGGAGCAAGTGATGGTAATGATCGGACTAGCCCAGATTCTGATTGAACTGTTGAAGAGATAGAGGGAAGCCGCCGATTGTTCAGAGAACCCCCAAAAAAAAGAGGCTGCCCCATCGAGGGTAGCCTTAGGTTTCGGGGTGATTTGGATTCTGACGCTTCATTTCTTTTATTCGGGATTTTGATTCATTTTTTGACCATCCTATGATAAAATGTCAAGTAGATCGAAGCAAATTTCGCTTCTTTTTCTTAAAATCAAAAGTTGCGTAAAACATACCTTTTCCGCAACCTCTACATAAATCGCGAACGAAAAAATCGAGTCTCACGGAGGTGCTAAGCGTGAAAAAAAGTTGCGTAAAACTCATTGATGCGTTTTTAACCCATCTCGAAGAGGAAGGAATGAGTCCAAAAACGATTCGAACGTATCGAAACATCCTTTCGCAATTCGAAAAATTCGTCACGAAAAATGGTGGCGACTTGAATAACCTCACTCGGGTCGATATCCAAAGTTATATGAATGACATGGAACAGGAAGGCAAAAAGCCATCCACGATCAACAACCATTTTGCTTGTTTATCCTCTTTTGCTCGGTTCCAGAAAAAAACCTATATAATGGAAGGAATTCGTCGACCAGAAGTTCGCAGAACCCAGAATATCGCGCCCAAGTCGCTGGATCGCAATGAGCGAAACCGAATTCTGCGGGAAGTGGAGAGAGAGGGGAAGCGAAGAAATATCGCCATCGTTTACATGCTGCTCTATACCGGATTGAGGGTATCCGAATTGGTTGCCTTGAACCAAGAGGATGTCACCATGGGAGAGCGATCAGGGAGTGTGCTGGTGAGAGAAGGGAAAGGAAGTGTCTCCCGTCGGGTCCCGTTGCCGGTTGAGGCTCGTTTTCATCTTAGACGGTATCTGGAGGAACGAAGAGAGAAAGGGACACTCGATTTACCGCCCCTGTTTCTCTCCAATTATCAGAAACGGATCAGCGAGAGAAGTGTCCAGGACATGCTAGCCAAAAAGTTCAACATCCACCCCCACATGTTACGGCATACCTACGGCAGGGAGCTGGTGGCTAATGGAATCGATATTGCCACGGTTGCGGAACTGATGGGGCATTCGGATATTAATGTAACCCGACGATATGCAAAGCCAACGGAGAGGGAATTGGAAGAGGCGGTATCAAAAGTGTTTGGATGAAAGAAGCTGCCCTGGTATTTTGGGCAGCTCTATTGATAATAACAGGGTATTCAATGTCCGGTTATTCACTTGAAAAAGACTGCTTCAAAACCGATTGGAGCAATTGTTCTGCCGCTTTTTGACGTTGAATGATGGTTTCTTTCAGACGGTCACAAAAGGTCATGAGTTGATCAACTTTGGCGACGATCCGTTTTTGTTCGTTTAGGGGTGGTAACGGAAACGGGAAGTTCACGATCTTCTGCTTAGAGATATTTGGCTGAGCACCGCCCATACCTAGTCTAATTAGACTGGATCGAGATGCTTTTAAAAAGTAAAATAAGTACTTATTTGAAATCAAAAAAGGAGAGCATGCGCAACAAGCCTGATTGGTAGTAGCTTCAATCTCTAAAATACCTACCTTTCCAATCGTAGCACCATACATTGCTATAAGTACTGAACCTGGTTTATTGACCCGTAATGAACACTCTTTTAAAGCCAGCTCCGTAATTTTCTCTTGAGAATCCAATATGTAGCCATCATTAAGTTCTCCTGTTTTTAACCAATGAATTGTACCATTATAATATTGAGGGTTTGTCCGATTAGGTGTAGCCCCAGCTCCCCAATCTCCTATCTCACCTAATCTCACCCACTCCCATCCCTGCGGAATCTCATAAGGAATCTTTTCTTGCTCAATCGGTGGCAACGCCTTCTGCTTTCGAACCTTCCCCTCTTTTACCAACCTATTTTTCTCTTCATCAATCCTCTCCAACAACACGGAAGCCGGTTCATCATTCTGGTCCTGCGGCACCAACTTCCCCCGTATCGCCGCATCCAAAATTAGCTTCCTTAATTCCTCCACAGCTTCCGGTGTATCGAACAACGTCTCAAATTTCTCTATCAGCATCTTATTTCGACCCTTCCAATATCTTGGCCAGTTCCTCTTTCAACTGGTCTTTCACTTGTTGAACCTGAGCCACAGCTTCTTCATATTTCTTAAGTGCTTCTTCTGGGCTTAACAATTCTTCTTCCTCGGTGTGAGGATTCTTCTGATCCAAGTTGTATCCCTGTTTAATAATATCCTCCACCGTTACCTTCCAGGCATACTCATTCTCAACCCGATTGTTCCACCACGCTTTTTCCCTGTCAAATTCTTCAATTCGAATTGGTTTTGTCTTGGAATAAGACTTCATGCCTTCAGGATAAGGATGCTCAAAGTACCAAATTTCTTTGGTAGGCTTTCCTTTCTCAAAGAACAAGAGGTTGGTCTTAATCCCCGTATACGGAGCAAAGACCCCATTTGGAAGTCGGACAATAGTATGTAAGTTGAATTCCTGCAAGAGTTTCTCTTTGATTCGTGTCTTTACACCCTCTCCAAACAGGAATCCGTCAGGCAAAACAACCGCAGCACGGCCATTGTCTTTAAGAAAATGCATGATCAAGACCATGAACAAGTCGGCTGTTTCCTTTGTTCTAAATGAACTTGGGAAGTTGGCTTGAATGCCATCTTCTTCGACCCCGCCAAACGGAGGATTGGTGAGAACCACGTTCACCCGTTCGGCCTTGCTGTAATCCCGGAGTGGGCGAGCCAAAGAGTTTGAATGAACGATGCTAGGAATATCCACTCCATGAAGGATCATGTTGGTTGTAGCCAGAATATGCGGAAGCGGTTTTTTCTCGATCCCTCTGACTGTTTTCGCGATGAGTTCATGTTCTTCCACCGATTTCACTTGTTTTTTCAAGTGATCTACCGTGTTGGTCAAGAAGCCTCCAGTGCCACATGCCGGGTCCAACACTACTTCCCCGATTTGAGGATTGACCATGTCCACCATAAACTGCGTAACGGCACGAGGGGTATAGAACTCCCCTGCATTGCCGGCAGATTGCAGATCTTTCAGGAAGCTTTCGTAGATATCGTTAAAGAGGTGCCGATCTTCCGAACTGTTAAAGTCGACCTCGTTCAGTTTATTAATCACCTGACGCAACAACGTTCCAGACTTCATATAGTTAAAGGCATCTGCAAAGACTTCCTTTACCATGAAACCACGAGGGTTATCTTGCGGAGTGTACGGAAGATTCTTCAATGTAGGGAACAGCTTGTTGTTGACGAAGTCCAAAAGTTCATCCCCCGTCATCCCTTCATCATCCGCTGCCCAATCACGCCACCGGAAATCTTCTGGGATGGGAGATTGATAGTTGTCCGACAGCAGCTCCATCTCTTGGTCTTTATCATCCAAGATTTTCAGGAACAGCATCCAGACTAGCTGGGCGATGCGCTGTGCATCGCCATCCACCCCAGAGTCTTGACGCATGATATCCTGAATCGACTTAATTACATTGGTGATTGTCATATCCTGTCTTCCCTTCCTCTATGCGCTGTACAATCGCTTCTTCAACTGCTGAATCGTTTCAAGGTATTTGTCTTTGCCTTTAAAGAGTTTAATAATTTCAACCGGAGACCCGATCTCGGTAAAAGGAGCAATCCGAAGGATCTCCATCGACTCAATATCTTCGATGCCACCTTCAGCATAACGGTCTAACAAGGCATCAATCACACGTCTGGCCTTCGCCTCATATTTATCAAAGTAGCTGTCCTGTCTGGCCTTCCTAGCCCGTTCACTTCGAGTCAAGGGTTTTTGATCAAAAGCCACATGGCAGATTAAGTCAAAAACATCATATTCTTTGCCCACTTCTTCTTGAAGCGCATCCAAATGTACTCCTTGTTCCAACAACTCCTTAATAATGATTTGTTTTTTCTCCGCTTCATTCCACTTTTGAATAAAATGATCTAAAGACCGATACTCTTTTTTAATGGTTTTCTTCGTATAATCCTTTAAAGACTCCGTAATCAGTTTACCATCAGGTCCGTAAAACTGCGTACGTTCAACAGACACCTTGACTTCTACATCATCAACATAGGGTTTATAGTTTGGCCCTCTTTCTCCAGGTTCCCTTTCGTCTGGTTCCGTTTCCACATCCTCTGGTGGAATGATAGGATCATGATTTCCAGGTTCATACACCTTGACAGGGTCCCCGTCAAACTCGGGATCGGCAAACAAATTGGTCACATTCCGGAAATCCATAATGGTGAAATAATATTTATCGTACTCTTCGTTCACTCGGGTTCCGCGGCCTATGATCTGTTTAAACTCTGTCATAGAATTGATATTCGCGTCAAGCACAATCAGCTTGCAAGTTTGGGCATCGACTCCTGTTGTCATCAATTTGGAAGTAGTAGCAATGACAGGGTAATCACTATCTGGATTGATAAAGTCATCTAGCGCAGCTTTCCCCTCATTGTTATCTCCAGTAATTCGCATGATGTACTTATGATTTTTGTTGAACAGGTCCCCATTTTCATTAATTAAAGCACTGCGCATCCGTTCTGCATGATCTACATCGACACAAAATACAATAGTCTTCTGGAAGCGATCTGTCTTTTTCAGGTATTCCGTCACTTTTTTGGCTACTAATTCGGTTCGCTTTTCCAGAACCAGTTTCTTATCAAAATCACGTTGGGTATAAACGCGATCTTCGATTTCCCTACCAAACTTATCCTTTTTCCCTTTTTCCGGTCGCCAGCCCTCCAAATCCCGATCCAAGCTAATACGAATCACGCGATAGGGGGCCAAGAACCCGTCATGAATCCCTTGTTTCAGGGAATATGTATAGATCGGTTCACCAAAATAATGGATATTGGACACATCTTTTGTTTCTTTTGGAGTTGCTGTTAAGCCGATCTGAGTGGCTGAAGAGAAATACTCCAGAATCTCCCGCCATGCCGAATCTGCTTTGGCGCTCCCGCGATGGCACTCATCCACAATGACCAAATCAAAGAAATCCGGAGAAAATTCCTTATAGATATTCTTCCAGTCCTCTTCTCCTGAAATGCCCTGGTACAATGATAAATAGATCTCATAAGATTTATCAACCCGGCGATTGCGAATCTTTGTCATCTTATCCCCAAACGGACTGAAATCATTGGTCATGGTTTGATCTACCAGAATATTTCTGTCCGCCAGGAACAAAATCCGTTTTTTGACTCCTGATTTCCAAAGCCGCCAAATAATCTGAAACGCTGTATAGGTTTTTCCGGTCCCCGTCGCCATTACGAGTAGAAGCCGCTTTTTTCCATTCGCTACAGCTTCTATGGTTCGATTAATGGCGATTCGTTGATAGTAACGTGGTTCCTTTCCCCTTGAATCAATAAAATACGGTTGAGCGATAATTTTTTCTTTTACAGAGTCGATCCCTTTCCACTTTTTAAAGCGTTCCCAAAGTTCTTCAGGAGAAGGGAACTCATCCAGGGTGAGAACCCTTTCTCTTTTCCCTTCTACAACTGTCCTGTCATGTTCAATAAAACCAGTGCCGTTGGAGGTATACGCAAAGGGAATATCCAACATCTCAGCATACTCCAACACTTGCTGCATCCCTCCACCCAAAGGCAGGGTGTCTTTTTTAGCTTCAATGATCGCAATGGGGAGATTGGGATGGCCTTTAGGATAAAGTAGATAATCGGCCCGTTTCTGTTTTTTTCGTCTCACCTTGTTTCCATGAACAACAATTTGTCCCTTGGTAAAAGTGACTTCTTCCCAAACCTGTGTCATGATGTCCCAACCTGCACGTTCAATAGCCGGAGTAATAAATTTCGTGCAGATATCTCGCTCACTGAAGCCGCTTTTCCCCATCTGTCCACTCTCCTCCTCATAGTCAATAAACGCCATGATCCCCATTTTTCCATACAAATCCTTAAGCTGATGCCGATAGTGGTTTTGTGCTGCCTGAATGGCACGATCTTGTTCCACCAACCACAGATCCCCAATAACCACCAAAAAATTGTATCCATGTAGGAATATCACCCTGTACAGAAAAAATTGTCTAAAAAGTTAAAACTAAAAGCATAAGTAGATTAGTTAATACAGGAAAGATAGTCTAATTCCTAGGAAAAACCAAAACCATCCCGATTTTAAAATTATCCACGTCTCAATAATATCACCACTTTGAATATAGTTTTTATTATATTATCTCAAAAGTGTATAGTATTGTAGGATTAGTCTGACCGCAAAGTCCATATGGGTTTTCAGGCTATATTCGTTACGCGGCTAAATTCATTGCTGATTTTTTGGATGCCAACAAAAAGGATTTGCATCCCACCGTCCAATTTTGATGTTGAACATACAAACTTCCTCTCCTTTTTCATCACTATCGATACATTCGGAGAGAAACAAATGTTTCTAACCCTATTCACGGTTTTGTCAGAAATGGCTGCAACACAGAGGAAGAGAGAGGGGAGAGGGTTAACATTATCAATCCGTGGTTTTTGGACAAAACGATAAAAAACAAACCGCCCAGATGTGAGGCGGTTTTTTATATCAAAAAAGCCTACCCATTGGGTAAGCTCTATTCCATATAGCGAATATACTCCTTCAAGATCTCGCCGCACTCAACCTTGATCCACAAACACTTTGCATAAAGATGAGGCTTGCGGTCTTTTTTTATTCAATTCCCAATAGAAAGAATAGCGTCTTTCATTTTGGGGGTTTGGGTTTTCTTAACTTGATGGAACAATCAACTACAACACTCATTTACTGCGTACCATTAAATTGATTGCTTCCTCTAGAAGTTTTTTGGTATTTGCATTTTCTCCTTTTTCCATCTCTTCTCTCAAACATTGCTCCAAATTATGAGTGAGAATATACGCGATCGACCGGTCCACAGCTGAACGAATCGCGGATAATTGCGACACGACCTCTTTACAGTCTTTCTCTTCCCCCATCATGCGCAAAACCCCGCGAACTTGTCCTTCTATACGGCGCAACCGTTTTTTCACACTGTCATCATACAGCATCGTCTTTCCCCCCCTTACTTACTTTTTTGATCGGCCCTTTCCAATTCATGAGTCCGCCTTTAAGGTGAATCACTTGCTGGAACCCGAGCTTACGCAATTGCCGGGCGGCGATCGCACTTCGAGAACTGCTTCTGCAGTACAGATAAATGTTTTCGCCTTTGTCCCAGGCAGCAACCCTTTTCTTTAGTGAATCGATTTGGCTTAGTGGGGTATTTATAGCCCCGGGTATATGACCGGATTGAAATTCATGTTTTTCCCGGACATCAAGCAAATGAATTTTTTTGTTTTCAATGAGCTTCAATAATTCACTCGGGCTGATTGTTTGTATGCCCCGATTCATAAGATAAAAATAAAGAATCCCACCTAATAATACGATAATACCAATAAAAATACTATTCATATATAGTTTCCTCCTGTCTTAGAGAAAAAATCCCCCCATGAATGGAGGAATTAAAGAAAATCGAACCAAATTTTCACCGATGTCGCAACGATGACGATTGACAAAATCACTTGCAACGTTTTGGGATTTACCTTTTTTCCGACCGTGGCTCCCAATGGTGAAGCAACGATACTGGCAATGACCAGAACGATGGCCGGGATCAGATCAATCTGCCCTGTGACAATTTTAGCCGAGGCGGATCCAACGGAAGAAATAAAGGTGATAGCCAGCGAAGTGGCAATCGTCATTCGAGTAGGGATTTTCAAAACGACCAACATAACAGGAACCAGGATAAAGGCCCCGGCTGCACCAATGATCCCAGATGCAATCCCGATGATAAATGCAGATATTATAGCTAAAGGAACATGAAATTTCACTTGATTCACCGGAATATCATCCAGTCCTTTTTTGGGAACAAACATCATCAATGCCGCAATCGTTGCCAAAATGGCATAAATCAAATTAATTTGTCCTTCACTAAGCAATTTGGACCCGTATCCACCGATAAAGCTCCCGATTAAAATGCTGATCCCCATGTAAAGAACGAGAGACTTATTCAGGTAGCCTTCTTTCCGGTAAGCAAGCACTGCTGTGAGGGTCGCAAAGAATACTTGAACCGCCCCAATTCCCGTTACTTCATGAGCAGTGAATGCAGTAAAGCCCAGTAAAGGAGGAACATAGAGCAGCATCGGATAGTTAATAATGGATCCTCCAATCCCCAGCATTCCGGAGGTAAAAGAACCAATAAATCCGATGAAAAAAATGAGTATCATTAATCCTATATCCATATCCGGACACTTCTTTCTTAGATAAACAAGTTAATTTTTGCCTCGTTTGCTTCTGCAAGATAAGATGCAACGCCAGCATACTCAAGTCCATCAATCAGTTCTTCTTTCTTAATTCCCAGCACGTCCATCGACATGGTACAGGCTACCATTTTAATATCCAGTTCTTTTGCCATTTCGATGAGCTCTTTTAAAGTCGTAATGTTTTTCTTTTTCATGGTGTATTTCATCAATTTGGCTCCCAAGCCACCGAAGTTCATCTTGGAAATCCCCAACTTTTCAGGCCCTCTTGGCAACATCTTGGCAAACAGCTTGTCCATAAAGGATTTTTGTACAGGTACATATTGCTCTTTACGAAGAATGTTCAATCCCCAAAAGGTAAAAAACATGGTCACTTGGTTTCCCATTGCAGCAGATCCCGTTGCAATAATAAAGCTGGCAATCGCTTTATCCAAATCACCGCTGAATACGATCAAGGTTGATTTATTATCTTCCATTACTATCTCCACTCCCATTTGATATTTTTAAATGAGATGATCTCCTTCATGGACAGGATGAAGGAGATCATCTTTGAATCCCTTAGCCCTTTTGAATCCAGAATTTATACACACCGTTATCTTCGCGTTGTTCGATCACTCGATGCCCGGCTGTTTTGGCCCAGGCAGGGATGTCACTTAAAGCGCCTGAATCCGTTGTATGAAGTTCTAAGATCTGGCCTGGTTTTAACTCATCGATCGCTTTTTTGGTGCGAACGACGGGCATAGGGCAAGAGAGTCCTTTTGCATCTAACACTTTATCTGGGTTCATCGATAAGCCCCCTTTAAGTTAACTGTGATGAATAGCACAACGGTTGGGCCCAATTTCCAATTCCGTTGCTTTATCTGGAGACACCTTGATAACTCCACGGTTAATATCTATAATCTCCTCATAATTCGGTGGTGTGGCACCTACAGTCCCGGCAACCATTTCAGTAAATTGTTCACGATCTTCCGTACGCATGATTTCGTTGCTTCTCCGAATATCCCCTAAAGTTGCCCCCACATAACCATTCTCATTGATCTCTTGAATATCGGCATAATGAGCAGGTAATACAATGATGTCGTCTGACAGGAGAGCAATTTTCTTAAATACAGTCTCGTACAGGGATTGTGCCCATTCTCTTGCCTTTCCTCCAAGGTCTGGCCTTCCCAAACCTCCTACGAAAATGGTATCCCCCGAAAGCAGATACTGATCGTTAACTAGAAAGGACACACTTCCGGGCGTATGACCTGGTGTCGGAATGGTCAAAATTTTGACACGCACAGCCCCGAAATGGATTTCATCGTGTTCTTCCAGTGGCTCAAACGATATATTCGTCCCTTGCATTTCACAGGAAGAAATATAGTAAGTAGCTCCAGTTTGGTCTGCTAATGACCGACCGCCCGAAATATGGTCAGCATGTAAATGCGTATCCATGATATGCACGATTTTGGCGTTTTCCTTTTCCGCAAGATTTGTGTATTCTTCAATGTGTCGGTTCGGATCTACAACCATCGCCTGACCTTCGGAGACGACCATATAGGATAGGCAACCTTTTGCCAAACGATTGATTTGAAACAACTTTATATTTTCATCAACAACGACGGTAACTGGATGATAAAATTGGCTCCACTCCAACATCCCCTTTTCCAGATAACTCACTTTGTACCCTTTTTCATCCAGAAGCTCGGCAACCATCAAAGCAGAGCCGCCTTTAGCACAAATGACTATGATTTCTGTATCCTTCGGAAGATCTTTGTAGGTTGTCTCATTTTCGTCTAGAAAATCAAAGTAAGGGATATTGATGGATTGAATATTTTTTCCTTCAATTTTCCAGTCATTGTACTCATCTGGATTTCGGACATCGAGAATAAATACTGGTTTTCCACTGTTAATTTTTTCATGTAACTCTTTGGCGTTCATTTTGGTAACTGCCATGGTTCAAAAACACCCTTTCTTATTAGAATGTGAGCGTGACATCGGCGTCTTGGGCAAAATGCAGGAACGTAGCTGCTCCGCCAACATCGACTCCGTCGACAAAGTCTTCTTTTTTCAAACTCATGACATCCATGGTCATCTGGCAAGCAATCAGCTTCACATTCATTTCTTGCGCCATCTGCAACAATTCTGGAATGGAAGGAACATTGGCTTTTTTAAATCCTTCCATGTAATGCTCTCTGCCTGCGGGTACGGGCAATTGTTGATGAGCGTCCTTATGGATCAGATTTAACCCTTCAAAAGTGAAGAAAATGGCTACTTCTGCATCTGCAGCGGCTGCAGCCGTCGCAATATTGAACACTTTATAGGCATCGAACAAACCACCATTGCTCGCGATAATGGCAACTTTTTTACTCATCAATCATCTCTCCTTATTTTTCTTGATCGACTGGACCTGTCCACTTGGACATTCCCGGAACAACATTAATAACATTTTTAAATCCATGCTTGGTTAACTGTTGGGCAGCCATGTCGCTTCGAGTTCCGGTACGACAGATGACATAAATAGGTTGATACTTTGGAATTTCATTCATTCGTTCTTCCAATTGACCAAATGGAATCGAACAAGCTCCGGGAATATGTCCAAAGGCATATTCCGCTGGTTCACGAACATCAATAAGGATAAATCCTTCATCGTAAGCCAGCTTTTTTAATAGCTCCTCGTTTTGAATCACATGAGGATGCTTCCGCTCTTCCTTTAATTCGGATTGACTGGCTTTGCGCAAATAATGCTTCAGGACCTCTCCTTCCTGTTTCGTGCCCAGGTATTGATGCCCGGTACTTTTTGCCCATCCTTGAATATCCGCCAGGGATCCGGGGTCCGTTGCTTGTACCTCAATCACCTGACCGGGTTCCAGTTGATCCATCGCCTTTTTGGTGCGAACAATGGGCATGGGGCAGGAAAGTCCTTTACAATCTAGCTGAGCGTCGACTTTGATGGACATATTCTTTTCCTCCTTTTTTATTGCGTCTTACCTTTCCATGCGAGCATCCCACCAACCATGTTTTTCACTTTAAACCCATGCTCTTGCAAAAACTCACAGGCCCGCTCACTTCTGCCACCTGAACGACAAACCATGATGTATTCTTTACTCGGGTCCAATTCATGCAGCCGGTCAGGCAACGTCCCCAAAGCCATATGTTTCGCTTCCGGGATTTTTCCTTCCGCTACTTCCTTTTCTTCTCGAACATCAATAATGTTCAGTTTCTCTCCTTTTTGGAGCCGATGTTCCACTTCTTGCGGTGTAATGGTTGGAATGTTTTTTTTCATGAAAAACTCCCTCCTTTCTTGTCGATGGAATAGTTTCTTATACATATACCTGCATAGGTATATGTATACGGATAAAAAATACCAACTTTAATGTCGGTAGTTTAGTTTATATATACATATACGCCTATAGGTATAATATAAAAGGCAATGCCTTTTGTCAACATCCACTGGATCATTTATTTGAAACTGAAAATAGAAGGAATTAACAGGTCAGTAGTGGCTGCCCTTCTTAAATGCCTGGGTAAGATCGGTGTTAATAAAGAAATTTCAATTTATTGTCTTTAACAAATCTTAACATTCATTGTATAACATGTGATCGGGTGTTGCTCTACAAGGAATCTTCCTTTTCACACGAATCTTTGGAATTTGGAGGCCACCTGATATAATCAATGTTAATTCAGATATTCAAAGAGAGGCTAGCATGTCTGAACGTCGTTTTGATCCAGCCAAGATAGATAAATTGGACAATCCCGAACGCAGAAAGGCACTCCCCCTACAAGTACCTCTACAAATCCTGAGCTGCATAAATCATCCCTTTCAGCAATGGTTCCAAGCCATTTTGTAAAATGGGAAATAAGAAGGCGTAATCTTTTCGCGGCATATTCCCCAACATCACTAAATGACCCAAAAGAACCACCACCGGAAGTAAAATGCCGTTTGTAATGGCAATGGCTTCTATTCCGGCATAGGCTCCAAAAAAACAAAGAGCGATGATCGACAGTGCAATGACAAAATTGGGGGTGCTGATTAAATAGGATGCATTTGTCCAATTAGACGTATCCTTCAGCGTGACGAAAACGCCAATAAACAAATCCGCACAAATGAGTAGGATCACAACCACGGCAGGGAGTTTACCAACGTGTTTCGATATCCAAAATACAAGATTGGCCTGCTTGGTTCGTTTCATAATGACCAACCAAATGAGAACAACTGCACCTGCCAGTAGGACAGCAACCCAGGAATCACGCCCCGCGGATTCCAATAAAGCAGGGGTAATGATCACATGGGTCTGGATTCCCACGGCTGTTATGATTAACATGGTTAGTTGCAAAACATTGATCGAGGCAGATGTTGTTTTCATCATAAACCTCCTTTCTATTTAAGATGCTAAAAAGTATATTTGTATATGCATGTAGCGAAGCAGCGAAGGTGAAACAGATCCATGTAAAAAGCCATGAGTTACCATCCCACGGCCCCAAGGATTTTTCCTGCGGTTATGAAAAATGTTGGTTTACTTCGGATGGTTTTCAAAAAAGCCCCACATGATCGAACTGGCTTTAAAGTCCTTTGGGATCGGTGTAAGAACCTGCTGTGCTGCCAGCCGACCACACCTCATTCCGTCTACCATTACTGCCATGACAGCATTTCCACTTTAATCCTTAAAGGGGTCTCGACATTGGCGTTTTTTTTGTATTGGAGCAGCATTTTCTCCTTATCGCTGTTTGACCACCATGCGAATGCCTTTTTTCGGACGGAGCGTGACCAGAGGCTCCGGCTCGACGGACGGATGGTTCGGAGCGAGCTCCAACTTGTAGCGCTGTCCGATCGTCGCCAAAAGTAGCACCGCTTCCATCAGCGCGAAGTTGTTGCCGATGCAGATACGGGGCCCGCCGCCGAAAGGAAAGTAGGCGAACTGCGGTATGCGTTTTAAGATGTCGCCTTCAAAACGCTCGGGGAAAAATCGGTCCGGATTCTCAAAGTACTCTTCCTTGCGGTGCATGACGTACTGGCTCATCATCAGCGTCTCACCTGGTTCGAAGCAGTATTCTCCAATCTGCACTGGCTCCACCGCCTCGCGGCTAATTGACCAGGCGGGCGGATAGAGACGCATCGCCTCCCAGAGAATGTTGTTTGTGTAGGTCAGACTCGGGATGTCATCAACGGTCGGAAGTCGACCCTCGAGCACGTTGTCCAGTTCGTCCCAAAAGCGCCGCTCCACTTCCGGATGCTGCGACAGCAGATACCAAGTCCACGACAGAGTGTTAGCCGTCGTCTCGTGTCCAGCGATAAAGATTGTCATCACCTGGTCCCGCACCTCCTGATCAGTCATGCCGGTTCCGTTCATCTCGTCGCGAGCGGCAAGGAGCATTGATAGCAGATCGCCCCGTTCCGGTTCGCTCTGACTGCGACGTTCTTCGATGATGTGGTAAATTGTCTTGTCAAGCACCTCGATCGCATGTTGAAATTCCCGGTTGCTCTTGGTCGGTACAGCCAGTGGAATGTCGATGAATGAACTGGCCCTGCGGCTGACGTAATGCATACCGACGTCGATAGCGTGACCGATGTCGTGAACGTCTTGTCGAACATCGATGCCAAACATTGTATCCGTGATGATCGCCAGCGTCAGTTCCATCATGTCCTGGGTGATCAGTCTCTCCTCGCGGTCCTGCCACCCATCGATCAGGTTTTTGGCGAACTCCACCATCCTGTCGCCGTAGGCGGCAATGCGCTGCTTGTGAAACACTGGCTGGATAAGCCGGCGTTGGCGCAAGTGCTTCTTACCTTCGCTGGTCAGCAGCCCTTCTCCAATCACGGCTTTGGCTGTTCTTAAGCCCTTTGCTTTGTGGAAGCTGGATTGTTTCGTCACCAGCACTTCCTTTATATATTCGGGATTGCTGATCAGATAGATGTGACGCTGCGGTCCGAAGCGGATGTGAACCACGTCTCCATGTTCTTTCGCCGCCTTTTGCAAAAATCCGAGCGGATCCTTACGGAAAGCGAATAGATTGCCTGAGATCGGCAACCCTCTCGGACCTGTAGTGATATTGTTTGTCATCGTTTCACCTCGTCGCGTAGTGTTTTGTTTGTAGTATTACCGTTTTTCGCAGTTTCATACAATAAGAAAGGCTTCTTGAGGCCCGATCTTGCTGATAAACCTAGTGCTGAACATCGATTTAGCACTAGAAGTCGGGAATTCTTGAAAAAGTCGAATGCTGATGAACAGGATGAAAATCATGAATACACCCTGGGGGTAGAGATACAGAGCGGCGATTTTGGTTTGGCTGTAGTAGCATGTGGACTTGGATAAACGGTTAGCGATATAGGAGTAAGAGTTCTTTTAATTATAGGCTGGGAGTACTCAAAAAATTAAGTCAAGGATGGGAAATGTAATGAAAATTCGTCCTTTGCACAACTATGAAAATCCTCCTTTGGATTTGCTCTTACTTGCTGATCCTTCTTTAGAAGTTGTAAATAGCTATATTAGTCGAGGGCATTGTTTCGTCGCAGAAAGAGACAGACAAATCATCGGAGTATATGTGTTAATAGACACTCGACCTCAAACTGTGGAGCTTGTTAATATTGCTGTTTTAGCGCAGGAGCAAGGAAAGGGTATTGGAAAAAAGTTAGTTTTACATGCTATTGAAACAGCTCAATCAATGGGATATAAAACGATAGAAATCGGGACTGGTAATTCTAGTATTTCTCAATTAGCCCTATATCAGAAATGTGGCTTTCGTATTATTGGTATAGATAGAGACTTTTTCATCAATCATTACCAAGATGCGATTTATGAAAATGGAATTCAGTGTCGAGATATGATCCGTCTCTCAAAGAATCTGTCTGAAGAAGGATAAACATTAAAAGGGTGGGAGGGAATATGATAATACAACGGACACCACCTAAAAAGAAGGCCCGGGAGCTGGCTAAGTACCTTCGCGAAGAGCGGCCAGATTACAATTACCTAAAGAGTGTATTCCGTCACTTACGTGCCGAGTTGGAAGTTGAAATGCCAAAAACAAATAAGAAATTGCCATATGTGCCTACAGAGGATGAAATTAAGCGCTTTTATGAAGCCGTTTGGAAGGCAAAGAATTTCCAAGACATGATGATCATAAAGACTCTACTTTATACGGGTGTTCGCGTGAGCGAACTTACTAATATCAAGTTAAGCGATGTTGATTTCCACCGTTGCCAGATCCGAGTGAATCAGGGTAAAGGCAAGAAGGACCGAATTCCAGCGAAATCGATGCAGCCATGATCAATTCATTGGTGTCCATCTGCGTAACTGTGCCGATTACGCTGTTAACGGGAGCCGGCACGATCTTGGTTACGGTTTATTTCAATTTGCAGACGCAGAAGATTGCGGTGCAATCTCAGCGATCAGCGCTAAGGGATAAGATATTGGAGAAAAGGTTGGAATATATCCTGAAATTCAAAGAAAGTTATGGGAAATTATAGAATGCAGGAGGAATTACGGTTTAATATCTGATGAAGCTATCGCTCTTCGGGCTAAAGAATTAGTTATTAAAGTTGACGATTATAGAGAAAAACACGAGGTATTTCTTTCGTCAGAGCTAAATAAGCAAATATTCGGTCTTAATTTACATATTTCGTTTATTTCATTAGGAAACTATGAGATTATGGATCTATTTAATCATTGCCTCCGAATCATCAATTTAATCAAACAAGAGTTAAACTTAGAAGCAGTTGATGAGGAGGCCTTTGCGGTCTTTTTTTATTCAATTCCCAATTTGGTCAAATGGCTTAGTTCGAAATCAGTTGGACGGTCATACGATATCATCGTGCAACCGTACTTAAAAAAGGAGTGAATTGTATGGAACACGTAAGGCCTCCGATGTATCCGATGCCAATGTACCCAATGCCTCCCATGTATCCGATGCCTCACTATCCCAGACATCATCATCACCATCACTATCATAAATTGTACAAAGCGTACTGTCACAGCAAAAAAGCCACGAAGATACTAAAACATATTCTTTGTCATAGATGGCATCACTGGCATGATTCCTCCAGCAGTTCTCATTGGCACGATAGCAGTTCCTCCTCCAGTTCTCATTGGCGGGACAGTAGTTCCTCTAGTAGTTCCTGATCGAAAGCATCGAATGGAAAATGGCAAAAAGGAAGTGAGAAAAATGGATTTTGGTTATCCCTATGATTATCCGTACACGATTTCAGTTCGTCGGGAAGAACAAAGACATCCTGGAGCTATGCAGGAGATCATAACCAAACATATGAGCATAGCAGAAGACATCCAACGAAGGATATCCAGTATTGACGACAGGTTTGAACGAATCGAAAAAATGATCCAAGAAAGAATGAGACGAGGTTAGCTTTGATTCGTCAAGGTATCCGCGTCCGCCGGTGCTACGAGAATGGCGGATGCGGACTTTAACGGTGCTTACATGCATGTTAAAACAAGTTTGCCAATGAGGCTCCAGTAAAGTTGGTTGTTTCTAATTCTTCACGGTAAGGTGACTCATTCCTCCATTTCCATTTAGAACCCAAATCCTCCGCCGACAAAGACGAAGATGGTAGCAATCACAAGAAGGAAAATCAAAAGTCTTCTCCACCCGAAGCCAAAACCGAAACAGCTACCTCCGAAACCGCCGAAACCACCAAAACAACTAAATCCCATTTATCTGCCTCCCTGTTTCAAATTCGGTATATCGTATTCGCGGATGAAGAAAGGGAAAGTGCTTTTATCCTATATCCATTGATTTTTGGACCAATATCTTCTTAGACCGCCTTTCCATCCCACGAATAACGTCTGCTCTCCGGGTGATTCTTTTGTTTATTGACAACAAAAAAGCCATCCTTTTGGACGGCTGATGGGCTGGCTATCATGGGGTTCCATTAAAGATACGTCGTATCACCGTATACGGTCTCTTTCCCCTGTATACTGATAATCTAGTTCATCATATGATGATTTCCCTTTGGGTGTGACAGAATGCTGACACCCAGTACCAATCGTTAACCAAAAACATATAATATTAGAAAGAGTTTTACTTTCATCTACTTCCCCGCTTTTACTCCATCCTTTTTCATTTCTTCCCCTACCCTATGAGCTTCCTTTTGTTTTCCATTGAAAGGAGGCGATTGGTATGAGTTTTAGAAGAGATCACGATCATTGCCGCCATCACCGCCGTCGCCATCATCGCCGTCGTTGTCACCGTCGCCGTTGTCATCGCCGTCGTTGCCATTGCCGGAATTAATCACTAAGATAAAGAGTGTTACTAACCCTTTAAAGCAAACACTGTCTTTTCATTTTGTTTCGTTTTGTTCTTACCATATGGTTAGTAACCCTCTTTTACATAATAGATTTGGTTCTTGTTTCGGGGTAACCTAAGCAGTCAGATACTCCTTCAAGATTTCGCCGCATTCGACCTTGATCCACTCATTCAGGAACTTCATTTCCTGCCGGTATCCTTTGTACTTGTAGGCTACATGGCGATACTCCGGTTCCTGTTTGATCTCGATGATCTCTCCCGGTGATCTTCTGAAATATCCCCGCAGCTCCGTCATGTCCTTTAAGATGCGGTCCATCACTTGATCAATCATCCATCCGTAAACATCGGCCATTTTCAAATGGGAAAGTTGCTTTCGATCGCGAGACAAGGCTGATAGCAGTACTTCCAGATGAACATATCGCTTCAGTTTCAGCATGAATTCTTGATGGCCATCATCCAGCAGCATGATGATCACCTTCAAACAAGAACTCCTGAAACACCGGCAGCCGTATCATTCCCCGTTTCGTCCAGCCACGGGACTTCACTTTCATCCGGATCTGTGGGTCAAGGTAGATAAAATCTTTATCCTCGCGGATCTTCCCTTGCTCGGCAATGGACCACACTGCCTTCCGAACATCTGGCGGCGGTGGAAACTCGATCAACCCTGCCGATCGTATTCTCCCGCTTTCCTCGATGCCGATCAGCCAGCCGAATTCACCTTTCCTCAGCCCGGTCAACCGGACATCATGATAATGATAGTTGATGACTTTGAGCCAATCATGCGATCGCTTACCAATTTGATATATGGATTCTTTGCGCTTCATGACGATTCCCTCGAGGCCCTGCTCACTGATCAGGTTAAAGAAAATCCTTCCCTGTTCCCCAGGTATCCACCTCACCAGGGCAAGGTGATCTTGATCTTGGATATGTTCCTCTAACAAGACTTTCCTTTCCATAAGTGGCAGCCGCGTCAAGTCCTCTCCCTTTAACCACAGAAGATCGAACACACAGTATTCCACCGGGTACGAATCGACCAACGATTCCATTTTTCGTGGGTTCGTCGTCTGAAACCGTTTCATAATTGCTTCAAAGTCCGGATGGCCTTTTTCATCGGTAACAATCAACTCACCGTCGAGTATGGTATCTGGCGGAAGATGAAGCCTGGACAATTCGGGAAATCGATCCAGACAAGGGGTTCCATGTCGGGTCCAGCACTGAAGCTTGCCATCGACGTTGGACAAAATCAAGCGAATCCCATCCAGCTTTAACTCACAAATATAGGAATCATCGCTCATGGCGTTGTCTGCTTTGTGCAAGAGCATGGGAGATAGAAACATGGGATATCACCAATTTCTATCATATCATTTCCACTTTTTCTGAATGGTTGGTAATGAATGGGGATCTATTCAAAGACCGCTTTCACTTTGTTTACCTGCCGTTTGATTTTGGTTGGCCATCCATACCAATCATGATGGAACGTCTGACTCATCTGATAAAAATACGGGTCACCCGTCATCTGGTACAAGGTCTCCAACTGTTCAATATGAACCATGTGGATTTGTCAGAAATGGGGGCAACACATAAGAGACAAAGAAAATCAGAGATTTAACTTTCATCCTTAATATCATTGATCAGATCATATTTCATATGATTCATAATGTGATCGATCATATAAAAAAGAGCTACCTATCGCAGGTAGCTTGAGGTTGTTGACAAAGAAGGTCAACAGCCTTTTTTTGTTGAAAAGGTATAAAAAAAATTCCGAAGGAAGGTTTCTATGTTCAGGACGAATTCATCC
>NZ_JAECVZ010000033.1:0-30560 GCF_016055135.1 Thermoactinomyces sp. CICC 10521 | reverse complement strand
GCACGGATTCATCAGGAAACCGGTGGGAAGTTGTCCGTCGATCTGTGCGACGAAACCGGCCGGATTTGCCTGCGAATACGGGGGCTGGTTACACGGGAGGCAAAACCGGATACAGCGTCGATCGAAGCAACTGCAGAGGAGCATGCCGCAACCACAGGCAATCTGTTGCTGAAACCCGTATGGGAGGTCATCCCGCAAACAACGGAAGAAAAGTTCCCGCTGCCGGGACAAAACATCGTGCTGGCAGGGGGAACGGAGGCGGAGAGAGAAGCCGTTGCCCGACAATATCCCGGGGTACGGGTGCTGGAGATTGACGATGGGGACTCAATCGAGGTCATTTCCGGGAAAATCCGGCAACTGGGCCACGTTGACCATTTGATCTGGATCGCACCGGATGGTTCCGTCCGGTCGATGACGGAAGAAAGGTTGATTGAGGCACAAGAGCAGATGGTGATCAAGCTGTTCCGGTTGACCAAAGCATTTCTCCATCTGGGCTACGGGCAGAAAGAGCTGGGTTGGACGCTGATTACCACACAGGCGCAGCAGATTCATCCCGATGAAAAGATACAGCCCGCACAGTCTGCCCTCCATGGGTTTGCCGGGTCGCTGGCCAAGGAATATCCGCATTGGCCGATCCGCCTCATCGATCTGGAAAAGACGGAGGACATCCGCTGGGCTTTTGCCCGAATCCGCCATCTGCAAGGGGAAGTGCTCGCATGTCGCGGCGGAGAATGGTACCGCCAGCAGTTGCTTCAGGTGAAAGATGTACAAAAACAGCAAGTTCCCTACAGAACCGGCGGAGTTTATGTCGTGATCGGAGGAGCCGGCGGAATCGGCGAGGTTTGGAGTGAATATCTGATCCGCAATTACCGCGCGAAGATCGTTTGGATTGGCAGACGGGAAAAGAATCGGGAGATTGCGGACAAGATCGACCGTCTTTCTGCATATGGACCGGCTCCCCTATACATTTCCGCCGACGCCACCGACAGGCGGGCCCTGGAACGGGCTCATCGCGAAATCAGGGAAAAGGTCGGACCGGTTCGCGGTGTGGTCCATTCAGCCATTGTGTTGCTCGATCAATCCATTGAGCACATGGATGAAGTAAGGTTCAGGGCTTCCTTGGAGGCCAAGGTGAATGTGAGTGTGAGGCTGGCTCAGGTGTTCGCATCGGAACCGCTGGATTTTGTCCTTTTCTTCTCTTCGGTTCAATCCTTTGCCAAGGCGGCCGGGCAGAGCAATTATGCAGCCGGAAGCACTTTCGAGGATGCGTTTGCCCTGGCGCTGGCCCGGGAATGGACTTGTCCGGTAAAAGTGATGAACTGGGGGTACTGGGGCAGCGTCGGAGTGGTTGCTGCCAAAGAATATCACCGGCGAATGGCGGAAGCAGGGATCGGGTCGGTCGAAGCACCGGAGGCGATGGAAGCATTGGAGATTCTGCTATCCAACCCCGTCTCGCAGCTCGCTTTCATCAACACGATTCGCCCTTTGACTGAGCAAGAAATGAATCCGTCCCAAAAAATATCCGTCTATCCTGCCACCATCCGCTCTTATCTCGACCTTCTGGTCAAGGAGCGCCCACGAGAGGATCAGCGAATGGATCAGGTGATGGCGGCAATCGCAAACAAAATGGAACAACTGACTTCGTTGCTGATCAAGCTGCTCTGGAGCCAGCTGCAATCGACAGGCTTGTTCCGGGAACAGAGCGGAAACCTGACCCGCCTCAGCGAATCGCTTCACAAAGGGTATGGCCGGTGGCTGGCAGAAACCGCAGCGATCCTGGAGCAGCATCATTATCTGAAGCGGGATGGACAAAATTACACGTTGCTTGAGACGGCACCGGTTGATGCAGAGGCAGTCTGGCGGGAGTGGGATGCCCGGAGACAGGAATGGATCGAGGATGAGAATATCCGTCCCCATTTGAGTTTGGCCGAGGCGGTTCTGCGGGAGCTGCCGGCGATTCTCACCGGGAAAAAAGCAGCGACGGAGATCCTGTTTCCCGATTCTTCCATGGAACGGGTGGAAGGCATCTATAAGCAAAATGCCGTGGCCGATTATTACAATGAGAAGCTCGCCGCAATGGTGGCCGCCTATCTTGAGCAGAGGAAACTTCGGGAACCCGGAGTCCCTGTCAGAATTCTGGAAATCGGAGCAGGGACGGGAGGCGCCAGCTCGGCAGTGCTGAAGAAACTCAAGCCTTTCCGGGAGCAGATTAAGGAATACTGCTACACGGATATTTCCCGGGCGTTTTTATTGTTTGCCGAAAAAGAATTCGGCTCCCGGAACCCCAATCTTACCTGTAAATTGTTCGATGTCACCGAACCGGTTGCCGGACAGGGAATAGAGGCCGGCGGATACGATATCGTCATTGCGAGCAATGTTCTCCACGCCACCCGGGATTTGCGCGAAACTTTGCGGAATGCCAAGGCTGCGTTGAAACGGAACGGCCTCCTTCTGTTAAATGAAACCACCAGCAAAACCTTGCTGAATCACCTGACTTTCGGGTTGCTGGAAGGTTGGTGGCTGTTTGAGGATGAAGCGTTGCGAATCCCGGGGTCTCCCTTGTTAACGGCGGAACAGTGGCAGACCGTCTTGAGATATGAAGGATTTCGCCCGGCCTTGGCTCCGGTTTTCCCAAACGGCCCGCAGCATCTCATCCTTGCAGAAAGCAACGGAGTTGTCCGGCAGCGGGTACGGGAAAATCACCAGTCTTTGCTTCCGGAGACGGAGATAAGTGAAATCATGCCTGCCCCGGTTGCATCGGAAAATGCTGAAACAGATGAGGATGCCGTTCGCTCCGGAATAACGGTTTATTTGAAGAAGATCGTCGGCGGGATTCTGAAGCTTCCGATTGAGCAGATCGACAGCGCCGAACCCTTGGAGCGGTACGGGTTCGACTCCATTTTGGCCACACAGATGACCAATGCCTTGCGCAACGTTTTTGAGCAGATTTCCGGCACATTGTTGTTTGAGTGCCAAACTCTCGACGAAGTGGCCGACTTTTTGCTGAAAACGCAGCCGGAGACAGTGAAAACGCTCGTAGCCGGAAGCGGAGGAGAGAAAAGGGATGGCGCCGCACATGCTCAGGTGAATGCTGCCGGGCGCACCCCCGATCAGACGGATGTAAAAAGAACGCGGCGTTTACGGTTCCCGAGGCGGAAATCGGACCGGAACAGCCGGATGCTGATCGATGTGGCCATTATCGGGGTGGCCGGCCGTTTTCCCAAAGCGAACGATCTGCACGAATACTGGGAACTTCTAAAATCGGGACAAAGCGGCATAACCGAAATTCCGAAGAAACGCTGGGATTGGCGGGAGTATTACGATGCGGAACCGGGGAAACCCGGCCATATCTACAGCAAATGGGGTGGTTTTCTCGACGGGATTGACCAATTCGACCCCTATTTCTTCCGCATTTCCCCGGCAGAGGCCAAGCGGATGGACCCGCAGGAAAGGCTGTTCCTGGAAATTGCCTATCAAAGCATTGCCGATGCAGGCTATACTCCGGAAAATCTCAGTCACAGCCGCAGGGTAGGGGTATTCGTCGGAGTCATGAACGGGCATTATCCACCGGGAGCGAGTTACTGGTCGATCGCCAACCGGGTTTCCTATGCTCTGAATTTTCAGGGGCCCAGCCTGGCCGTGGACAGTGCCTGTTCTTCATCCCTGACGGCGATTCACCTCGCTTTGGAGAGCATTTACAGCGAGGTGAGCGAGTGCGCGATCGCCGGCGGAGTCAATCTGATCGTCCATCCGGATCATTATAGGAAATTGTCGGCGATGATGATGCTCTCTCCCGGGGACAAGTGCCGGCCTTTCGGCAAACAGGCGGACGGGATTGTCGACGGGGAGGGAGTCGGAGCGGTTGTTTTGAAGCCTTTGTCCCAAGCCGAGGCGGATGGGGATCATATTTATGGAGTGATCAAAGGGAGTATGCTTAACGCCGGCGGGAAAACCAACGGCTATACGGTGCCCAATCCCCGGCAACAGGAACAGGTGATTGCGGAAGCGTTGCAGAGGGCCGGGATTGATGCCCGCACGATCAGTTATATTGAGGCACACGGGACGGGAACGGCCCTGGGGGATCCGATTGAAATCAAGGGTCTGACTGCGGCGTTTGAACGGCATACGTCGGACCGCCAGTTCTGCGCCATCGGCTCGGTGAAATCCAATATTGGACACACGGAGAGTGCGGCCGGGATTGCTGGTTTGATCAAAGTGTTGCTCCAGCTGAAACATCGTCAATTGCTTCCTTCCCTGCATGCCGGGGAACCGAATGTCAATATTGATTTCCGGAATACGCCGTTTGTGGTGCAGCAGGAGCTTGGCGAATGGAGACGGCCTGCAATTGAAAGGGACGGAAAGATTCGCGAATACCCGAGACGGGCCGGAATCTCCTCTTTTGGTGCGGGCGGGGCCAACGCCCATTTGGTGGTGGAGGAATATATCCCCAAAAAGCGAAAACGCTCCGGATCGCCCATCACCGATAACCGTCCGGCCCTGATCGTGCTGTCAGCCAAAAGGGAAGAAGCACTGAGGCAACAGGCAAACCGTTTATTGGCTGCGATTGAGAGAGAGCAGTTCACGTCGGGGGAGCTGGCGTGTATCGCCTATACGTTGCAGACCGGGCGGGAAGCGATGGCTGAGCGGCTTGCCTTTACGGCGGCTTCGATCGCCGAACTGAAACATCAATTGCGGACTTTTCTCGGCCGCGCGGATCAGCCGGGAGACGGTTTGCTGCGGGGGCGCGTGAAAGCACGCAGCGAAGGCCCGGCTGTTTCTGCCGAAAGAATCAGGCAATGGATCCGTGCAGGGAAATTCAGGCCATTGCTGGAGGCTTGGGTCAACGGGGCGGACGTGGATTGGAATCAACTCTACGGGACAGACAAACCGTCCCGCATCCCTTTGCCCGCTGATCCGTTTGTCCGGGAAAGTTTCTGGATAACGGAGCATAAGCCCGGTGTACCCGCGCAGGTTCAGGTGCCGTCTGCGCACCTTCATCCACTGCTGCATCAAAATGTATCGGATCTTGACGGTTTGAAGTTCGCGACGAATTTTGACGGCCGGGAATTTTTCCTCCGGGATCATGTTGTCCGGGGCAAGCGGGTGCTTCCGGGGATGGTGTCTCTGGAAATGGCCCTGGCGGCAGCAATGGCGGTGTCAAGCCGTACGGAATCAGGTGAACGGGCAACGGCGCTTCGCCTGAAAAATGTGAGTTGGAATCGTCCGTTGGTGCTGGATGCGCCGACTGTCCGGGTGCACATCGGGCTTTTCCCGGAAAATAACGGGGAGATCACCTATGAAATTTATAAGCAGCCGGAAAACGGAGATGCCGATCCAACCGTGTATTGCCAAGGAAGGATCGTTCCGGCAAAAGCCGGGGATCAAACGCCGCAACTGGATCTGCCGGCCTTGCGGGCTCTGTGCGGGAAACGAATGCTGACACCGGCTGCGTGCTATGCCGCTTTTCAGTCCCTGGGCATTGTTTATGGACCGGGTTATCAGGGATTGGAAGAGATTTATGCAGGGCAGGGGCAAGTGCTGGCGAAAATCAGCCTCCCCGATAGTGTGGCCGATACGGCGGATCAATACCATTTGCATCCGAGTTTGCTCGATGCTGCTGTCCAGTCTTCCCTGGGACTGGTCTCTGCCGAAGACCGCACCGTCTTGTTCCTGCCATTTGCTTTGGATGAACTGGAGATATACGGAAACTGCACTCCGCGAATGTGGGCTCTGGTCCGCCGCAGACCAAAGGAAACAGCAAACGCGAACCTGCAAAAACTGGATATCGATTTTTGCGACGAGCAGGGCTCGCTGCGTCTGCGGATGAAAGGTCTGACCATGAAAGCCGTGCAAAGTACAGAGCGCTTTCAAGGCGCAGATTCCGGGCAAAGCCCCTTGCTGCTTTCCCCTTATTGGAAGGCGGAAAAAGCAGTGGGTCGCCCCGACCTGTCCTCCGCCCATGAGCAGCGACACGTGATCGTGTGCGGGGCCGATGAGAATCTGGCGCAGGAAATGGAACATCGTCTGCCGGGGGTGCATTTCCATTTACCGACTTTACGGGGGGACGGCATTGACGGGAAGTTTGCCGATGTTGCCCTTGAAGTGTTTGCCGTCATTCAGCGCATTCTGAAAGCGAAACCGACCGGGACGGTATCGGTGCAGGTTCTGCTCCTCAACCGGAAGGAATATCCGTTTGCCGGGGCGATTTGCGCCATGTTGCAAACGGCCCGTCTGGAAAACCCCCGTGTGACCGGACAATGCCTGGAACTGGAAGGAAACGGGGGGATTGATAACATTCTTGGCATCCTGGAGGAAAATCGCCTCGAGAATCGGGTTTTGCGAGTTGCCTATCAGGATGGAGAGCGATGTGTTCCTGACTGGAGGGAAGTTCCATACGCCCGTGAGCCGGCAGCCGTTCCCTGGAAGGAAGGCGGGGTTTACTTCATCACCGGGGGAGCAGGAGGCCTTGCTTCCATTTTTGCCCGGGAAATCGCCCGGCACATCAACAGAGGGACACTGATCCTGGCAGGGCGTTCACAGCCGGATGCGGCACGCCATGCAGCCTTCAGGGAGTTGGAGAAAGACGGATTCCGGGTTGTCTACAGGCAGCTTGATGTAACTGACCGGGATAAAGTTGTTCGCTGTCTGGAAGACATCAGGGAAGAGTACGGAGGCCTTGACGGAATCATTCATGCCGCCGGTGTAACCAGTGATCAATTCATCATTCAAAAAACCCCGTCGCAATTTGCCCGGGTGCTTGCCCCCAAGGTGACGGGACTGGTGAATCTGGATGAAGCCAGCCGGGAAGATGATCTCGATTTCTTTGTGATTTTTTCTTCCCTCGCCGGAGTTACAGGGAACATCGGGCAGGCGGATTACGCTGCGGCCAATGCCTTTGCCGATCAATATGCACAGTACCGCCATCATTTGGTCGCCCTCGATCAGCGCAGGGGAAGGACACTTTCCATCAACTGGCCCCTGTGGGAGGACGGCGGGATGCGGATCGAATCAGAGCAGGAAGCCCGCTGGATGCAGGATATCGGCATGTCGGCCCTGAAGTCGGAAGCGGGCATAAAGGCGTTCTATCAAGCGCTTGCTTCCGGCCATCCGCAGGTGCTGGTTCTTCACGGGGATCAAAATAAACTGAAACGTTTTATCGGAGCAGGTAAACAGCAGGCGGATGAGGCAGAAAGACGGGAAAGCCCGCCTGTCAGTTATGAATTCTGCCTGAGCCTGACCGAAAAAATCGCACGGAATGAGTTGTCGGAAGAGCAATTTATGCAACTGCTCCAATCACAACGCAGTCAGATTGAAACTTGGGGTAAGAGGTGAGGCTGAAATGGATCACCCGGTGAAATCGCTGTACCGGCAGATCAAAAATGGGGAGATCAGTCAGGAAGAGGCAGCCAAACAGATCCGGCAGTTTTTGATGCAAATTCCGGCGATGACCAACACATCCTTGGCCGATCAGCTTAAAGGGGATTTACGGGAGAAGGTTGCCGATCTCTTAAACGTTCCGGCGGAACATGTCAGTACCGGCACGGAGTTGGCGGAGTTCGGGCTGGACCCGGTTTTGCTGGCTGATTTGGCCGATTGGCTCAATCAACGTTATCAACTGGAACTCACCCCGGGGCTGATTCTGGAGCAACGAAATCTGCACGGCTTGGCGGTATACATCCTTGCAGAGCACCGTGATGCGACGTCTCCCGTGGAAAAACGTTCAGTCGTGCCCGTCGAAGAGAGCAAACTTCGCATCATGGCGGCCAATTATCTGAAACATCAATTGTCCTCCGTTCTTCAGGCTCCCGCCGACCGGTTGGATCTTGATGCACCGTTGGAGGATTACGGAATGGATTCGGTCATGGTGATGAAGCTGACGGCACAATTGGAAAAAAACTTCGGGCCCTTGTCCAAAACGCTGTTTTATGAGTACCAAACGATCGGGGAGCTGACCGGCTACTTTATCAAGTACCACCGGGAGGCGTTGGTTAACCTGCTCGGATTGAAAGAGGAAGCGGTTAAAGAGGAAGCGGCTGCAAAGGCGGATCATGCGCAGCCGCCTCTGCCTTTTACAAAAGCGGAAAAGCGCGGCAGGCAAAAGAAGAATGAAGCGAAGACGGCACAGCGGGACGGAATTGCCATCATTGGCCTTGCCGGGCGTTACCCCGGAGCGAAAAATATCCGGGAATTTTGGAAAAATCTTCAGGAAGGGAAAGACTGTATCACCGAAATCAGCCCGGATCGCTGGGATCACCGCTTATATTTTGATCCGGACAAGCATAAACCGGGGAAAACCTACAGCAAATGGGGAGGATTTATCGACGGCGTCGACCGGTTTGATCCTCTCTTTTTCAATATTTCCCCACGGGAAGCGGAAGTCTTGGACCCGCAGGAACGTTTGTTTTTGGAGTGCGTCTATGAAACGATCGAGGATGCCGGATACACCCGGGAATCGCTCCGCTCGGATCAGGAGGGCAGCTATGGGGGCAAGGTGGGCGTTTTTGTCGGGGTGATGTATGAAGAGTACTCCCTGTACGGCGCGCAGGAACAATTAAAGGGCAACCCGGTTGCTCTCGGCAGTAATATCTCGTCGATTGCCAACCGCGTTTCGTATTTTTTTAATTTTACCGGGCCGAGCATGGCGATCAATACCATGTGTTCGTCTTCGTTGACGGCCCTGCATCTCGCCTGTCAGAGCCTCATGCGGGGAGAGTGCGAACTTGCGGTTGCAGGCGGGGTCAATTTGTCGATCCATCCCAACAAATATTTGCTGCTCGGGCAGGGGAAATTCGCATCGAGCAAGGGACGGTGTGAAAGCTTTGGTGCAGGGGGCGACGGTTATGTTCCCGGTGAGGGAGTGGGAGCCGTCCTGTTAAAGCCGTTGTCCCGGGCCATTGCCGACCGGGACAACATTTATGGCGTGATCAAAGGGACGGCCATCAATCATGGCGGCAAGACCAACGGTTATACGGTTCCCAATCCGAATGCACAGGCGGAAGTGATCAGCCGGGCCTTGCAGGAAGCAGGCATTCACCCGCGGACGGTCAGCTGCCTGGAAGCGCACGGAACGGGAACCGCACTGGGAGACCCGATTGAAATTACCGGGTTGTCGAAAGCATTCGGAGCGTTGACGGAAGATCAGCAATTTTGCTCGATTGGCTCTGTGAAGTCTAACATCGGTCATTGTGAAAGCGCCGCAGGGATTGCCGGGTTGACCAAAGTGCTCCTGCAGATGAAATATGGTCAGCTCGTGCCTTCCTTGCATTCGGACGTGTTAAATCCGCATATCGATTTCAGCCGGACGCCTTTTGTTGTCCAAAGAAGCCTGCAGGAGTGGAAAAGGCCGGTGCTCAATCTGGACGGCGAGGAAAAGGAATACCCGAGAAGGGCCGGCATTTCCGCTTTTGGCGCCGGCGGTTCCAACGCCCATATCGTGGTTGAGGAATACATCCGGGAGGAACGGACGGAGCACAACCATGCAACTGGGCCCGTTCATCCGGCGCTCATCGTGCTGTCGGCCAAAGATGATGAAGCGTTGCGCCGGCGTGTGCGGCAGTTATTGGATGCGATGGAAGAGCAGCCGTTCGCAGACAGCGATCTGGCCGACCTGGCCTATACCCTGCAAGTGGGGCGGGAAGCGATGGAAGAGCGGCTGGCGTTCACAGCTGCAACAGTCAGAGAAATGAAGGAGAAACTGAAGCGTTTTCTGGATGGCCGGGTGGAATCAGGCGGAGTGTTCCGGGGCGGGGCCAATTCCGGAAAAGAGCTTTTGTCTGCTTTGGCCGCAGATGAAGAGTTGGAAACCATCATCGAAATGTGGTTGCAAAAGGGGAAATATGATCAGCTCCTGCAATGGTGGGTAAAAGGGCTCAATCTGGACTGGAACCTTCTCTACCCGGGAGACAGGCCGTACCGGATCAGCTTGCCCGCTTATCCGTTTGCCGGACAAATATGCTGGTTGCCCGAAACGATCAGGGGAGACGAAGTTAAAACCCGTTTAAACGCAACACCGGAAAGGGAAGAGCCCGGGATACAATGCCTTTACTTGCCGGTCTGGGAAGAACAGGCCGCTCCGGAAAGGGCTGAAGCTCACCGGCATGACACGGTCGTGATTGTCTATCAGGAATCTTCGGCGGCATTTAAACAAACGATCGTCGATCATTATCGGCGGAACGCCTCCGCCGGCCGGATCGTACAAATCCTTCTCGACCGCGAAAGCAAAAAGAGATCCGACGATCATTGGCAATGCGCCTTCGACGACCCGCAAGCGCTGGAGGCCTGCCTGAACGAAGCCGGAGCGATCGATTGTCTCTATTTCATTGCCGAATTTCGCAATGCTGATGAACAGATCGATTTTCATGATCTAGCGCAAAGCCAGCAGCGCAATGAGCTGCCATTGCTGCGGATCGTCAAGCTGTTGCAGGCAAGGCAGGACGACACTCCGGTCGATTGTTATTTCCTGACCCAGGATAATTACACCATCGGAGGGAAACCGGCGCATCCGTACGGCGGAGGAGTGACCGGACTCGCCTATGCCGTAGCCCAGGGCGACCACCGCATGCGGGTGCGAAATATCGACCTGTCCGCAGAAGACATGGGAGATGCAGAAAAGCAGAACCAGGTTTTGCGCATGATCCTGGAGGAACCGCCTTCCCACCGCGGCGAAGTGATCAAAATGCAGCGCGGGCGACGTTATCGGCAGGCGTTTCTTGAAATGGACAGCGCCAGCCGGATGAAAACGGAGGGATTGAGAAACGGGGGCGTTTACGTCATTGCCGGAGGAAGCGGCACCGTCGGCAGAGCCATTACCCGCTATCTCATTGCGGAATATCGCGCCAGGGTCATCTGGATCGGACGCACACCGGAAGATTCCGATGCGATCAAAGAAAAACTGGCCGAATTCGCGGGATTGGGATCTGTGCCTGCCTATATCCGGGCGGATGTCACTGACCCACGGCAGATGAGGCAGGCGGTCAAACGGATCAAGGAACAGCATTCCGTTATTAACGGGGCCATCTTCTCAGGGGTGGTCTTTTCCTTTGAAAATTCGCTTCGTCAGACGACGGAAAACGAATTTCTGGAGATCCTCAATGTCAAAACGATTGGCGGCATCCTTTTTTATACCGCTTTTCAGGATGAACCGCTGGACTTTATGCTCTATTTTTCTTCCGGTCAGGCTTACTCGTTCTCCGGAGCCGCCCGGTTTTCAGCATACGCCACAGGGATCGCGTTTTCCGATGCCTTTGTGCGCAGCCTGAGGAATAAGGCACCGTTTCCTGTCGGGACCATCAACTGGGGATTCTGGCAAGACTCGGTGCAGGGGACATTTTTGGACGGCAAAACAAGAGCTTTGCAAGACGATGAAGGATTTGCCTGTTTTGCCCGTGTCGCCGGTCTGTTGCGGGAGGGATTGTTAAACCAGAGTCTCTGCCTCAAACCGTCGCCCTCCCTGAAGGGATTGATGAATCTGAAGAAGGAGAAGGCTGTTGTGAATGCTCCTGTCACCAGGCCGTTGCCCGGATCTCTTTACGGCAGGCTGGAGAGCGGGAAGCATGCAGAAGATCCTTTGATTGACGGCGCTCTCGCCAAACAGATGGAAGAATGGGTGGCCAAGCTGCTCTTCGTTCAGTTGTCAACGTTGGGTCTGCCGCCGAAAGGAATGCCGGTGACAGCCGCCGATTTGCTGCAAAAGGGGAAAATTGCCGGCAAGTATGAGCGGTGGCTGGCGGAGTGCCTGCGGATTTTGGAAACATACGGATATCTTTGCAGCGAAGCGGGGCAGATGATCGTTCTTGCCGATCATGATGCCGGGAAGCGGGAACAGGTCTGGAAAGAATGGGAACCGTTCATGGCGTCCTGTTCCGGCAATCTGGACTGGCGGGCGCAGACGCTGCTCCTTGACGCTTGTCTGAGGAAGCTTCCGGACATTTTGACCGGGCGGACTCCGGCCACGGAAGTGCTCTTTGCCAATGCCTCGATGGAAAGCGTGGAGGGCATTTACAAAAACAATACGGTTGCCGATTATTTCAACCACGTACTGGCCGATGTCGTCGCGGACTATATCCGGCAGAGACTTTCGCAAAATCCGCTGGACCGGATTCGGATTCTCGAAGCCGGAGCGGGAACGGGGGGAACCAGTGCCGTCGTATTGGACCGGATCAAGGAGTGGGCTGACCGACTCGAGTATTGCTATACCGATATTTCCAAATCGTTTTTGCTGTTTGCCCAGGAAAAATACGGACCGGATTACCCTTGTTTAACCTTTAAAACCTGGAACATCGAGCAACCGGTCTCTGCAGCGGGGATTGAATCGGGAGCTTATGACATCCTCATCGCCAGCAACGTCCTTCATGCAACCCGGGATATCAGGCAGACAATCCGCAGGATCAAGGCAGCTCTTAAATCAAATGGTCTGCTCCTTCTCAACGAAATGACCCGCAAGCATCTTTTTGCCACTGTCACCTTCGGTCTTTTGGACGGATGGTGGCTGTTTGAAGATGAGCATTTGCGCATTCCGGGCTCACCATTGATCGGCCGGGAAGAGTGGCAAACCGTACTGGAGGAAGAAGGATTCAGGCAAATCGGGTTTCCGGCGCGGCAAGGGGCACAAAACGGACAGCAGATTATCGTGGCCGAGAGCGACGGATGGGTCAGGCTCCCGATGGACGACGCAGAACCGGAAGCGGAGGAAGTTTTGACCGAAGAAACAGCGTCAGCGGCATTGCCGGAAGCCGGGCAGGCGGTGGAGGAGAAACGGCCCGGGGAGCGGCTGGATGTTTATGTCAGGAAGTTGATTATCCGGCAATTGTCCGGTGTTTTAAAAGTTCCGCAGGAGCAGATTTCGGCAAGCAGGCCCTTTTCCGAATACGGGGTGGATTCCATTCTCGGCGTTTCATTCGTGAATCAGTTAAATGCCGCACTCGGGATCAACCTGAACAGCGCCATCCTGTTTGACTATACTACCGTCGACCGGTTGAGCGAGCATATCACGCAGATGTACAGAAATCATCTCGAACAGCAGATCAGGGCCGAATCGGGTGCAGAACGGAGGCGGGAAAAGACGGCCGCCTCTTTGGCAGTGAACCGGGAGAAACGGGGGCAACAGCTGAAAGCAGCGAAAGTTTCGGAGTTTGCAGACGGAAGCAGCATCGGTTCCGGGGCAATTGCGGTGATTGGCATGGCGGGGCAATTCCCGGATGCGCCGGATTTGGATGCATTCTGGAATAATCTCGCCAACGGTCATGACGCCGTTCGTGAACTTCCCGCCGCCTATCTGGATCAACGCCGCTACTATGACCGGGACAAACAGCCGGGCAAGACTTATTGCAAGTGGGGCGGCGTTTTGGCGGAGAAAAATGCCTTTGATCCGCTCTTTTTCAATATTTCCCCGCGTGAAGCTGCTTCGATGAGCCCGCATCAGCGGCTGATCTTACAGGAGAGCTGGAAAGCGTTGGAGGATGCCGGCTACAATCCGAAAAAACTGGCAGGAATGCCGGTCGGCGTGTTTATCGGAGCGGAACCGGCCAACTATTATCATGAGTCCTTTACGGGTTCATCGGATGCGATCGTCGCTTCCCGCCTGTCCTATTATTTAAATCTGACCGGGCCGGCCCTTGTGGTCAATACCGGATGCTCTTCATCGGCGGCAGCGATCCATCTGGCTTGCGAAAGCTTGCGCAGGGGAGAATCATCGATGGCGGTGGTTGGCGGCGTTTACGCGAAGCTGGACGAAACCTCCCTCATCGCCTTGTCGGGAATCGAAATGATTTCTCCCACCGGCAAGTGCTTCACCTTTGACGAACGTGCAGACGGAACCGTCTTGTCCGAAGGTGTCGGAATCGTGGTTTTGAAACCGCTCCATCAGGCCGAAGCGGACGGTGATCCGATTTATGGCGTGATCGTCGGATCGGGGATGAACCAGGACGGTGCCAGCAACGGAATTACCGCTCCCAATGGGCTGGCTCAGGAGCAATTGGTGACGGAAGTATATCAAAAGTACGCCATTGATCCGGAGGATATTTCTTATGTCGAAGCGCATGGGACGGGAACCAAACTGGGGGATCCGGTTGAGGTGAATGCGCTGATTCGCGCTTTCCGGCGATTTACGTCCAAGGGGGAATTTTGCGCGATCGGCAGTACCAAGTCGAATATCGGGCATACGGGTGCTGCTGCCGGGGTGATCGGCCTGATCCGGGTTTTGCTGTCGATGAAGCATCGGCAAATTCCGGCCCTGATCAATTTCCAAAAATTAAACCCGCTGATTGCCTTGAAAGAGTCGCCCTTTTATGTGAATACCGAAACGGTGAAATGGATGTCGCCCGCGGGCCGCCCCTTGATGGCGGCAGTCAATTCCTTCGGGCACAGCGGGACAAATGTGCATTTGGTCGTGCAGGAATACCGGCCTGAGCGGACGCCGGCAGATGACGCAGCCAGTCCGGTACTGATTCCGTTATCGGCACGGAAAGAGGACCGTTTGCATGCGTATGCCGAAAAGCTGCTTGACTTTTTAAACCGGCAGGATACCGGCGGCGCTGCACAGCCTTTTTCCCTGGCATCGCTGGCCTGTACGCTGCAAACCGGGCGGGAAGCGATGAAGGAACGAGTGGTGTTCCTGGTTGATGATCCCGCCGATTTGCGCGCGGCATTGGCGGATTTCTTGGCCGGAAAATCCCGGAACGGCGTCTGGCGCGGACAATACAGGAAAGGAGCAGACGCAGCCGGCTTGTTCGACGGGGACGATGAAGATCTTCAGGAGACGATCCGCAAATGGGCAGCAAAAGGAAAACTGGCGAAAATCGCTGAATTATGGGCACAGGGAGTCGATGTGAACTGGGAGTGGCTTTACGGGGAGAATAAACCTTTGCGCATCCATGCGCCTTCTTACCCGTTTGCCAGAGAATATTACGGGATCGCGGAAAAGAGGGGCGAGGCAAAACGGACAACATCGGCAACGGAGCACTCTGTTTCCCTTCACCCGCTCCTGCATGAGAATACATCCGGACTCCAGGGGATTCAATTTACTTCCACCTTTACGGGGCGGGAGTTTTTCCTTGAGGATCATCAGGTGAAAGGGAAGCGGATGTTGCCGGGTGTGGCTTATCTGGAGATGGCACGGGAAGCGGTGAAGTGGGCAGCCCGGGGAGAATGCGGCGACGAGATGGGCATTCACCTGAAAAATATCGTGTGGTCGCGGCCGGTCGTGGTTGAGGAAGAGCCGGAAAAAGTGCAAATCACGCTTTTCCCGGAAGAAGACGAAACCATCACGTACGAGATTCACGGAGACTCCGGGAAAGAAGCATATCACCGGGGCAGTGCCGTTCTGAAGATGATTGAGGTGGTGCCGACCCTGGATTTGCCGGCGCTTAAACGCGAATGTGAGGAAAGCGTTTTGAGCGGCGGGGATTGCTATGAAGCGTTTCGGGCGATCGGTCTGGAGTACGGCCCCGGCCACCAGGGAATCAGCGAAATATACCGCGGACAGGATCGGGTGTTGGCGAAGCTGGCGCTGCCGGACGAAGCACGTGAGACGCTGGAGTCCTTCGTCTTGCATCCCGGCCTGATGGATTCGGCCGTTCAGGCAGCCCTGGGATTGATGGCGAAGAAAGGGGAGATTCAGCCGGTCATCCCCTTTGCCCTTGAGGAACTCGTGGTTTATCGGAAATGCACAAGCGAGATGTGGTCATATATCCGACATAGCGAGGGAAGCAAAGCGGATCGGCTTCTGAAGCTGGATATCGACCTCTGTGATGAGCAGGGGACGGTCTGCGCCCGGATGAGGGGGTTATCCCTGAGGGTATTGGAAGGAGAACCGTGGGGAACGAAAGAGTCCGCTTCTGCGGAGTCGCTTCTTTTGCGGCCTGTGTGGCAGGAACAGCCGGTTGAGGGAGAGGCGGGAGCGTCTGTTTCGGCGAATCGCCTGGTACTGTTTTGCGGCTTCGCGGATACGGAGATGATTTCGGAACAAATGAAAGGGGCGGACTTCAGGATTCTGCAGTCAGGAGAAACGCGGATCGAACATCAATTCCGCGATTATGCCGGGCAGCTTTTGCAAATCTTGCAATCTCTCTTTCATGAACGGGCAAGGCAGAAAGTCATGTTGCAACTGGTTGTTCCGGCGGAAGAGTCCGCGCAGACGCTCTCGGGATTGGCCGGCATGCTGAAAAGCGCCCGGTTGGAGAATCCGCATTTCTGCGGGCAGTTGATCGAAGTCGATTCACTGCAAGGCATCGCCGGAATTTTGGAAGAGAATAGCCGCCGGCCTGATGATCTTCATCTCCGCCACGAAGCGGGCAAACGCCTGGTTGCCGGATGGAGCCCGATTGAAGCGGACGGGGAGAACGCGCAGATGCCGTGGAGAGAGGGAGGCGTCTATCTCATCACCGGAGGGGGAGGCGGCCTGGGACTCCTTTTTGCCGGGGAAATCGCGCGCCAGCTGAATAATGCCGTTATCATCCTCGCCGGCCGTTCCCCGTTGACCGGAGAGATGGAGGCAAAGCTTGATGAGATCAGATCGCCGGGCATTCGCGTCGCCTATCAGCGTGCGGATGTGACGGATCGGGAAGCCGTTAACCGCTTGGTCAACGCGATCCGGAACGAGCATGGAACGCTCCACGGGATTATTCACAGCGCCGGTGTGCTTCGGGACAGCCGGATTCGCCACAAAACGGAGGAAGAGCTGAATGAGGTAATGGCTCCGAAAACGCTGGGGCTGGTGAACCTGGATCTGGCGACGAAAGACATCCTCCTTGATTTCTTCATCTGCTTCTCGTCCGGCTCGGCGGTGTGGGGAAGTGCCGGGCAGGCCGATTACGCCGCCGCCAATGGCTTTATGGACAGCTATGCAAAGTGGCGGGCCAGCCTCGTTACCCGGAAGGAACGCCACGGCCGGACGCTGTCCATCAACTGGCCTTATTGGCAGGGCGGGGGAATGAGAATCGGAGCGGCAACGAAGCTGATGATGCAGCAGGCGGGAATGATGCCGATGACGAATGAAAGCGGAATCCGGGCATTTTATCAGTGTTGGTCTTCCGGCAGCGGGCGGGTGCTGGTGATGGCAGGTGATACAATGCGGATCAGACAAAGGATGTTATCGCCGGAAGCAGGGCCGGATGCAGCCAGACAGAAGGAGCTTCCCAAGTCCGCTGAACGGCCCGGGGAAGAGCGGCCGGGCGATCTGCGGGAACGCGTCCAATTCGCCCTGCTTCAGGTTGTCTCCCGATTGATACATGTCAGGATGGAGGAGCTTGACGCGGATACCGGGCTGGATGAGTACGGATTTGACTCCATCACGTTCTCCGAGCTGGCAAATGAGCTGAACCGGCGCTATAAACTGGAATTGATGCCCACCCTGTTTTTTGAACATACAACGTTGAATGAGTTGGCCGGGTATTTATGCGAGGAATATGGTGATATTCTCGCGCCCCGGTTTGCTTCGGCCGTCAAGAATGAAGCAACGGAAACGGGCAAACCGGTCGGTTCGGAAGAAATCACGGAGAAGAAACCGAGCTTGCCCCTGCAAAAGGAGAAAGTCCGGAGGCAGCAAAAGAGCGAATCGAAGGATGCATCCCGGCGGGAACTGTATGACGAGGGAATCGCCATCGTCGGAATGAGCGGAGTCTTTCCGGGAGCGCGGGATTTGGATGAGTTCTGGAACAACCTGGTGAACGGCAGGGACTGCATCACGGAAATTCCCAAAGAACGCTGGGATTGGCGTGAATATTACGGAGACCCGGCCAAGGAAGCCGATAAAACCAATATCAAATGGGGAGGTTTTATAGAGGGGGTCGATGAATTTGACCCGCTTTTCTTCGGGATCTCCCCGCGCCAGGCCGAGTTGATGGACCCTCAGCAACGCCTGCTCATGACCTGCTGCTGGAAGGCGATTGAAGATGCTGGTTATTCGGCACAGAGCCTTTCCGGAACGAAGACCGGAATCTTCGTCGGAATGGGGCACAGCGGTTACGCCGGGGTGATCAAACAGGCCGGTGCTGCGTTGGAAGGCTATTCGGCAACGGGAATGGCCACGGCGATGGGACCGAACCGGATGAGTTATTTCCTCAACGTTCACGGCCCGAGTGAACCCGTCGATACTGCCTGTTCCAGCTCTCTGGTGGCGATTGACCGTGCCGTTAACGCCATTAAAAACGGTGACTGTGATGCGGCGATTGCCGGCGGCGTAAACACCATTCTGACTCCGGATCTTTATATCAGCTTCAGCAAGGCGAACATGCTGTCTGCCGACGGACGCTGCAAAACGTTCTCCGACAAGGCCGACGGATATGTGCGCGGAGAGGGCGTCGGCATGATTTTTCTCAAAAGGCTGAAGGATGCCGAGAAAGCGGGAGATCACATCTACGGCGTCATTCGCGCTACGGCTGTGAACCACGGGGGACGGGCCAACTCATTGACCGCCCCCAATCCCAAGGCACAGGCGGAACTGCTGGTCACCGCCTACCGGAAGGCCGGGATCGATCCCCGAACGGTGACATACATTGAAGCGCACGGAACGGGAACGGAACTTGGCGACCCCATCGAGATCAACGGTTTGAAGGCTGCCTTTGCCGAATTGTATGCCGACTGGGGCGTGGAACAGCCAAACCGGCCCCATTGCGGCCTCGGTTCGGTCAAGTCAAATATCGGACATCTGGAACTGGCAGCGGGGATCGCCGGAGTGATCAAACTGCTGTTGCAGCTGAAACACAAAATGCTGGTCAAGAGCCTTCACACCGATGTGATAAATCCCTATATCCGGTTGCAAAACAGCCCGTTTTACATCGTGCGGGAAAACAGGGAGTGGACCGCACTCAAAGACGCCAGCGGCAATGACATTCCCCGCCGTGCGGGTGTCAGCTCTTTCGGTTTTGGCGGTTCCAATGCCCACGTTGTGATCGAGGAATATATCCCGCATGCCGATGAACCAACGTCCGGAGAGGAATCCCAAGTCCCGGTGATGATCCTTTTGTCGGCGAAAGATCAAACGCGGTTAAAAGAACAGGTGCAAAATTTATGGACAGCGATCCGCCAAGGAAAATATAACGATGCTTCTTTGCGCGACATGGCTTACACCTTGCAGGTGGGGCGTGATGCCATGGAAGAACGCCTGGCCCTTTTGGCATCTTCCCTCCGAGAACTTGAAGAGAAGCTGAAAGCCTGGCTGGAGGGAACACGGGAGATCGACGGCCTGTATACGGGGCGGGTCATCAAGAAAGGGCAGTTGGCGGCTTTGCAGGCGGATGAGGATTTTGAGGCAACCGTGGATCGTTGGCTGGAAAAGGGGAAATACGGAAAATTGCTGAGCATGTGGGTGCAGGGACTGAACGTTGATTGGAACAGGCTGTACAAAGGGCAAAAGCCGAAACGCATCAGCCTGCCCACTTATCCGTTTGCCCGGGAGCGGTATTGGGTTACCGGAGCGAACAATCCTTCCACGGTTGAAAGTCTTCGTCCGCCCGCCCGGGAGAAGGAGAAAGTCAAAAAGATTCTGGTCAAGGACTGGCGGGAGAACTCCCCGGATCAAAAGGAGGAGACTGATGCCGGGACAGTGATTATGCTGGCCACGCCCGCGACCATGAAGATCGCTGAGCCGTGGTTGCGGGAAGCAGCTTTGCAAGTCGTGCCCGTCGTTCATGATTCCGTCGCTTCTTCCGCTGCGGTGGTGACGGATTATTACGACAGTCATGCCGGTGAACAACTTTATCATCAAATAAAGAAAAAAGTCGATCAGCCCCAATTCCTTGGCGTGATTGACGTGACAGCTTACGATGAACAATACGAACAATCCGAGGCGATAGAAGCCGGGAAAATCACCTTTTTGCAAAAATTGATCGAACACCATCGTCACGCAGGCTGGAAACTGATGCAGGTAACCTGCCGACTGCAATCGTGGCAGGTGGAGAAACCCACCCTTCAGGGAGCGCGTCTGTCCGGATTGTATCGGATGTTGGGCGCGGAATACCCGCAGATTCAGGTGATCGCCCTGGACAGCGATTGCGCGGCGCATGAATACGAAGAGTTGGCGGAGCAGATCAGGAACGAGTTTTTCCGCAGTCAGGAAGGAAACCTGATCGAATGCTGTTACCGCGGCGGCCGCAGATTCACCCCGGCTTTCAAAGAAGTGGAGCCGCAGCCGTTTGCCCCGTCCTTTCATGAGCGGGATGTGATATTGATCACCGGGGGCTCCCGGGGGATTGGCGCCGCCGTCGCCGAGCAGGTTGTCCGCCGCGGAGTGAAGCATCTGGTCATTATGGGCCGGGAGGCCTTGCCGGAGCAGGGAGAATGGGAGCATCTGCCCGAGACGGGCGATAACAGTGAACAAGCGGAGAAGATTCGCCGGCTGAAAGCGCTGGCCGACCAGGGGGTCAAGCTTCATTATGCCAATACGTCCCTGACGGATTTGCCGGGCTTGCAGGCGATGGTCGCGGAGGTTCGCCGTAAGCTGGGGCCGATCACCGGTGTGTTTCACTGTGCCGGGATCAGGGGACGCAATCCGGCCTTCTTCAAAAAAACGATCGCGGAAATCGAAGCGGTCTGTGAGCCCAAGATCCAGGGGCTGGTCAACCTGCACAAAGCGCTGGAATCCGAACCGTTGTCCTTTTTCCTCCTGTTCTCGTCGGTTGCCGCAGCCTCGCCCATACTGGCGGCGGGGCAGAGCGATTATGCCATGGCCAATGCCTATATGGATTATTATGCGGCTTATCAGGCGGGGGCAGGACAGTCCTGGTTCAAGTCGGTTCAATGGCCGGCGTGGAAGGAGACAGGCATGGCAGCCGGAGGAATGGACACACCGGTTTACCGCGAGACCGGGTTGCTGTCGCACAGCACCGCGGATGGTTTGCAGTTGCTGGATGATGTCCAATCTCTGCCGGAGACGGTATGCCTCCCTTGCGTCGTCGATCCGCAGCGTTTTTCCGGGGACAAGCTGCTCCGGCAAGAGCGTTTGCCTGCGGTTCCGCGATCAGTGCAAGCGGCGCAGGGCCGTGTGGATGCAGGGGAAAAAGCGCCGGCGTCACCGTCACAGCTGCGCGCAGAGATTGTCCGGTGGTTGCAACACGTGTTCCGGTCGGAATTAAAACTGGCCCACACCCGGTTGGACGAACACAAGCCTTTTGCCGATTACGGGGTCGATTCCATCCTGATCGCCCAGATCGTCCAGACCATGCAGGAAAAGACGGGAAAACCGCTCCCGCCGTCCTTGTTGCTGGAGTACGGTACCATCGCGGACTTGGCGGACTATTTCGCCGAACATCATGGAGACGCCTGGCAGCCGGCAGCGCAAGCGATCCGGGATGAATCGGTGGAGTCGGGAGAAGAAATACCTTCTGTTTCGCTCCAACCGGAGTCGGTTCAGCCTCCGGCAAGCGGGTCCGCGCCCGAGCCGGAAGAGGAGATCGCCATCGTGGGAATCGCCTGCCGGTTTCCGGACGCACCTTCCAAAGAAGCTTATTGGGAATTGCTGACGCAGGGGAAATGTGCGATTCGGCCCGTTCCGGAAGAACGCTGGATTCCCAAGAACGGACGGGTTGATTACGGCGGATGGATAGAGGGAATCGATCGGTTTGATCCCGCCTTTTTCCATATCAGTGAGTCGGATGCGGCAGTGATGGATCCGCAGGCGCGCCTCTTGTTGGAGGAAAGCCTGAACGCGATCTTCGATGCCGGTTATGAGCCGAACGAATTGCGGGGGCAGTCAGTCGGGGTCTATATCGGGGGACGATCACAGCCTCTGGCGCCGGCTGATGCAGTTTTGGCATCGGCCAATCCGATTTTGGGGATCGGCCAGAACTACCTGGCGGCCAATCTGTCCAAGTTTTTCGATTTCAGAGGGCCCAGTCTGGTCGTGGATACGGCTTGTTCCTCGGGAATTACGGGCTTGCTGCTCGCGGCCGATGCCCTGCGCGGAAAACGGATTGACATGGCTCTGGTCGGAGCTGTCAGCCTGTTGACGGGCCCCCTTGCCCACGATGTGTTTGCGGCGCGGAATATTTTAAGCGGGAACGGGCGTTTTGAGATTTTTGACAAACAGTCGGACGGGGAAGTGCTGGGAGAAGGGATCGGGGTCGTTTTCGTAAAACGGCTCAGCGATGCGGTCAGAGACGGGAATTACATCTATGGCATTATCAAAGGCATTGCCGTGAATAATGACGGCCGGACTCTCGGCCCGGGATCGCCCAGTCTGCAAGCCCAAAAGCAGGTGATGGAGGCGGCTTTGGCCATGAGCGGAAAGCGTCCGGACGAGATCGGCTACATTGAAGTGAACGGAGGCGGAACGCCAATCATGGATACGATCGAAATAAAAGCCTTGTCCGATGTCTATGCTCTCGGAAACCGGGAATGGGGTCCATGCTGTTTGGGAGCGGTGAAGCCCAATATCGGGCACTTGCTGCTGGCCTCGGGCATGGCCGGGCTGATCCGCTGCCTGTTGAGTGTCCGTTACGGGAAAATCCCCCCGTTCTTGTCAGCCAACGACCCCTTTGAGTACTACGATTTTTCACGGTCGCGCATACGCTTTAACCGGGAGACGGAAGACTGGAGACCGCCTTCCGGACAGAAGCGGACAGCGGCTCTCAACTCCTTCCCCGACGGTGGAACCAACTATCATGTAATTGTGGAGGAGTTCGTTCCTGAGAGGGATTTCCGGCAAAAGCGTTTTCCGAAGGCAGCACCGGCTCTGCAAAAAGTGCGCGTCGGCGTTTCATCCGGCAGGGAGAAACCGGCGGAAGCGGAGACGGTCAGCCGCCACCGGCGTCCTGTACGGAACGTATGGGGGGAGATCCGATGAAAGAAGTATTTCGCCTGACGCTGACGACGGAACATCCGGTAATCTCGAATCATTCCGTTTACAGCCAACCTTTGCTTCCCGGACTCGCCTATATTGATCTCCTGTATCAATTGGGGCAAATACTGGAGTTGGATTTCCGTGATTATGCCTTAAAGCGATTATCCATCTCCAATCCTTTGATTGTCAGCAAGGATCGACCGGTGAACCTGGCCGTCACCTTTGAAAATGTTTCAGATCACTGGAAAATCAAAGTGGAAGGGGAGGAGACTGATGAGCGGGGTAACCGGCTGCCCGCTCATCGGTACATTACGGCCGAACTTCATCAGGAAACGGTTGCTTTTTCGGAAAAAATCGACATTGGCGGACTCAAGTGGGAAGCGGTCCGCCATTTCGATTTGGACAAGGTCTACGAGAAGGCCAGGCAGCAGGGGCTTGTCCACACCGGAATGATCAAGGCGCAGGGGGAGATCTATCAGCACGATTCCGGCGTTCTGATCGGGATTGAGGTGGATGAATCCTGCCGGGACGGGGCCGATGCCTATTTGTTTCACCCGGCGCTGATCGACGGGGCGGCGATGGCTGCGGGAGTGCTCTGGGAACAGCGGGGAAATCAGGAAGACCTGTATTTGCCGCTCTATTATGACGAATTTTTCTGTACGGAGCCTTTGCACACCCAATGTTATGTCCGGGCCCTCGCTTCTTCGGTGAAAATGGTGAATGAGATTCGCACGTTGGATCTTGCCATTTATAATGGCGAAGGCCGGCAAATCGGGCACCTTCGGGGAATCACCAGTAAAAAGATCCGTGCGAAAGGGCAGATCAATCCCGCTCTGGCGCGGGAAAGTTTTTCGCCTCTGGTGAAGCCGGCAGCGGAAATGGTGACCGGACAACGGCGGGAACCGGACGGGAGCACAGGGGAAACAGGTGCTCTCGAACTGATGCTGCGCAAAATTTTTGCCCGCCATTTGGACAGGGAACCGTCACAGGTCAGGCCTGATTTGGGATTCTTCGAACTTGGGCTGCAATCTTCGCAATTGCTGGGCGTCATGCAGGATATCGAAAAAGAGCTGGGTGTGCAACTCAGCCCGACTCTTCTGTTCGAGTATTCGACAATCGGTGAATTGGCGCTCCATTTGGCAGAGAGTTCAGAGGTTCCGTTTGCCGCTTCGGATGAAATGTCTTCGGAGAAGGATGTGTCCCGGGAGAAAGATGCGGATGATCGCGTTCAGGAGCGGGCGTTCGTGAGAGAGAGAGAGGTTTCTCCGGCGGCAGCCACGATTCAACAGGATGGGGACATTGCCATCATCGGCATGGCCGGCCGGTTCCCGGGTGCTTCCAACCTGCGTGAATTCTGGGCGAATCTGCTTGCCGGAAAAGATTGCATCACGGAAGTTCCTTCATCCCGTTGGGACTGGAAGCAATTTAGCGATTTGCGATCGCCTTCCGGAAAACAGATTTCCCGCTGGGGCGGCTTCATTGAAGATGCGGATTGCTTCGATCCGTATTTTTTCCGAATCGCCCCGCGGGAAGCGGAAATTATCGACCCTCAGGAACGGCTGTTTTTGGAAGTTTGCTGGGAATGCATGGAAGATGCGGGTTATGTCCCCGGAACGCTGGCATCGCCTCGGGGTCCGAACAAAACGCGCAATGTCGGCGTTTTCGTCGGGGTGATGCATAAGGATTATGCACTGGTCGCCGCTGAAGCGATCTCCCGCGGGCTGGTCATTCCCTTGTCTCTGAACTATGCGCCGATCGCCAACCGCGTTTCTTATTTTTGTAATTTTCACGGACCGAGCCTGGCGGTGGATACCGTCTGTTCTTCGTCCCTCGTTGCCGTCCATCTGGCCATCGACAGCATCCGCAAAGGAGAAAGTGAAGTGGCATTGGCGGGAGGGGTGAATTTATCCCTGCATCCGAATAAATACCTCACTTACGGCATGGCCAACATGCACTCCTCAGACGGTTACTGCCGTTCCTTCGGCAAGGGCGGAGACGGGTATGTTTCCAGCGACGGGGTGGGGGCGGTGTTGTTGAAGCCCCTGTCCCGGGCCATTGAAGACAAGGATCATATCTATGCCGTGATTAAAGGCAGCGCGATTAACCATGGAGGGACAGCCAGCGGAATTACCGTGCCGAATCCGACAGCACAGGCTGACCTGATTGCCTCCTGCCTTGCCGAGACCGGCATTGATCCCCGCACGATCAGTTACGTGGAAGCCCACGGGACGGGAACCTCGTTGGGTGATCCGATTGAGATTCAGGGGCTGATCCGGGCTTATCGTCAATACACTTCGGACACGCAGTATTGTGCCCTCGGTTCGGTGAAATCCAATATCGGCCACGCCGAATCGGCTGCCGGCATCAGCGGATTGATCAAGAATGCGCTGCAGCTGTATCATCAGACGCTGGTTCCTTCTTTGCATGCGGAGGAATTAAATCCGTACATCGATTTTGAACGGTCGCCCTTCTATGTGCAGCAAAAAACGGAGAGATGGGAGCGGCCCACGATTCTGCAAGGCGGGGAAAGGGTGACCTGTCCGCGCCGGGCCGGCCTCAGTTCGTTTGGAGCGACCGGTACCAATGTGCATATCATCATGGAGGAATGTCCCGAATTTGCCCGGCCATCTGCTTCCGGACAGCGATCTGACGCGAAGCGGGTCCTGGTCCCGTTGTCCGCCAAAAGTGCGGAGCGGTTGCAGGCATATGCCCGGAAATTGCTCGACTATTTAAACGGGCTGGACGATGATGCATCCCCGAACATGGAGGATTTGGCCTACACCCTTCAGACCGGGCGCGAGGCGATGGAGGAAAGGGTTGTCTTCATCGCAAAGGGCGTGAGCGACTTAAAGCGCAAGTTGGAAAGTTTTTTGCAAAATGAAGCCGGAGCAGAGCAGTGTTATCGAGGGCATATTCAGCAAAAGGGCACTCTGCTCCCTTTTCTGGCCGCAGATGAAGATACCCGGGAATTGATCCGAAAATGGGCCGTCAAGGGAAAACTGGATCAAATCGCGCAGCTTTGGGTGAACGGAATCGATGTGGACTGGAACTTGTTCTATGTTCAGCGCCGGCCCAACCGCATCAGCCTGCCGACCTATCCGTTCGTCAAGGAACGGTTCTGGATTCCGTCCGCCATGACGGCACAAGGAGAAAAGGAGGCGGCGGTACAAACGGGGAAGGAGCAGCTTCACCCGCTGCTGCACCATAACACTTCCGGTTTCAGCGGGCTGCGCTTTACTTCCCGTTTTACCGGACAGGAGGTTCTGTTCGGCGATTATGCAGTCAACGGTTGTCCGGCCCTGCCCGCAACAGCTTGTCTGGAAATGGCGCAGGCCGCGATCGTCCGGGCGTCGGATGGTCCCGAAGACGGTTCAACGCAGATCGTGCTGAAAGATGTCACCTGTCTTCACCCGCTCGTGGTTGATCAAAATCCGCTGCAGGTGAGCATCCGCCTGTTTGTCGATGAGCAAGATGAGATCGGGTACGAGATCTGCCGGGAAACGGAAGGGGATCGGCCTGTATTGTACGCACATGGTAAGGCTGTGTTCCGCTCCGCGTTGGAAGCACCTGTGCTGGAGAGGCCGGACATGCTCTCCGGCGATACTCAGCGCAGCATCGATCCCGCTTCCGTTTATCAATCGATGCGAATGGCCGGGATTGAGTGCGGTCCGGGTTACCGGGGAATGGAAAAGGTGTACGAGGATGAGGGGCAGCTGCTGGTGAAGCTCACTTTGCCTTCAACGCTCGTATCAACGCAGGAGCAGCTTGGTCTTCATCCCGCCCTGCTTGAGCCGGCATTGCAGGCAGCTGCCGTTTTCATGGCGGATGCATCGGCTGCTTCGGCCGCTTTCCATTGTGAGACGGTGGAATATTTCGGCCGCTGCGTTCCTTCAATGTGGGCGCTGATCAACCAAAGCGGCGGGGCGGAAGGGAAACTGAACATTGCCCTGTGCGACGATGATGGCCGCCTGTGTGTGCGGATGCAAGGGATTTCATGGAATGCTTCGGAAGAGGAGCTTCTTGCCGGGACAGACGAGCTTGCGACACCAACGGGAGAGGAGATCGTGATGCTGACTTCTGCATACGAGTCGGAAATTGACCGGTTAAAAGATTTCATTCCGGCGATTGCCAAACCGCAGGCAGGGTTCGTGAGGGGGCAAGACGGGGGAGAGGAAATCACAGGAAAACCGGCGGGCAGTGTGCAGGACGCTTTGATTCAGTCTGTTTCCCGGACGCTCGGAGTCAGTGCCGGGGAGGTCGATGTGCATTTGCCGCTGCACGAATACGGTTTTGATCCGGTTTCCCTCCAGGAAATGGTCGATACCTTCAATCAGAACATGCGTGTGGAGCTGGATGTGGAAACGGTTGTTGAACTGCAAACGATTCAGGGCATTGCGGCGCATCTGGTGAAGGTGATGGAAGAACAAAAGCGCCCGCCGGGCATAAGCAGCCTCTCCGCAGACCAAACAGCGAAGGAGGTTCGTCCATGAAGGAGCTGGATCGGTTATTCTGCGAGCTGCTCTGGAGGCAATTACAGTCGATGGGATTGTTTACCGCCCCTCGTTCCGATCCCGCCGACCTCCCGGCCCGATACGGACTGCGCGACAGCTACCGGCGCTGGCTGGAAGGAAGCATCAAGTTTTTGGCGGAAATGCAGTATCTCCGATTTGACGGGAAAACCTGCTATGTTGATGAGATTAACCCGAAGCCGATGGATGAGGCATGGAAGGAGTGGGAGGAAAAAAAGAAACCGTGGCTGGCAGAACCGAATACCCGGGCCCAGGTGGTTCTGGTGGAAACGATGATGCGCTCGTTGCCGGAAATATTGACCGGAAAAGTGCCGGCCACCGATGTCATGTTCCCCCAATCCTCCTTTGCACTGGTGGAAGGGATCTACAAGGATAACGTCGTTGTGGATTACTTCAATGAGGTTGTGGCCAATGCGCTGGCCGGTTATTGTCAACTGCTGCTGAAACAGGACGCGGGAGCGAAAATCAGGATTTTGGAAATAGGGGCCGGAACCGGGGGAACCAGTGCCGGCATCTTTCGCAAGCTGACTCCCTTTCAAAACTCGATTCAGGAGTATTGCTATACGGACATATCCAAGGCTTTTTTGCTGTTTGCCGAAAAAGAATTCAGCGCTTATCCCTATTTGACTTATAAGGTTTTGAACATCGAAATGCCCGTCACCGGACAAGGCTTTGCCCCGGGAAGCTTTGATGTCGTCGTTGCGGCCAATGTTTTGCACGCGACCCGCGATATCAGGCAAACCTTGCGCAACGCCAAATCGCTGTTGAGAAAAAACGGTCTGCTTCTGGTAAACGAAATCAGCCGGTTATCGCTGTTTACTCATTTGACTTTTGGGCTGACGGACGGCTGGTGGCTTTACGATGATGAGGAGTTGCGGATCCCGGGGTGTCCCGGTCTGGAGCCGGAAACCTGGAAGAAGGTACTGGAGGAAGAAGGATTCCGCTCTGTCTTCTTCCCGGCACAGGAAGCCCATGATCTCGGGCAGCAGATTATCGTAGCTGAAAGCGACGGCGTTATCCGACTCAAGCAGGAAGCGCGACGGGAGGTTCGTTCCCCGGCGAAGCAGGCCGAACCGGCCGTTGCCAAGCAACCCCTTCAGGCAGCCCCCGCCGGTTTGCTCGAGGAACAAATCGCCGACGTGATCATGGAGAAAGTTTCCGAAGCGCTCAAGATGGAGAGGAACAGGATTGACAAAAACCGCTCTTTTGCCGATTACGGAGTCGATTCGATCATCGGTGTGCGTTTGATCCAAATCCTCAATGAAGCTCTGGGGATTGACTTGCAGACGACGGATTTGTTTGATTACAGCTCGGTAAAACTGCTGACTGACTATATTATTGAAAACTACAAACAGGAGATTGCGGCGACGATGGGCGCCAACCGCCAGCCGGATGAAACTGAGCGGAAACAGCCGTCTGCTTCCTCTTCCCGGTTCAGGACGGAACGAAAAGCAGTTCCGCCCGCTTATGGCAGTCGCCCGTCCGGAAAGGGAAGTCTGCGTGAGCCGACAATGCTGCCGACGGTTGCCCGGGCCGGCCGAACGATCAACAAAGAGCCGATCGCCGTGATCGGGATGAGCGGCCGTTTTCCCAAATCGGAAACCGTGGACGAATTGTGGGAGCACCTGGCAAAAGGGGAAGATCTGGTTGGCAAAGTGACTCGCTGGGATTTGTCAAAATATCACCCAGAAGGTGCTTCTTTTTGTGACAGCGGTGCATATCTGGAGGATATTGATCTGTTTGATCCGCTTTTTTTCAATATTTCCGGGCTGGAAGCCACCTATATGGATCCGCAGCAGCGCCTCTTTCTCGAAGAAGCGTGGAAGGCGTTGGAGAATGCCGGCTATGCCGGGGCCAGTGTCAAAGGACGCAAATGCGGAGTCTATGTCGGGTGTGGCGGCGGGGACTATACGTCGCTGTTTGCCGATGCGCCTCCTCCCCAGGCATTATGGGGAGCGTTGAACTCGGCCATTCCGGCGCGAATCGCCTATTTGCTGGATCTGCACGGCCCTGCGCTGGCGGTGGATACGGCCTGTTCCAGTTCGCTGGTGGCCATCCATATGGCCTGTCAGGGTTTATGGACCGGGGAAACGGAAATGGCGCTGGCCGGTGGAGTCTACATCAATAATACACCTCAGTACCATTTATTGGCCGACCGGGCGGGAATGCTGTCCCCGTCAGGGCGCTGCTTTACGTTTGACGACCGGGCGGATGGCATGGTTCCGGGAGAAGCCGTGGGAGCCGTGGTGCTCAAACGCCTGGGCGATGCCATCAGGGACGGGGACCATATTTATGGAGTGATTCGCGGTTCGGGGATCAATCAGGACGGCACGACCAACGGGATCACCGCACCCAGCCTGCGCTCCCAGCAACGTCTGGAACAAGCGGTATATGATGAGTTTGCCATCAACCCGGCGGAGATTCAGATGGTGGAGGCGCACGGAACCGGAACCAAACTGGGCGACCCGATCGAGTTCCAGGCGATCAGCCGGGCATTTCGCTCTTACACGGACAAAAAGGAATATTGCGCGATCGGTTCCATCAAGACCAATATCGGCCATACACAGCTGGCTGCAGGAATTTCCGGTTTCATTAAAATCCTGCTTTCCTTGAAACACAAAAAAATCCCGCCTTCTCTCCATTTCAGGAAAGGCAATGCCAATATTCAATTCAAGGACAGTCCGTTTTTTGTCAATACCAAGCTGAGGGACTGGGAAGTTGAGCCCGGGGTCAAACGGCGGGCCGCCATCAGTTCCTTTGGGGCGACGGGAACCAATGCCCATTTGGTGGTGGAAGAAGCTCCGCAAGTGGAAAGAAGGCATCCGGACAAGCCGGGATATTTGATCGTGTTGTCGGCCCGCACCCAGGAACGTTTACGGAAGCAAGTCGAGCAGTTCATCGCCTATTGTGAGGATGAAGAGCGCGCCGGGTGCGGAAACGCAAGTTATACGCTGCTGTTCGGCCGGCAGCACTTTAAACACCGTCTGGCCTGTGTGGCCCGGGATTTGGATGATGCCCGGGAATCGCTCCTCTCCTGGTTGAAGCAGGGACAGGCGGCCCATGTTTATGTCGGCGAAGTAAAGGACCAGCGTTCGCAATTATCTTTTAAACAATTCGGAAATCAATGCATTGAAAAATGCCGCCATTCTGCTGAAGCCGCTGACTATCTGGAGAATTTGGCCACTGTGGCCGAGCTTTACGTTCAGGGATATGAACTGGATTATGAAGGGCTGTTTGCGGACGGGCAATACAGCCGT
>NZ_JAECVZ010000032.1:0-31900 GCF_016055135.1 Thermoactinomyces sp. CICC 10521 | reverse complement strand
TAGGTCACATCAGGTTTACTTTATCTGTATATATCCTAGAAATATACAAAACCCCATTCCTTTTCCGAAGAAAAGGGTGGGGTTTGTCATCAATCTCGGGAACGGATTCGTTCCCTTTTTTTGTTTTTAATTGCGGAATAATGACAACGAACTTGTAAATTCATAAAATTTTATAAAATATCAACCTGATCCAAGCGGACGATGTCGGGATTTACCTTTATATTTAAGCATTGTTTGTACATTTTATTAAAGAAAGAAGTAAAATCAAGAGGAGATTTTCGGAAAATGTTAAAGAAATATGATCAAGAACCTGTTAAAATATACAAGGTTAATGGAGTGAAAGGAGTTTGAACGGAAGTGGCAAACATTCAACATATTGCGGTCATCGGTGGCGGCACCATGGGCCAGGGGATTGCCGAACTGATCGCTTCCAAAGGATTTGAAACCACCGTAATTGAACAATCAGACGAATTGGCGAAAAGCGCCTATCAACACATAGAGATGAGTCTGGATAAAAAGCTGGCCAAATGGGGAATTACACCGGCGGAGAAAAAATTAACCCTTTCCCGAATCAAGGTGACGTCTGATTTCTCTGCCCTTAAAGACGCAGACTTGGTGATCGAATCGGTCTATGAAGATCTCAACACCAAGATCGAAGTATTTAAGCGCTGTGACGAATTATGCCGGCCGGATGTCATCATCGCCAGCAATACTTCTACGCTCAGTTTGACGGAGATCGCTGCGTCTACAAACCGCACGGACAAGGTGATCGGCCTTCATTTTGTCCACCCGGTTCCCAAAATTCCATTGGTTGAAGTGGTGCGCGGCTTGAAAACTTCGCAAACGACTGTGGAAACGGTACTCAAATTGCTTTCGGATCTCGACATCAAGGGAATTGAAGTATATGAGTCACCGGGGTTTGTGACGACCCGACTCATTATCCTGTTGATAAACGAAGCTCTTTATACACTGATGGAAGGGGTTGCCACCGCGGAGGATATTGACCGGGCGATGAAGATCGGTTATCAATTTCAAGCGGGCCCCTTGGAGATGGCGGATCATTTCGGATTGGATTCGGTTCTCGCGGCGATGGAACGGCTTTATCGCGAATTCGGGGATACCAAATATCGTCCGGCACCTTTGTTGAAAAAAATGGTGCGCGCAGGGCATCTTGGCGTAAAAACCGGCGAAGGGTTTTACCGTTACAATGAAGATGGTGAACGGGTGGATCGCAAGGAGGAACAGTCATTATGAAAATTCTCGTTATTAACTGCGGAAGTTCATCGATTAAATACCAATTGTTTGATATGACTGACGAGTCAGTTTTGGCATCGGGGCTGGTCGAAAAGATCGGGACGGAAAGTGCCATTATCAAACATGAGCCTGCAGGAAGGGAAAAGAAGGTTATTATCAGTGAAATCCTCGATCATCGGGTGGGGCTGAAAAAAGTACTCGATCTGCTGATGGATGAAAAAGAAGGCGTAATCAAAAGCGCCGACGAAGTGTCGGCTGTCGGCCATCGCGTCGTTCATGGCGGCGAAACTTTTGCCCGCTCCGTCGTGGTTGACAGCGAGGTGCGCCGGGCGATTCGTGAAACATTTGACCTGGCACCCCTGCACAATCCCCCGAACTTGATCGGGATCGATGCGGCACAAGCCAACTTGCCGCACGCTGTTCACGTGGCGGTATTTGATACGGCATTTCACCAAACGATGCCGGACTATGCCTATATGTATCCCTTGCCGCGGATTTTGTACCATAAATACAAAGTTCGCCGCTACGGATTTCACGGCACGTCCCATAAATATGTGTCCCAGCGCGCTGCCGAATTTTTGGGCAAACCGCTGGAAGAGCTTAAAATCATCTCCTGCCATATCGGGAACGGTGCCAGCATCACGGCTGTACAAGGCGGAAAATCGGTTGACACCAGTATGGGGATGACGCCGCTTGAAGGTTTGATGATGGGAACGCGCTGCGGGGATATTGACCCGGCCATCGTGCCGTTTGTTATTGCCAAAGAAGAACTTACCTTAAGTGAAGTAAATTCGATGATGAACAAGCATAGCGGACTTCTGGGCGTTTCCGGCATTTCCAGCGACATGCGCGAAGTGATGGAAGCAATGTTCGACGGAAATGCTAATGCCCGACTGGCCATTGATATGTACGTATACAAAATCAAAAAGACGATCGGCGCTTATGTGGCAGCAATGGATGGAGTTGATGCCATCATCTTCACGGCCGGGGTTGGCGAAAATGCAGCCCAGATTCGTGAAAAAGTGTGTGAAGGATTAACATTCTTCGGCGTCGATCTCGACAGGGATAAAAACGGGATGCGCAGTAAAGAGATTCAACGCATCAGCACAGAAAAATCCAAGGTGGAAGTGCTGGTCATCCCGACCAATGAAGAGTTGATGATTGCCCGGGAGACACTGGCACTGGTCTAACCCGGCAGGGGCGTGTTAAGATAAAAAGGAAATGGCTAGAAAATGTGGGGGAGGGGCTCGATGTTTAAATTATCGAAACGAGTTCAACAATTGTCACCATCACCGACCCTGGCTATCACAGCAAAAGCAAAAGCGCTCAAACAGGAAGGATACGATGTGATTGGGCTCGGTGCCGGGGAACCCGATTTTAACACGCCTGAACATATTCTGGATGCCGCCAAGCAGGCGATGGACAGCGGTAAAACCAAATATACGCCTTCCAGTGGTGTTCCGGAGCTGAAACAAGCGATTATCGCTAAACTGAAACAGGATAACGGGCTGGAGTATACACCCGGTCAGATTATCGTGACGGTCGGAGCGAAACACGCTTTGTACAACCTGTTTCAAGTTCTTCTCGACGATGGGGATGAAGTGGTTGTACCAGCGCCTTATTGGGTAAGCTATCTGGAGCAAGTCAAGCTGGCCGGCGGCAACCCGGTCGTAATCGAAGGAAAAGAGGAAAACCAATTTAAGATTACGGCCGAACAATTGCAAAATGCGATTACGAAGCGAACCAAGGCCTTGATTCTCAACAGCCCATCCAACCCGACGGGTATGCTCTACTCAGAGGAAGAATTAAGAGCCATCGGGGAAGTCTGTGTGAAAAACGGGATCTTAATCGTGTCCGATGAGATCTATGAACATCTTATTTATGATGAAGAGAAGCATCATGTGAGCATGGCCAGTCTTGGCCCTGAATTTTATCAACATACCGTCATCATCAACGGTGTATCCAAAACCTATTCCATGACCGGATGGCGAATTGGTTTTGCTGCCGGGCCGGAGCCGATTATCAAGGCCATGTCCGGTTTATCTGATCACAGCACTTCCAACCCCACTTCGATTGCTCAATATGCTGCAATTGCCGCACTTACCGGAACGCAGCAACCCGTCGAAGAGATGAAAAAAGCATTTAAAAAACGCCGCGATTATGTGGTTGAAAGGGTAAATGAAATCCCGGGATTCTCCTGTCAAAAACCCGATGGCGCTTTTTATGCCTTTATCAACATTCGGGAAGCGCTGAATCAATCGGGCAAATACCGCACACCGGAGGAATGGGCGGCCGCTCTCCTCGAAAAAGAGCTGGTTGCTGTTGTTCCGGGGGGCGGTTTTGGCTCAAGCGATCACATTCGCATCTCCTATGCCACTTCACTGGAGCAATTGGAGCAGGCACTTGACCGGATTGAACGATTCGTCAAGGAAAATCGCTGAGCAAAAAAGCAGCAGCCAGGGTCATTGGTTGCTGCTTTTCCTTTTCATGTGAATTTGACTGGGACAAAGATCGGTGCTGCTGTTCCGCCGAAGGGTTGAACGGTGACGGCGATCATTTTGAAAGTGGCAGCAGTCCGGACCGGAAAAGACTGAATTACGGAATTTGATATATTCTAAAAACAAGGAATTTAAAGATAATTACCGAAGCTGAAGGATAGGGCGGTTGTTGAAAAAACCCTCACCGGATTGTGAGGGTTTTGAGTGTACGGGTGAGTCCTTCTGAAAAAAACGGGGTGCCTCTATATCACTTCGCGTATTAAACTGATCACTTTTCCCAGAATGGTTACCTCAGGGAGACGGATCGGTTCCAAACGATCATTTTCCGGTTGCAGGCGAATATGGTCTGCTTCTTTGAAAAAGCGTTTTACCGTCGCTTCTCCGTCAGGAGTCATGGCGACCACGATATCCCCGTTTTCTGCTACTCGCTGCTGACGGACGACGACATAATCCCCGTCGAGGATTCCTGCGTTGATCATGCTGTCGCCCCGGACGGATAACAGAAAGACGGTTTGATCCGGACCGACGAGACGCAACGGAAGCGGATAGTAATCTTCTATGTTTTCGATCGCCGTAATCGGTTCGCCGGCCGTCACTTTCCCCACCAGGGGAACCATGACCGTTTCTACCTGATTTTTAACGGATAGATCAGGGCGATTTAAAAGTTCGATCGCGCGTGGTTTGGTTGGATCCCGGCGTATGTACCCCTTTTTTTCCAGGCGGGCCAGGTGACCATGAACCGTTGAGCTTGAAGCCAGCCCCACCGCTTCCCCGATTTCGCGAACCGATGGCGGATATCCTTTTTCCAGTACCTCTTTTTGTATGTATTCCAAGATCGCTTTCTGTCGCGGCGAGAGTTTTTTCATGGTTTTCTCATCCCCCTATATGTACTGAGACACGTTCCCTCTTTTTTCTATTTTAAGTATACATGAAAACAGAAAAAAGAACAAACATTTGCCAGAATGTTTGTTCTCGAAACGGGAAGGCGATCAAATATTCAATCGGTCTAATGCGTCATCTTTTTCGGAATTGATGACGTGGGTATAGATCTGGGTGGTCTGAATGCTGGAATGGCCGAGGATCTCCTGAACCACGCGCAAATTTTCCCCGTTGGACAGGAGCAGTGTCGCCAGCGTGTGCCGCAGCTTGTGCGGGGAAATGTTGGCGGCTTTTGGGGGGAGATTGGCTTCGGCGACATATTTTTTGATGATTTCAGAAACCCCTTTACGGCTTAAGCGCTGAAGATTTTTATTTAAAAACAAGGCCTCACGGTCAGAGGGCGGAACCCCTTCTTCCGGCCTGAGCGCAAGATAATCATTCAGGGCGGACACCGCTGATTGATTCAATTTGAGCATCCGTTCTTTGCCGCCTTTACCGATAATAATGACGCGAATCAGATCCCCGTCGGCCTGAATGCTGTTGCGGTTGAGTCCGATCAATTCGGAGACCCGCATCCCGGTGTTGAGAAACATGAGAATAATCGCCAAATCCCTCATTTCCATCCAGTCGCGGCTTTTTCTGTTTTTTTTCTGATGATAGGAATGAACCGCTTCGATCAGCCGCAAGGCTTCTTCACGGGTCAAAAAGACCGGTACCTTCTGTCGGGAACGTGATTTTAAAGTGGCATCCTCATATTCTTCCATCGGGTCCCGTTCCAGGACATGCGTTTTCACCAGATAGCGGAACAGCGAGCGTAAAGAGGCCCGTTTCCTTTGTTTACCGCTGCGTGAGTTTTCGCGAAAATGCTTCCGCTTGACCCATTCTTCATTTATTTCCCCTGTTTTGGGGTCCTTTTTCTTCAATTTGACATAGACCGTTCGTTCATAACCGTTTTCAATATGGCGAAAGAATCGCTTGATAGTCATCGGATCCGTTTGGTATATCGTTTTGTTCCGCGACTTGAGAAAATCGAAGAACAGGGAGAAGTCATAAGCATAGTTGGCGATCGTTTGTTTGGAACGGTCCGCACTGATCATTTCCAAAAAAAACTCCTGCACTTCTTCGGGAAATTGGGCGACAATCCGGTTGATATTTTCCGGCAGGCGCCGTGAGACAATGACGGGTTCCAAATTGGCACCTCCTTCGGCAAGTGGAATTCGGAACTTGGTCTATTCATTACTAAATCACTTATGTAGAAAACGGGATGAAATGTCATATAAAAAGCCCGCCAAGGTCATGAGAGACGGGTTATGTCCATTTTAACACGGATTGCAAAAAGCGAAACGCCTCGCAAAGTCGAAAAATTTTTTTTCATCCACTGTATTTTGCGTCTTTATCTTCGGCGTGTACGAACATATTTTCGTCTTGTCGCCTCCCTGGCAGGAAATTATAACCAATACCGAGAAATAAAATTAAATACAAAAAAAGGAGGGAAGCAGATGAATCGGGTATCAAAAGAAGAATTGAATGAATTTGATTGTTTCTATGTCGAGACAAGGTTAAGAGAGCAATATAAAATAGAAAAAATTGAAACGGGTTTCCGTTTATGCCGGGTGGCCCCCTCCTCATTTACAGTGCCGATCACGGATTACGGCAGTCGGAAAGCGAACGGAAAGCATCTTTCCCAATCCGGGGAGTCTTTGATCGACGGGATTGTGAAAGGAGCTTTTTTCGCTTTTAGGTCATCTTCGGATTCACGAAGTGGCTGGACGGAATCAAAAGGGAAAATCGAACGTTGCTTTGTTAAACAACGGATCGGAAAACTGGAGATGATCGTTCATCTGCTCCGGGTTCCGGGACGAAAAGTGCCGCTTGCCGACTATATGGGAGATGATTTTACCATTCATACAAAAAACGGATCATATCCTTTCAAAATCAAAGGAGAAGAATGCTTCTTTGAAGGCTTAAAAGTTCACTCCATTTTAACCATTCTTCGTCCCATGAAACTGGAGATGGATCCGCTGGAACTGATATTGGGAGAGAAGAAATTGGAGAGGGCATTGGAAGTCGTGATGCCGACTCATCTTTACTATAACCGTCCTTTTTTGGTGATTGCAGAAAAGGCAGATGGGAAAGCCGATTTCCGCTTTGTGTTTGAGGAGATCAAGGAGATTCGCGTCAATCAGCCGGAAAAAGCGTTCATATAAGTTTGTTTTGTCCGCTTTCATCTTTTTTTGAAGCGGACCATTTTCTGCTGAAGGCATAAAATATGATAAGCAATCCATGCTAATAAAAAAGAGACTGTCGGGTTGGAAATAGTCGGATTTTGTCCGTTACATAAAGACATTTTGTGGAAGATGTGTTAGAATGTCTTTAAAATCCTTTACATATCAATATTTTCGCTCTGGCTGATTGTCTTTCTATCGCGGACAGATGTACATTTCCTTAAAAGGGGGATCTGCTTGTGGCAAGCAAAAAATTAGCTGCTTTTTTACAGGAGAATTTGGAGGATCTCAAGAGCAGGGGGCTTTACAATGTGATCGACCCGCTGGAAAGCCCTAACGGCCCCGTGATCAAGATTGGCGGCCGTGAGTTGATCAACTTGTCTTCAAACAACTATCTGGGGTTGGCGACTGATGAACGGCTGAAAAAAGCGGCCATTGAAGCCGTCAAAGAATACGGGGTGGGTGCTGGCGCTGTTCGCACCATCAACGGAACATTGGAAATCCATGTGAACCTGGAGAAAAAGATTGCCGAATTTAAACACACAGAAGCTGCGATCGCCTTTCAATCTGGATTTAACTGCAATATGGCAGCGATTTCAGCAGTGATGGATAAAAACGATGCCATTCTGTCCGATGAGTTAAACCATGCTTCGATCATTGACGGCTGTCGCCTTTCCAAAGCGAAAATCATCCGCTTTAACCATTCCGATATGGATGATTTGCGGGCAAAGGCCAAAGAAGCGAAAGAATCAGGCCAATTCAACAAAATCATGGTCATCACTGACGGTGTGTTTTCCATGGACGGCGATATCGCCAAACTCCCTGAGATTGTCGAGATTGCCGAAGAATTCGATTTGATCACCTACGTTGATGATGCACATGGTTCCGGCGTGCTCGGGAACGGTGCCGGCACGGTGAAGCATTTTGGCTTATCCGATAAAATCGATTTCCAGATCGGTACTTTATCCAAAGCCATCGGGGTCATTGGCGGTTATGTGGCCGGAAAACAGGATCTGATTGATTGGCTGAAAGTGAGAAGCAGACCGTTCTTGTTCTCCACCGCGTTAACGCCGGCGGATGTGGCTGCCTGCACGAAAGCGATTGAAATTTTGATGGACAGCACGGAGTTGCAGGAAAAGCTGTGGAATAACGGCGATTATTTGAAAAAAGGATTGAAGGAACTGGGCTTTGACATCGGCCACAGCGAAACGCCGATTACACCGTGCATTATCGGAGACGAAGTATTGGCACAGCAGTTCAGCAAACGTTTAAACGAAGAAGGAGTTTACGCCAAGGCGATTGTTTTCCCGACGGTACCGAGGGGAACGGGCCGGGTGCGCAACATGCCGACGGCGGCACACACCAGGGAAATGCTGGATCAAGCGATCTCCATCTATGAAAAAGTGGGGAAAGAGCTGGGAATTATTTAAATCGAATTCGCAGGTTGGGCTGGTGGAAGTGTTATGAAGAGAATTCTTGTTACAGGTGCATTGGGGCAAATCGGATCTGAACTCGTCCTGAAGTTGCGCAAGTTGTACGGGGCGGACAATGTGATCGCGACCGATATCAGAAAAAACGATACGGAGATTGTCCATTCCGGTCCGTTTGAACTTCTGGATGTGACCGATGCCGACGCCATGTATCAGATTGCGAAAAAAAATCAAGTGGATACGATTATTCATCTGGCTGCCTTGTTATCGGCCACGGCTGAGTCCAAACCGCTGATCGCCTGGAACTTGAACATGGGCGGACTCGTGAATGCGCTTGAAGTGGCCAGGGAACTGAAGTGTCAGTTCTTTACCCCCAGTTCGATCGGGGCATTCGGGCCGACCACGCCAAAAGATCATACTCCGCAGGATACGATCCAAAGACCGACGACAATGTACGGGGTAAACAAGGTGGCGGGCGAGTTATTGTGCGACTACTATTACCATAAGTTCGGCGTCGATACGAGAGGGCTTCGCTTCCCGGGGCTGATCTCCTACATGACCCCGCCGGGAGGGGGAACCACGGACTATGCAGTGGAGATCTATTATGAAGCGCTTCGTTCCGGGAAATATACTTCTTATATTGCCAAAGGGACTTATATGGATATGATGTACATGCCGGATGCACTCAATGCAATCGTTGCGCTGATGGAGGCCGATCCTGCAAAGTTGAAACACCGCAATTCGTTTAATGTGACGGCGATGAGTTTTGAACCTGAGGAGATTGCTGCCGAAATCAGAAAACATCTTCCGCACTTTCAATTGGATTATGATGTTGACCCTGTTCGGCAGGCGATTGCAGACAGCTGGCCTAATTCGATTGATGCCACTGCGGCAAAAGAAGAGTGGGGATTTAAGGCGGAGTACGATTTGCAGAAGATGACGGAAGACATGCTCGCCCGGCTTGAACAAAAAATCAGTCCGGTGGGCACGTGAAAGAAATGAAAACCACAGGTGAAGGGTTAAGAGGCAAATCTCTTAACCCTTTTTCTGTTGCCGTGAAAGAGAAGCCGCTTTCACTTGCGAAGAAAGCCGCCTTCTGAATGAATCGTTTGTCCGGTGATCCACCCGGCCTGATCGCTGGCCAGAAATCCGATGAGCCGGGCCGCATCTTCGGGAAGGCCGATTCGTCCCATCAGAAATTGGGGGCGCAACTGTTCTTTTATTTCTTCTGTCATCCACCCGGTATCTGTTGGGCCGGGATTGACTGCGTTCACGGTGATGCCAAGCGGAGCAAGTTCAGCGGAGAGAGTAAGGGTGAAGGCCTCGATGGCTCCTTTGCTGGCGACATAGGCCAATTCGCCGGGCATCGGCCCCTGTCCTTGTCCAGAAATGAGGTTGATAATTCGTCCCCAGTTTTGCTTCGCCTGCTGCAAGCGGCGTGCAAACTCCACAGAAAGCAGACAGGTGGCCCGCACATTTACATAGTAATGGTCATCCAGTGTTTTTGCATCCAGTGCCATAAAACCGTCCCGGGTGGAATGAGCGGCATTGTTTACCAAAATGGACGGAAGGCCCAAATTTTCTACCACAGCATCCAGAAGGCGGTCCGGTGCATTGGGATCAGCCAAATCCAGTTCCAAATGGCGGCATTTGACTCCGAGGGATTGAATCTCGCTGCACAAGCGATCGGGCCATTTTTCAGACTCCATACCATCATGATCCTGCCAGTAAGTGAAAAAGATATCTGCTCCCTGACCGGCCAATTGGCGGCATATCGCGGTTCCGATGCTTTTCTTACGTCCCGCACCGGTGACGAGGGCAATTTTTCCATTTAACTTAAGATTCATGATTTTCACCTCATTAACCTAGGAACCGGCTATCTACATTATAATCGATTGATGCAGATAAAAACGAGAGACGGAACAAAAGAACCTGCTTCGCCGGGAAGCAGGCTCTCGCTTTATCCTTCGTATTTGACCAAATCTTTTTCCTCGCACTCTTTGGAACAGTAACCTTGATATTTTTCTTCGCAGTCGGGGCAGCAGATGTGCTGCTTATGGCACATGTCATATTCACAGTTGATATAGCGGTCAGCCGGTTGGCCGCAGTGATAGCATTTGCCGACCACCACTTGTTCCGTTTGGTTGATCGGTACGGAAATCCGTTCGTCAAAGACATAGCATTTTCCGTCCCACAACTTTCCTTTGACTTCGGGATCCTTACCGTAGGTTACAATGCCCCCGTCCAGCTGGTAAACATCCTGAAAGCCTTCTTTCAGCATAAAGGCAGTCAGTTTTTCGCAGCGAATTCCACCCGTGCAATACGTGATAATCGGTTTATCCTTGTACTGGCTCATGTTCTGGCGAATCCATTCCGGAAATTCGCGGGTGGTTTTTACTCCGGGACGAATGGCCCCGCGGAAGTGCCCGATATCATATTCATAATCATTGCGCCCGTCCAGTACGATCACATCATCCCGTTGCAGCATTTCATAAAACTCTTTGGGCGACAGCTTTTTGCCCGTTAATTGATTGGGATCAACGTTGTCCTCAGGATTGAGTCTCCAGGTAACCAGCTCTTTCTTGGGGCGGACAAATAATTTTTTGAAAGCATGTTTTTCATGCTCGTCCACCTTAAAAGGCATGTCGTGGAACAAGGGATGCTGTTTCATATAGTCCATATATTTTTGCGTCTGTTCGACCGTGCCGGAAAGCGTGCCATTAATCCCTTCCTTGGCGACGAGGATCCGCCCCCGTACCCCCAATTCCCGGCAAAAAGCCCGATGTTCATCGGCAAATTTTTCCGGGTCTTCAATTGGAACATATTTATAATATAAGAGGATGCGATATGGTTTTGTGTTTGGTGTGGTCATCAGATCCACCTGCTTTCTTATCTGATCTCAAGTTTTGGAAAAAGTCCTGCCTTATAGTATAACAACATCGCAAGTGGAAAGCAAAGCAGAATGGAAGGAAGAGGCAGGAACATGCATAAAGAGAATGAACATTTATGCAAACGATCTTTGCCGTCGTCTCTATCATGGGAATTTCATGCATGAACGTTAAAAAGACCGGACCAACAGGGAGAAAGACAGAACATCGTGGGACTTCTATCCGGGGGGTTAGACTGAATGGTTATAACAGTAACAATTGCAGTTGTGGCAGGGAAAATTCAGCCCGGTTGCGAATGCTAATCCCTGTCATAAAGATTATTATTTATTAAAATATAAGAATTCGTTAAAATAGGGATGAAAACGTTTTCCTGTTCCTGTTTGAATATTCATAAGGAAATCTGAATCATGGTCAGGGAGGGAAGATTTTGGCAAAGATCAAAACAGGAATCATTGGCACAGGTTTTTCGGCACAGTCCCATATGGAAGCATTGAGCCGGGTTTCGGATGCAGAGGTAATTGCCATTGCTTCACGCAACCGGGAGAAGGCGGAAGCGCTTGCTGAACGTTACGGCATAAAGAAAGCGTATGGCCGGTATGAGGATTTAATTCATGATCCGGAAGTGGAGGTGATTCATAATTGCACCGCAAACCACCTTCATTTTTCGTTGAACAAAATGATTTTGGAAGCGGGAAAACATCTGTTGTCTGAAAAGCCGCTGGCCATTTCCAGCGAAGAATCAGCCGAATTGGCACAGTTGGCGGAGCAAAAAAAGAAGGTTCACGGTGTTTGCTTCAATTACCGTCATTACCCGATGGTGGAGGAAGCAAGACAGGCGATCCAAAGTGGACACCTCGGGGAAATCCAGCTTGTTTTCGGAGGTTACTTACAAGATTGGCTTTTATATCCGACTGATTATAATTGGCGTCTGGATCCGGAAAAAAACGGGCCTTCCCGGGCCATGGCAGATATCGGGTCACATTGGTGCGATACCGTGCAACACGTATTGGGCCACAAAGTGACTGAAGTGTTTGCTGATCTGAAAACCGTACATCCGATCCGGAAAAAACCGAAACGGGATGTGGAGACTTTCCATCAGCCAGCAGAAGCGGATGTGGAGGATGTCCGCGTAACAACCGAGGACTGCGGAGTCGTACTGGTTCATTTTGCCAATGGAGCCTTGGGATCCTTTACGATCTCCCAAGTAAATGCCGGGCGGAAGAACAAATTATTTTTTGAAATAGCCGGAACAAAATCGGCGCTCGCCTGGGATCAGGAAAAACCAAACGAATTGTGGCAGGGTTTCCGCACTGAAGCCAACCGGCACTTGCTGAGGGATCCTGCACTGCTCTCCGGCTCCGCCGCGTCTTTGGCTCATTATCCGGGCGGACATCAGGAAGGGTGGCCGGACGGTTTGAAAAATTTATTGATCCGGTTTTATCAGTCTGTGCAGATGGCGAACAGGGGAGAAGATTGGAAACGGAGCCGAACTTTTGCCGATTTCCATGATGGTCATCAAATCATGAAGATCATTGATGCCATCCTGAAAAGCGATCGGGAAAAACGTTGGGTTACCGTAAGTGAATAGAAATATGCATTTTATCAGCCATGAGCCGAGGAATTTCAGCCTCATTAAACGCTCATGGCTTTCTGGCAAATTTGCAATCTGTTGTGTTACCGGTTTCATAGAGGTATAATCAGAGAAGTGAATGATGGTGTGATTTGTATTTAGCAAGGAGTTGTTTTTATGTCATATGTATTAGGGGTAGACATCGGTACAACCAGTACAAAGGCGGTCTTGTTCGATCTGAACGGGCGGGTGATCGCCAGTCATTCTGTGTCTTATCCGCTCAATCAACCGCACCCTTCCTGGGCAGAACAAGATCCCGAAGAAATTCTCCACGCCTTTGTTCAATCCGTCAAAACGGCGATTCTTAAAGCGGGTGTTTCTTCTGACGCTATTATTGGAATCGGTTTCAGTACCGCGATGCATTCCCTGATGGTGATGGATCAGGATCATCGGCCGCTCACCCCGGTGATCACCTGGGCAGACAGCCGCAGCGTCGAACAGGCGGAACGATTAAAACAAATGACAGAGGGAACCCTTTTTTACCGCCGTACGGGTACGCCGATTCATCCAATGTCGCCGCTCACCAAGATCATGTGGCTGAGGGAGCAACAGCCCGATTTATTTCAGCGCGCGGCAAAATTTATCTCTATTAAGGAATATGTGCTGCATCGTTTGTTCGGAGAGTATGTGGTTGACCATTCCATCGCTTCAGCCACAGGGATGTTTCACTTGGAGCGGAAAGAGTGGGATGAGGAGATCATTGACTTTTTGGGCATCCGAGATGATCAATTGTCCCGCCTGGTTCCCACCACTACCGTATTAAAAGGAATGGATCAAAGCCTTGCTGCGGAAATGAATTTGCATCCGGACATACCGTTTGTCATCGGTGCGAGCGATGGCGTTTTGGCCAATGTCGGAGTTGGAGCAACCCGGCCCGGTGAGGTGGCCCTGACCATTGGGACGAGCGGAGCGGTTCGCACAAGTACTGATCGGCCGGTAACCGATGAAAAGGGACGGATCTTCTGCTATGCCCTGACCGAGGAAAAATGGGTGATCGGTGGAGCTACCAATAACGGTGGAATCCTGATGAATTGGTTCCGGGATCAATTTGCCAAAGAAGACTGGGAGAAAGTGAAGCAGCAAGTCGGAAATCCTTTTGACCTCATCCTGAAAGAGGTGCAAGGAATTCCGGCCGGAGCGGAGGGCCTTCTCTGTCTGCCGTTCTTTACAGGGGAACGCGCTCCATATTGGGATGCGGACATGCGCGGCAGTTTCTTCGGAGTAAATTTGCGACACGGCAAAGCCCATTTTTTACGCGCGATTCTCGAAGGAATCTGTTTCAGCCTGCATTCCGTCACCTCCGTTTTGGAAGAACTGGCGGGTTCCATTCATGAAGTGAGGGCATCCGGCGGGTTTGTCCGCTCTTCTGTCTGGTTGCAAATCCTGTCCGATGTTTTGGGCAAAACGGTATTTGTCCCGCAAAGTCCGGAAGCCTCGGCGCTGGGGGCGGCGGCTTTGGTTCAATTGAGTCTGGGTGAAATCTCTGATCTTGAAGAAGTGAAGAAAAGGATATCCGTATCGAGCGAGCTTTTGCCGGACCAGAACAATCACGAGGTTTATCGGTCTCTTTACGCCATTTACGATCAGCTGGCTCACAAAATGAAGGATGAGTTCCGCCAAATTGCCGATTTTCAACGCAGTCATGAGAAGAGAGGTTGATTTTAACAATGTTGTTAGTCGTCGTATTCGTAGCAATCGTTGCCCTTTTATTGATGATCACATGGCTTAAGCTCAACCCGTTCATTAGCTTGATCATCACCGCGGTCGGTGTCGGTCTGGCTGCGGGTATGCCGTTAGATAAAGTGATTGATTCGATCAAGACCGGATTGGGGAATACCCTCGGTTTTATCGCCATCGTTTTGGCCTTTGGCACGATGCTGGGAAAAATGATGGCGGAATCAGGTGGAGCCGAGCGGATCGCCCAAACGCTGATTAAGCGCTTTGGACAAAAAAATATTCATTGGGCTATGATGTTTGTTGCTTTTATTGTAGGTATTCCTGTATTTTTTCAAGTTGGATTTGTCCTGTTAATTCCGCTTGTTTTTACCATTGCCGTTGAAACCGGAATGTCTCTCGTTCCCATCGGACTTTCGCTTGTTGCAGGACTTTCGATCGTCCATGGGATCGTCCCTCCCCATCCGGCTGCGATGGCAACGGTGGGAATCTTCAAGGCAGATACGGGTCTGACCATTTTGTACGCTTTGATCGTCGGTTTGCCGGCTGCGATGATCGCAGGGCCCCTTTATGGTAAATGGATTGGGAAGCGCATTCATAAAACGGTTCCGGAATCGATGGCCAAACAATTGGTGACGCGTGAGCAAAAAGAATTGCCCGGATTTGGCAATACGATTTTCACCATTATCCTTCCGGTTATCCTGATGCTCTTATCCACTTTTGCCGATCTTTGGATCTCTGCCGGCAGTCAGCTCCATCGAATTTTGAAATTTATCGGGGACCCGGTGGTCGCCCTCCTGCTCGCCACGCTTTATTCCTTTGTCAGCTTGGGTAAACTGCGAGGATTTAATCGCGATCTGATTTTGAAGTTTTCCAATGATTGTCTGGCCCCGACAGCAAGCATTCTCCTGGTGATCGGTGGAGGGGGAGCCTTTAACAAGGTCCTGCTCGATTCGGGCGTGGGTGATTCGATTGCCGATGTGGCCAAACACTCCCATCTGTCCCCGATCCTGCTCGCCTGGCTGGTTGCGGCTCTTATTCGAGTCTCTACGGGATCCGCGACCGTTGCCATGCTGACCTCGGCTGGAATTGTCGCACCAATCGCAGCGGCCATTCCGGGAACCAGTCCGGAGCTGCTGGTGTTGGCGACAGGGGCCGGATCATTGATTCTGTCTCATGTAAACGATTCCGGCTTCTGGATGATTAAAGAGTACTTTGGCATGTCGGTAAAAGAAACCTTATTGACCTGGACGGTGATGGAAACGATCCTCTCCGTCGTCGGCCTGATTATAACTTTGTTGCTTTCCCTGGTTGTATAAATTTTTGCTCCCCCATCTTCCTCGGTGAAGATGGGGATTTTTTCTTGGAAAAATATTTGTCTATCGAAATATCTCTCTATATAATAGTCGTAACCATACAGAAAAGAGGTTGAGGAGGGGGGTTTTGTGAAAAAAGAATGGTCTTGCGTCATCCGGGAGGGAAGGGCAGACGATGCCGGCCGGATTCTTTCCTACATCCGGAAAATGGCGGGTGAAAGTGATTTTATTACATTTTCCCCGGACGAGTTTTGCATGAGCATGGAGGAAGAGCGTGCGTTTATCGAGGAATGTGCCAACAGCAGGAATCATTTGTTTCTGATTGCGGAAGTTGAGGGAGAAATTGCAGGCAACCTCGTATTCCGCGGAGGAAAATATTCACGTACTGCACACGCGGGTGAATTTGGGATCAGTGTCTTGAAAAAGTATTGGGGATGTTCGATTGGCAGGAGTTTGCTCCAGTATTTGATCGATTGGGCGAAGAAATCACATGTAGTCCGGAAAATCAATCTGAGGGTACGGGTCGACAATGAGCGGGCCATCCGCCTGTATGAACGAATGGGATTTGCCATAGAGGGACGATTGAAACGGGATTTTTACATAGGGGGAAAATGGTTCGATTCTTATCTCATGGGAATGAGCATCGACCCGGATGATGGTTGTGCAGAATTAAAGGAGCTGAAGTAAATGGATTCAATTGCCAAAACTCCTGAGCCTCCATACTATGCCGTGATTTTTGTTTCGGAGCGAACCGGAGAGGAGCGCAGGTATCAGGCCATGGCTGCCAAGATGGCAGAGCTGGCTCAGGAAATGCCGTGATTTTTGGGGATCGAGAGTACACGTGATGCCGAGGGTTTCGGAATAACGGTCTCTTATTGGGAATCGGAAGAAGCGATCCGCAGATGGAGGGAACATTCTTACCACCGAATCGCCCAGGAACGGGGGCGGATGGAATGGTATCTTCGCTATAAGACACGGGTTTGCAAAGTGGAAAGAGAAATGGATTGTCAACGGCAGAAATAATCAGGAAAAGTAAAATCTGGATCGATCTGAATAAAGGAGAGGAGATGGACAGGAGTGGAATCGGTTGGGCAAGGAAAGCGCATCAGCGCCCTCACCTTGCAAAAAGCGAAGGTATGGACGTTCAGTTTTACCCATATGATCAATGATCTGGTTACGACCGGAATCGTGCCGGCCCTGTTGCCGATGTATCGTGACGCTTTCTCCCTGAGTTATACGCAGACTGGATTAATCGTGCTGTTTTCGTATATTACCTCTTCCGTGATGCAGCCTCTGTTCGGAGCGTGGACGGATCGAAAGCCGAAGGTGTGGATGTTGCCGTTCGGTGTCTTTTTATCCGTTCTCGGTCTTGCCTTGACCGGCATTGCTCCTTCCTACGGATGGGTATTATTTTTGATTGCCTTGTCGGGTTTGGGTTCAGGAGCTTTTCACCCCGAGGCTTCCCGGGGAACGCATTATGCATCGGGGAATGCAAAAGGATTGGCGCAAGCGATTTTTCAAGTCGGCGGCAATGCCGGGCAAGCGCTGGGCCCGCTCATGATTCCTCTGTTTTTGATTTCAACCGGGCGCAGCGGCCTGCTTTGGTTTGTGCTCATCGGTCTGATCGCGTTTTTGTTGGCAGCCCGCCAGGTTCCGTGGTATCGGGAGCGCCTGGAAGATCATGGGCGCAAGCAACAGCAGATGACCGGAAAAAACCATTGGTGGGGCGTATTTTTGCTCGTTTGTGTGATTATTCTGCGGTCTTGGTGCCAAATCGGTGTATCCGCCTTTTTGCCTTTTTTCTTTTTGCATCAAATGAACATGTCTTACGGCCATGCTGAATTATTAAATTTTCTGTTCCTCGGTGCCGGTGCTCTGGGGACGTTTATCGGCGGAGCGATCTCGGACAAAATCGGGATGAAACGGTTATTGGTCGGTTCCATGCTCTTTTCCATTCCTTTCGCTCTGCTGCTCCCTTATGCAAAAGGGGGCTATGCGTGGCTGATCCTGTTATTGTTCGGTTTTTTTGTTTTGTCCTCATTTGCCGTCACCGTCGTCTACATGCAGAGATTGCTGCCCCGCAACATCGCGATGGCTTCCGGATTGGCGATCGGGTTTGGTGTCGGTGCGGGCGGAATTGGTGCGACCCTGATGGGGTATTTAACCGACCTGTACGGGATCATGAGCATCATGTCGGTGATCTCGGTTTTGCCCATTGTTGCATCAGTGCTGGCCTTTCTGTTGCCAAGTGATCGAAAAGCTGTATGATGAACATGAAAAAGAGCAGGTTCCGAATGCGGAAGGCCTGCTCTTTTTTTACTTCGTTGTTCAAACGTCTCTCTCCATTTTCCTGCGGAGGTTTATCGAATATCGGGGGTTTTGTCGTTCAGCATGGAGGAGAGCATTTCATTTGTCAACCTGCATCCGACATAAAAAGAGCCAAATTCTCCAAAACGGGCACTTACTTCATCAAACCTCATTTCCGTAATCAATTTCTTAAAGTACAATGGATCGTCGGAAAACAGGGAAACCCCCCATTCCCAGTCATCCAGGCCGATTGATCCCGTAATGATTTGCCGAACTTTTCCTGAGTAAGAACGTCCAATAACCCCATGGCTTTTCATCATTTTCTTCCGTTCATCAACGGAGATCCTGTACCAATTGTCTTCTCCAAGCCTTCTCTTGTTCATGGGATAGAAACAGGTATATTGGGTTTTTGGCAAGATTGGCTGGAGACGTTCCCGGAAAGCGGGGTCGCTTAGGGGGTCCGTATCTGGATCGATCGTGTAAGAGCTGAGTTCCACGACAGAAAGATAGGAATACGGATTGGAAGTGATACCGGCAAAGCCCAGTTTATTAAACTTCGTTTTGATATCATTTAATTCGTCGATATTCGGGCGAAGGTGGAGAAACAACAGATCCGCTTTATGACCAAGAATGGCGTATTGCCCAAAACTGCCCTCATTATTGTTTTCCACCGATGAAAACTCCGCGATCGCATCAAGCAACTCCAGAATGATTTCCTGCCTCCCGGAAGGGGAGATTGATTTCCATTTGTTCCAGTCTATTTTGCGAAAATCGTGATAGGCAAACCATCCTTCGTAAGTTTTTACAGCTTGGCTCATTTTTTTCACTTCCTCTTCAACGATTGATTTTCCCATAACCCCTTTAAAGGTTATATTCCTTCATCCTCTCTTTTTCTTGAAAGAAGGATGTTTTTAATCCCAGCAAACCTAAAGAACCCACCATTAAGGTTGCGATCGATACATGGAGAAGAAAGGCAACCAGGTTTAACTTCGTCATAATGAGCATCGCACCGCTCAACATCTGAAAAATCACGAGAATGAGGGTTTGAAGGCTTACTGCCCGTAAATCCTTTCTTTGCCCGCGCAACCGGGAGGTGAAGAGATACAGCTTCAGAATCAAAACAAACAACACCAAAGCCATGAACCTGTGTGTCAAATCAATCAATAAAGCAGACCCGGCCTGAGTGTAAGCTTCGGTTGGAAAGGGCCATCCCTGGAAATAGCCTCCTGCCCCGGTGAACGTAACATAGGATCCAAAATAAACAACCAAAAAACTGTAAATGAGTGTTCCCCATGTCCATCTTTTCATCTGTTTGACAGGGGCGGCATCTTGGAGGTCAAATCGCCGGTATTTGCCGGTTTCGATTTGCCGGAGTGTGGCTGTCCACAAATACAGCGAGGTAAACGCGATGAGTGACATTCCCATATGGAGAGCCAGCACCGAAGGGGGATTGTCAGTCAAGACACTGATTGCCCCCAGAAACCCTTCCCCGGCAAAGGCCAAAAAGCTGATGCCCATCAAAATCCGGATATCTTTTCTTCCCCGATATCTCCGGTATGTGGCTGCGATCAGGAAGAGCAGCAAAAGAAGATCAGCGAGTACAACCAATCGATGGATAAACTCGATCGCGATATGAGTGTTCCACACTTCCGGGATGATCTTCCCGTTGCAAAGAGGCCAATCCCTCCCGCAGCCAAATGCGGAACCGGTTTGGGTATCAATAAAACCCAGGAGATTGACCAAAAACAACCCCAAGAGTGTGGCAAAAGCGAGCGGATAAATGTTTGTTCTCCTTATGTCGGGCTTTGCCATATCTTAACACCTCTCCTTCTTTGAGGAGAAAACCAATACTAAATAAGAGAATCAACGGCCATAGAGGCAAATAAAACAGTCAAGTACATAAGGGAAGCATAAAATGCTCGTCCTGCCCACTCCGTGCGATCGTCGTTTTCACGCCACATGCGTAACTGATAGTACAAAAAGTACAAGCCGGAAAGAATGGCGATTGTCAGATAGATCCCGCCTGTATAACCGGTGAAATACAGTCCGCAGGAAGCGAGCAACAGAATGAAAGTGTAAACCAGGCATTGTTTTTTCGTCGTTCTAAAGCCCCGGACCGCCGGCATCATCGGTATGCCTGCACGCACATATTCATCATTTTTCACGATCGCCAGCGGCCAGAAATGGGGAGGGGTCCACAAGAAAATAATCGCAAACATGATCACGGCGGGCCAACCGATATCTCCGGTCACTGCCGCCCAGCCGATCACTGGAGGAATCGCACCTGCTCCTCCCCCGATTACAATATTTTGCGGTGTTTTTCTTTTCAACAACATGGTGTAAAGCACGGTGTAATACAAAAAACCGGTCAGTGACAGAATGGCGGTAAGAGCGTTCACAAACACCAGAAACCAAATCAAGGACAACAATCCCAAACCCAGCCCGAGAAATAAAGCTGTTTGCGGACGAAGCTGCCCGGCGGGAAGCGGCCTGTTCATCGTTCGTTCCATGATTTTGTCGATATCCTGGTCATACCACATGTTGATCGCAGCAGACCCGCCGGTGGAAAATGCCAAGCCTGTTGCCAGCGCAAACATGGTCCACATATCAGGCCAGCCTTGCTTGGCGACGATAGCCGCGCAGATTGCCGAAAAGATCATAAGGACGGCTATTCGTGGCTTGGTAAGCGACAAACAGGCTTTGAGTTTTTCCAAATCGGCCGACAAAAAGGTTCGTTTGGTTGATTGAACAGAATTTAACAATGGGTCAGGCATTTTTTCCCTCTCCCCTCAAACTTTCATCATTGAACTTGAGAGCCAAATGTCATCACCCAGATCGATCCGGCAACGACGGCAAACGTAAACAAAAACCCCAGCGCAATCGCAATCGAATGATAAGCCGGCCCGTTTTTTTCCGTGATATGCATGAAGAAGATTAATTGAATCAGGATTTGAAGGATGGCAAATCCCAATAAGATGGTGATGAGGCTCCCTTGTGAAAAGGGAGCTTTCACCGTAAACAGCAGTGCCAAAACCGTCAATACAATCGATCCGACATAACCGGTCACATGCGACCAAGGAAAAGTCCTTTTTGCTGGTTGCCCTATATTTTTCATTTCATCACCCCCATGAGATAAACGACCGTATAGATCATCACCCATACTACATCCAGAAAGTGCCAATATAATCCGGCGTTGAACAATTTTCGGGCTGTTGTGGGATGAATTCGGTCACGCAGCAACTGAATGCCTACGGAGATCATCCAAACAATCCCCAAAGAGACGTGAAGACCGTGTGTTCCCACCAGTGTGAAGAAACCGGACAGGAACGCGCTGCGTTGCATGGTGGCTCCTTCCGATGAGTAGGAAAGAAATTCACTCGCTTCGATCCCGACAAATATGAGACCGAGCAAAACGGTAACCGCAAGCCATCCGAGCAGTCTCCGCAGATTGTTGTAACGCATTTCACGAACGGCCAGCCCGCAGGTAAAACTGCTGGTTAACAGAATGAAGGTTTCAAGCGTAAACATGGGAATGTCAAACAGCTGTGCCGTTGTGGGCCCTCCATCCGTATGCGTGCGCAGAACGAGATAGGTGGCAAACAGGCAAGCGAACAGCACAAGGTCTGTAGAAAGGAAAATCCAAAAACCGAGAATGTTTTTTTCTTCTTCTTCCGTGCCGTGCAGGTGTTTGGATGACTTTGGATCTGGGATCGGGCGTCCGGTTGTTTCAACCATGTTACAACCCCCTTACTGCCGCTTCATTTTTCTTGATTTCTTCTACCGAAATATAATAGCCCGTGTCTTTTTCAAGCGATCGCCAGAGCATGCAAATCACTACACCGATCAGCCCGATCGTGGCTATGGTGAATTGGTTAAAGACCAAACCGAATCCGCAGATGAAAAACGCCAATCCCATGAAGAAAGGCAGGGATGAAGGGCTTGGCATGTGAATCGGCTTCAATGGTTCTTTCTGTGGCTGAATGCCTTCTTTTTGCTGCTGTTTCATTTTCCACCAGGCATCCATGTCATCGACCACAGGAATTTGGGCGAAATTGTAATGAGGGACGGGAGACGGAAGAGACCATTCCAACGTACGACCGTCCCATGGATCTCCGGTCGTGTCGCGTTCTCCATGGCGAATGCTGTAAAGGATTTGTGCCACGATAAAGAGGAATCCGATCCCCATCATAAACGCGCCGATGGTGGAGACGAAATTGAGCGTTCCCCAGCCTGATTCAGCCGGATAAGTGTACACACGCCGGGTCATGCCCATGAATCCCAACGCGTATTGCGGCATAAAGCAGACATAAAATCCAAGGTTAAAGAACCAAAACGCCCATTTGCCGAGAGTTTCATTCAGTTTAAATCCTAAAATCTTGGGCCACCAGAAATACATTCCTGCAAGCAGCCCGTACACAACCCCACCGATCAAGACCTGATGGAAGTGAGCGATGAGGAAGTAACTGTTGTGAAACTGGTAATCTGCTGGAGCCACTGCGAGCATGATCCCGGTTGCTCCGCCGACGGCAAAGCAAGGGATAAATGCAAGCGTCCAAAGCATCGGCAAGGTGATTCGGATCCGGCCCCTGAACATCGTAAACAGCCAGTTGAATACCTTCACGCCTGTGGGAATCCCAACGGCCATTGATGCCACGGCAAAGAAGCTGTTTACTCCCGGACCGGCACCCATCGTGAAGAAATGGTGCACCCAGACGAAATAGCTGATAATACTAATCATCATGAGTGAAACCACCATGGACTTGTAACCGAAAATATATTTCCGACAGAAGGTGCTGACCACTTCAGAGAAAATACCGTATGCCGGCAGGATGACAATGTAAACCTCAGGATGTCCCCAAACCCAGAAGAGATTGATGTACATCATCGGGTTCCCGCCATGCAGCATCGTAAAGAAGTGGGTTCCAAAAATCCGGTCCATCCCCAAAAGGGCAAGCGCAACGGTCAAAGCAGGGAAAGCAAAGATAATCACAATACAGGATGCAAGAACAGACCAGGTAAAGAGCGGCATCCGCATCAGGGTCATGCCGGGAGCGCGCATTTTCAGGATTGTGACGATAAAGTTGATTCCCGTCGCAATGCTTCCGATCCCGGATATTTGAATGCCCAGAACATAATAGTTGACACCCGGTCCCGGGCTATACGGCAGTTCAGACAGCGGCGGATAGCCCACCCAACCGGCATCGGGGGAACCCCCCAGCACGAAGGACAGGTTAAACAGCATTGCACCGAAGAAAAACAGCCAAAAACTTACGGCGTTTAAGAAGGGAAAAGCAACATCGCGTGCGCCGATTTGAAGAGGAACCACCAGGTTAAACATGGCAAAGATAAAAGGCATGGCCATGAACAGAATCATGATGGTTCCGTGAGTGGTAAAGATTTCATCGTAGTGTTGTGCGTTTAAAAAATGCAGATTCGGGAAAGCCAGTTGCGTTCTCATCAACAGGGCGTCGACGCCGCCGCGAAAGAACATCAACAGCGCGCAAACCAGATACATGATCCCGATCTTTTTATGATCGACGGTTGTGATCCATTCGCGCCACAACCATCCCCATTTTTTGAAATACGTCAAAGCGAACACGATCCCGACCAATGTCAAGATGATCGCAACTGCTGAGATCTGTATCATGAGATTCGCGTTCTGCAAGTACGAAATCAGACTCTTTAACATCCGCCATTCCCACCTTTCTTGTCAGTTTTCCATTGGCATTTGATGAGGCTCATTCATTGGCATTGGATGGTGCCAATATATCCCGCCGTTTTTATTTACGGTATTTTGATAAAGTGCAGGCGGGTAAGATGAATAAGACTGTTTGTTGACAACGCTCGGCTTGGCAAGTAGATCGTATTTCTCCTGGGTTAAAGAGGGAGCAGATCCCTTGACCTTTTTGACCCATGACGCAAATTCAGACTGCGGTTTGGCAACCACCTGAAAGTTCATGTGGGCAAATCCTTTTCCGGTAAAGTTTGCGCCGCGCCCTTCAAACACTCCCTCGCGGTCTGCCTGCAGCCAGAGTCGCATCTCCATTCCCGGCATGGTGTATTCTTGCCCGCCCAACTGCGGAACCCAGAAGGAGTTCATGGGGGCATCTGCGGTTAACACAAATTGAACCGGTACCCCTGTGGGAATTTCACAGTAGTTGACAGTGGCAATATTCGAATCAGAATAGAGAAACAACCATTTCCAATCCAGCGAGACAACCTGTATGGTGATGGGTTTTTGCTCACTGGGAGGACGGGTCAACGCGAACGTGTCGCGAACAGTGGCGAACCCCAATATGGCAACGATCAGAATGGGGATTCCCCACCAAATAACCTCCAAAATTTTGCTGTCTGTCCAATTTGGCTGATAAGGCGCCTGATTTCCCGGACGTTCTCGGTAACGAATCACGATAAAGACAAGAAGAACGATGACAGGAATCACGACGATCGCAACCAAAATGGCGGAAAGTAAGATGAGTCTGTGCTCTGTCTGTGCTACCGGGCCAGCAGGATTGAGCAGGATATATTTGTCGCTGCATCCGGTCAATAAGAATAAAAGAGGGGAACACAAAAGAAGTTTTTTCAGCCGGCTTGAGATCCCCGTTTTCTTCACTGGTTTCACACCCCCATGGTCAGATTGAAATTTTCTCTGCGTAAAAGAATGTAAGCGGAAACGGACAAAGAAAATGTGATTAATTTCACAAAAAGGGGCGAGTTCACGGAAAGTTGACATTAACGTCGATGTTTTGTCACTTGACTTTCCGTGACTGCTCCGAAAGTGATGTTGGAGTTCCTGTCCGAGCGGTTGTTATCGAGGTGCTACCGGTGTCGGCTTGATTTTGCTGTCGGAGAACGGCTGTTTCAATTGCTCTTTCATGCTGGTTTCCCACAACTCTTCAAGCTTCTTCATTTCCTCTTCCGTAAGCGGAGTTTTGTCAGGCGCCTCGGCAAATTCACGCAAGTTTTCTTCAGTGGTGATATTGGGGAGCACTGATTTGATCGATGGATTGGCTAACGAGAAGAGAATGGACGCTTGGCCAATCGTCCGGTCAGTTCCTTCGTACAGGAATTTCAATTGTTGAACTGCGGCCAGACCAGCTTTCATCCACTTGACCGGCCGGTGATTGCGATGGTCATGTTTGTTGAAATGTTTGTCCGGGTCATAGGTGCCGTCAAGGAGCCCCGATGCATGCGGGACACGGACAATCAAGGCTTTGTTCCGCTTTTCCGCCTCCCGGATCAGTTCTCTGGCGGGATCCTGTTCCAGCATGTTGTTGATGATTTGCGCCATGTCATACCGCTCATCGCGGAGGGTGGCCAATCCTTCATCCTTCCAGCCGATGTCCGGCCCCAATGCGACACCGTAGGAGCGGATTTTTCCTTCCCCTTTCAATCGTTCCAGCGTCTCAAGCACTTCATCGCTTTGAATTGCTTCCATTCTTGGATTATGAAGTTGGTAGAGGTCGATCACATCCGTTTTCAATCGGCGCAAGCTTTCTTCGCAGGACTGGCGGATTGAGGCTGCATCCCACCGTTGGGGCAATTCGGAGTGTCTGCCGTGACGGTCGCTCCGCTTGGCATAGATGTCGTAGCCGAATTTGGTGGCAATCACCACGTTGTCACGAAGTCCTTCCAGTGCTTCTGACAAGAGTGTTTCTCCTTTGCCTTGGCCGTACACATCGCCGGTATCAAAAAATGTAATGCCGTAATCTTCGTATGCCATGCGCAGCAGGCGTTTGCCGAGCTTGTCGTCATTTACGCCCCACCACGGAGTGGCAACGGACCAAACACCGAAGCCAACTTCGGAAACCGGCTTGTCAATACCGGGCATGTTGCGGTATTTCATTGGATAACCTCCATTCGTATAACAAGAGCGATTTAATTTATCCGTGCTTACAACCAGTGTATGAGGTGTTGAACGAAATGAATGTGATTTATTTCACAAAATGAGTTGTGTCACAAAAAGTCCACAGAATGATTGTCTTTTGACACTTGGCTGCGCAAAGCGATCTCGTGTAAAAAGAAGTTAGTTACAAAAAACGGATGAAGTTGTTTTCGGGCGATAAGGGTTCTGTCCGTTTCGTGCGAGACAGAGCCGGAGCGGGATCGGTTACAACATCTTAAGGCCTGATTTTTTGGTGATTCTGCTTAAGCTTGCGAACGATTTAACAATGTGGGGGCGGTTTGGATGGATCATAAATTTGAGGTTGTTAAACGTGTTCCCGTGTTTAGCGGGTTGAACGAGGAAGAATTGAAAAAGGTTTCCGGAATAGCGTTTTTGCGTCATTATCGAAAGCATTCAACCGTTTTTACAGAAGGTCAGGAACGGAGCGCCGTTTATTTCATTCATTCGGGAATCATTAAGGTTACGAAGGTTGACAATAACGGAAACGAACAGGTTATCTGCCTTTTGCCAAAGGGGGAAATGTTTCCTCACGTGGGATTTTTCGATGACATCCCGTATCCGGGAACAGCGCAAACTGTCACGGATTGTGAATTGCTGGCAATCCCGCTGGGAAGTTTTAATCAGTTGCTGAGTTCAAACCCGCAAATAGCCAAGTCAGTCATGAAAATGATGGATAAAAGGCTCCTTCAGATGCAAAGGCGTTTACACGGGGTGATCTCGGGCGATATTCATCGAAAAATGATCGTGTCATTATTGCAGTTGGTGGAGGAGTACGGAAATGAAAAGGATGGTGGCGTTTATATCTCAATCCCATTAACAAACCAGGATTTTGCAAATATGTTGGGAATGTCAAGGGAATCGGTCAACCGGGTGTTAAATCAGCTTAAAAAGGATCAACTGCTCGAGATCAGCCGGAAAGGCATCTTTATTTACAATCTGGATGCACTGAAAAGTTTGCTTTCCTCCAGTTGAGAATGATACAAATGCAGCCCTGTTTGTGAAACAAATCACATGATTGTTTACGTTTGCTCATCTTCAAATTTGTCTTGTTGTATTTTGTGAAAATTATGTGACAGAGGGGAAGGAGTGATATCGCTCACAGCGGAATGTTAAGTCACCAAAGTATAATTGGGCATGAAAAAGTAAGAGTTTGGATGTTGCATCTCTTTGGCTTTTTCGCGTGGGAGCAACTTGGGATGGGTTGCATCTTTCTTGAAACCTGCATCGTGGAAATGGAGGGAAAAAGAACGATGAATGAGATGCCTTTTCATTGCGGTCACATGATGGGGGGAGATGTTCCTTTGTGCCCTGCCCTGCAGCAATTCAAGCAAGAACATGTGACATTGAGGGAGCAAATGGAGCAGCTGTTTCAGTTGGCCGAAGCAGCAAGGGAACATCCAATTGACTGGCCCGGTTTAAAGGAGAAAGCCATTCGCTTCGAGCAGGAGCTGACTGCACATTCAGAACGGGAAGAAGAGTTTCTCTTCACATTGATGGCTCAGTACATCGGCAGAGAAACGGGTCCGATCGCAGTGATGGAATATGAGCATCAGCAAGGGAAGAAAAATCTGCAAACTTTTATCGAAAAGCTCAATCAGGCGGACGCATCTGTTCATATTGAAAAGGCAAAGGAAATCACCGCGTTTATGATTGAAGCTTATCATGTTTTGTCCCAGCATTTTATGAAAGAAGAAAATGTTCTTTTTCCCATGGCGGAACGGTTGCTTTCGTCCGAGGAAAAAGATTTTCTCGCAAAAAAACTGAAGCTTGCTTAAGCATTGGTACACAAGCTTTGGAAAAATCCGCAATAAGGAGCAGATCAGGATGTCAAGACCAAAGTATCAACCAAAACTGGATTTAACAGATTGGCAAAAAACGAATGTGAGTGAATCGGAAAAAATTTTGGGGATCGTCGCGCCTGAACTGCATTCTTTCATCGAAGAACACGCTTCATTAAGCCAATGGATGGATCGGGTAAGAGAAGGATATAACACCGAACTTTATGACAAAGTTTTAGGTGAAATCGGCCATGAATTGGATCACCACTTTTTATATGAAGAAAAATATATTCTTTCGCGTTTGGTAAAACACATTCCGGAAACCGAAGTGGGCCCGATTTACAAATTGAAGAGTGAGCATGAGATCATTCGCAAACATTATGAAGAAGCCAAGATAATGTTTAAAAATCATGATCCCGAAAATCCTTCGCATGAGCTGATCCAGAAGATGGGATTGCTTGCATATCTGTTGAAAAAACATATTGAAAAAGAGGATCATTATCTATTTCCGCTGTTCAGTCTCGTTTTGTCCAAGGATGAAAAAGAGGAAATTGCCAGAGACGTGAAAGCAGAGGAGATGCGAAGAGGAATGGAATCTGAGTAAAATCATCGTTCAGAATTGAAGGGGGATGATCTTATGTCAGTAGTGGAGATCAAAAACCAATTAAGCGGGGAGAAAGGGGTTGCCCGGTCCAAGTTGCTCGATTTTGAAGAAGGAGCGGTCATGAACCTGCAGTTAAAGGCTGGCAAAAAGATTCCCCGTCATCATGCAAACTGCCATGTGATCGTTTATGTTATAGAAGGGGAAGTCTTGTTCGGCGTGTCCGAACAGAAATTTCATATGAAATCGGGTTCATTGCTGCATATGAATCCTTTTCAGGAACATGACATCGCGGCAATAGAAGATGCGAATTTACTGTTGATTAAAGTGGGTTCACATTAGGGGCGGAATTCGCAGCAAGTATTTCTCGGGAACTTGAAGGATGAAGGATGGTTTCGCCGCTGTCTATTTGTGATCTGTTTCACAATTTGCTGTCTCCGCTTTGATATAACGATAAAGCAAGGAGCCTGAATATCGGAAGCACAGAATAAGCAACATATCAAACAGAGGAGGTATTACGATGAACAGCAGAACGATTCAGATCGTCAAAGCGACGGCACCGATCCTTCAAAAGCACAGTGAAGCCATTGGGAAACGGTTTTATCAGTTGCTTTTCGGAAGTCATCCCGAATTGTACAATTTGTTTAACCAAACGAATCAACGGCGGGGGATTCAGCAGAAAGCGCTGGCCCATTCCGTTTACGCGGCCGGAGAACATATCGACAATCTGGACGCGATCCGGCCCATCATCACACGGATTGCCCATAAACATCGGGCGATCGGAGTGGTTCCTGAGCAATATCCGATTGTGGGAGAAAATTTGATCCAAGCAGTGCATGATGTGTTGGGGAACCAGGTAAACGCGGAAATCCTCGAGGCATGGAGTGAAGCGTATCAGTACCTCTCCGATCTTTTCATGAAAATAGAACGGGAGTTGTATGAACAGGCAGAATCCCAACCAGGAGGATGGAGTGGATTCAGGGATTTCGTGGTGGATCGCAAAGTGAAAGAAAGTGACGTCATTACATCTTTTTACTTAAAGCCTGCGGATGGGAAGGAGATTGCAAGCTATTCGCCCGGACAATATCTGACCTTGAGAGCAAGGATTCCGGGTGAGAAGTACGAACATATCCGGCATTACAGCCTGTCTGATGTACCGGACAAAGATTACTACCGGATTACGGTGAAAAGAGAAGATGCGCACCATGGAAATCCGCCGGGGATTGTGTCCAATTACCTTCATCACCAGATAAATGAAGGGGATCTTCTGGCTTTCAGCGCACCGGCCGGAGACTTTGTTTTGAATACGGATGATCCGGCCCCGCTTGTTCTGATCAGTGGCGGTGTGGGATTGACGCCATTGATGAGTATGCTGAAAACAACAGCGGAACGGCAGCCGGAACGAAAGGTGACTTTCATTTACGCAGCCATCAACGGAAACGTACACGCCATGAAAGATGAAGTCTCCCGATTGGCAAACGAAAACCCCAATATCAAGTCTTATGTCTGTTATGAAAAACCGACGGAAAAAGATCGTCAGGCAGGAAACTTTGACAAGGAAGGATTTATCGATCGCAGTTGGTTGGAATCCATTCTCCCCCATGCGGATGGAATGTTTTATTTTTGCGGACCCCTTCCATTCATGAAGGCGATTTACCGGGGATTATTGGAAATGGAAATTCCGAAAAAACGAATTCACTTTGAGGCGTTTAGCCCGATCAGTGTATTGGATGAGAAGTCGGCTGAAGTGATTCCTGCACGATAAATCGCTAATGATACTTCATATTGTGATTGGCAGTGAGGCACAAGTCAGTTGCTTCTTTCCTCACTCCCAATCACCCCAAATATTTCATGGGTCAGCCGACAAAACCATTCCGCTGCAAGAGAATCAAGCTGAAAGCGGGGATGGTGGTGCGGATAGACTGGTTTATTTGAATCTCCTGCTCCAACAAAGCAAAAAAGCGCCCGGAGCTTTTTTGAGATAATAAGAAAAATCCTCGCCGACCATGTTCGGCTTTGTCATCCCTGTATTTTCGGAGCCGAACACCTCTCTTGCCACATCCATGATCACGTCCACTTCCCGATTGTGGTTTACCACTGCAGGATCCCCCCGCTGATCATCAATCTTAATCGTTGCATCATGGATTTTTGCCAGCCCGTCTGTTAACTCCCTCAGTTTCTTTTGCGGTGTTTCCCTTACTTCTGGAGTGAAACTTCGTGTTGTTTCTTCCAAAACAGCCTTGTCGGCAATAATGATGAAAGCTGTTCCCGGTTTTTGATCCAGTAATTTTTCTATCTCCTTTATTTCTTGGCTAGATATCATGGAATCTACATGTCTTTCAATTGAAGTTCTTGTTCCACGATCAATCGAGCACGTATACTCAAAATTATTAAAATATTTAATTAAGTAAACGTCAAGTGATGAGACAGAAATCTTAAACTTGAACCGAATAAATTAATAGACAAGCAATAAGGAGGTATCCTATTATCAGAAAATTATGGGTTCTTATTGGTGGAATTGCTTTGGCGTCAGCTTTGTTTAGTCCTTCCCCGAGCTTTGCAAAAGAAAAAGAATTGATCTACTTTGAAAGTGCCCGATGGCTTCCTGACGACGATCGGATGGATACTGGAGTTTACAGAATGAACCCGGACGGTACTAACATTAAGCGAATCACCGACGGTCGAACTCCGGATCTTTCACCAGATGGAAAGAAATTGCTCTATAGCACCAATAATGGCGATATTATGGTTTCCGATCCTAATGGAAAAAATCCTGTAAAGATCGGAACTGGTTCGTACGCCAGATGGTCAAAGGATGGAAGTAAAATTGTGTTTGAAAGACATTTCGATATATGGCTGATGAATGCAGATGGCAGCGATCCGGTGCAACTCACACAAACTGAGCCTTTCTATAATTCCTCTCCGGATATCTCTCCCGATGGCACGAAAATTGTGTTTCACTCCGACCGGGATGGAAGAAACCATATCTACGTTATGAACATTGATGGATCTGATGTGAAGCAATTAACCGGAGACGCAAGTAATGAAACGGCTGAGTTTGATGCCCGTTGGTCTCCCGATGGTTCCAAGATTCTTTACACTCGTTATGCCTTTGATGGAACCGATGTGTATGTCATGGACGCAGATGGAAGTAATCCAACGAATCTTACATCTCAAATCAACGAGGATTTAGATGGTCCCGTCTGGTCCCCTGATGGAACCCGTATCACTTTCTCGGGGCCAAATGTTTTTGATGGAAACGAAAACCAGGTATGGACGATGAATGCGGACGGTTCCAATGTCCAGACCTTTGAGACATATCTGCCGAATGTTGTACTCACCGATTGGGCAGCGAAGAAAAAAGATTGAAACCAAACACTACAATAAATAACTTGAACCCTCTATGGGTTCAAGTTGAGGTTGTTGACAAAGAAGGTCAACAGCCTTTTTTGTTGAAAAGGTATAAAAAAACATTCCGAAGGAAGGTTTCTATGTTCAGGACGAATTCATCCAG
>NZ_JAECVZ010000031.1:0-32787 GCF_016055135.1 Thermoactinomyces sp. CICC 10521 | reverse complement strand
ATGACTTGCTATTCCACAATGCTAGTTGGCAGGATTAATTGTGGTTCTGGGGGCTCAGGTGCATTGTCCATGTCAATTACATAGTCACCAAAGCGCTTAATGTGACTGGTCATGTAAGGACTCAAAGTAGCCACGGCTTCACTTTCGATTCCGTATCCGTCTCTGGTCAACCCCCGTAACATGGCTGTTAAGTCCACTACATTCTGAAGAATAACTGCGTTTGCAACAAGATCATTGTACTTAATCACCTTTTCTTGCTCTTCCGGATGATTATCAGCAATAATGCTTTCACCGCCGAAAAGGACATGACGGAACTACGGGGGTATTTCAGAAGATCGCCAGGGGAAATCATCGAGATCAAACAGGAACCGGAGTATCGCTATGTAGCCTACAAGTACAAAGGATATAGGCAGGAAATGAAGTTCCTGAATGAGTGGATCAAGGTCGAATGCAGCGAAATCTTGAAGGAGTATCTCAATCGAGAAAATTAAGGTTCAACCGCTGTAGGCAGCCCACGAAAATTAGGAACAAAATATTTTATGTAATAGGGTTACTGACCTTGTAGTAAGAACAAATTGATAAATGAAAGACAGTATTTTCTTTATTGGAGGGTCAGTAACCCTTTGTATTATTTAGTACAGCGTTTCCTTACAGTTATTAGCACTCATGGCGATGGCGGCGGTGGTGACGACGGTGGTGGCGGCGATGATGACGGCGGCGCGGGCAACAGAATCGGAAGCAACGACGGTGTCTTCTTCTGAAACACATACCGATCACCTCCTTTCATAGAACAAAAGGAAGTTTGATTTAGGGTAGGGGAAGAAATGAAAAAGGATGGAGTAAAAGCGGGGAAGTAGATGGAAGTAAAACTCTTTCTAATATTATATGTTTTTGGTTAACGATTGGTGCTGGGTGTCAGCATTCTGTCACACCCAAAGGGAAATCATCATATGATGAACTAGATCATTAGTATACAGGGGAAAGAGACCGTATACGATGATGCGACGTATCTTTAATGGAGCCCCATGATAGCCAGCTCATCAGCCGTCCATAAGGATGGCTTTTTTTCTGTGAAAATAAATCAGCACACCTCTTTTTTAAATCCTTCGCAGAAGCCGCTTTAACCTGAAAAAGGCAATAAAAAGCCACCACGATGTTAATTCGTGTTTTTGTGAATATTCACTTCTCCTTGTCTTGATAGTTCCAAGTCTGGAAATTCACTCGAAAAATAATACCATTTTTCTGTCCGTGATCATCGCATTTACCATTCGATGTCGACATAGGGTTGTCCGCTGAGTGAATTTATACAGTTTTTGTTCCAGGGTCGAACCACTATAAAAGAGCGCGTAGTTCTTCTCTGACTTGGTGTTAACAAGTATGGTCTGGAAATTCAACATGGAAACATTTTCATGTCTGGGTTGTGGCTATTCGTTTGTCATGACAGTTTTTGTTTGAAATAAACAAAAGAACCACCCAGAGAGCAGACGTTATTCGTGGGATGGAAACGCGGTCTAGGAAGATATCGGTCCAAAAATCAATGGATATAGGATAAAAGCACTTTCCCTTTGGATTTGATTACATACGATTCCACATCGGTAAGAATCGTTCGATAGGTCTGAATCGTTTTTGGACTCATTTCCTCCTGTCGAGATGGGATAAGAACGCATCGTAGAGTTTAGCGCAACTTTTCGTTTCAAGAAAAAGAAGCGAAATTTGCTTCCATCTCCTTGACATTTTATCATAGGATGATCAAAAAATGAATCAAAATTTCGAATAAAGGGATGAAGCGTCAGAACCAAATCACCCCGAAACCATAAGGCTACCCAAGCGATTGGGCAGCCTCCTTTTTATGGGGTTCTCCAGTCATCGGCGGCTTCCCTCTATCTCTTCAACAGTTCGATCAAAATCTGGGCTAGTCCAATCATCACCATCACTTGCTCCTGGGTGATATACTTGTTCACCATGGTATCGCCCCCTTCGTTTTGTCCGTACATTATACATTACCGGCGGGAGGAGCATTTCGCACAGCCGGAGACGAAAAAAATCGATTTTCCTTTCCTTGTGGAAGGAACATTCCCCTCCTATCAATGGATTCTCGCTCCAATGTGGGGGAGAGGTTTTTTGTAGCTGCCCAAGTATTTCGGGCATCTTATTTCATTAGCTCAACAACAATGGAGATGATGGCCAAGATACGCTTAACTGTTCCCAAGTCACCGGTTGTCGCATCAAATCAATCCTTTGGATAGAAAAAAGGACGCCCGCAATTGGACGTCCTCTCATTACTATTACACGACGCTAACAGGGGTGTGCGCGCATAAAATCGCGAAAAAATCCGTTCACTATTTATGCACAGTGAATAAATGAAAAAGGACATAATGAGCAAAAAAATTCCCTCATTTTATATATGGGGACCGAATGAGCCAAAAGTGACATAACGAACAAAAATCATGAAAAAAATTTTCCCACTCATATACAATAAGCACAAAAGTGCTCTAAAAGTGACATATGGATCAAAAAGTGACGCAGAATTAATGTGGCCAGATTTGGATTTACCTCGGATTAACCCCTTATAGTTCAACAATTAGAGAAGACCTGCTCGAAAATCTCAGTAATCTAATGAATTTGGGCAGTCCCTATATAGCCGGATCTGACATACCAGACACGCCCTAGTTGGATAGCAGTTTCACAATTTTATTTTAATTCATATCTTAATTTGTACCCTTATTGTAAAAGGAGGTTATGAGGTGAAAACAGTAGGTCCTGTTTGTAAAAGATTTGCAGCCATACTTGGCGGAACTCCTCAAATTGTCAATGGTGTTTGTACCGTAACCCGGATTATCCCCCATCATGTTACCATTGAAGGTCGTCGGTCTAAATCGCCTTTGACATTGGCAGCTTTATTTTCCTTTGAATCGATCGATAAAAATGGGCGAGCTTTAAATCTTGGGGAAACTCATATTTTACAAAAAGACGTCAACCGTTTTATCTCCGCATTACGAAAACGAAATATTCTAGTAACGGCTTTGCATAATCATTGGCTGTTTGACAAACCTCGGATGATGTTTATCCATTGGCAATCTGTAGAAAATCCCATAACTTTTGCGCAAAAAACAGCTGAAGCACTTAAATACGCGTTGGAAAAAGGTGGAACATGGGATCGCTAGCTCAAGCATGTCCAAACCTACTGTCATGCCGTTTCTGATGTGGATTGGCTTGTTTTCGTCGACAGCACCATTGTCCGAGCTCATCAGCAGCCGCAGGCGCGCCAAAAAAAGGGGGATCCTCGCTTCCAAAATGAGGCACTCGGACGAAGCCGTGAAGATCTGACGACAAAAATTCACCTCGCTTGTGACGGGAAAGGTTGTCCGCTTGCTTTTACCCTCACTCCGGGTCAGCAACATGATTGCACCCAATTGCAAGCTTTGCTCGACTCGATCTGTGTTCCCAGTTTCGGAAAAGGAAGGCCTCGTAAGAGGCCGGATCATCTCATTGCGGACCGTGGTTACAGCTATCCGTCCTGTCGACTTCTTCTGCTTAAACGGGGCATTCCTCATCAATCCCGGAACGTAGGGATCAGGCTGAACGCCGGTCCAAAAAAGTCGAAACGTGATTGAAGGCTGTATTACTCGTCTGAAACAATGGCGCGGCTTCGCCACTCGTTATGAAAAACGGGTAGCTTACTTTTTTTTCTGCCATCGGCTTGATTTCCCTGATAATTTGGCTCAATTAGTGATTCACCAGACACGCCCTAGTCGTTTTTTTCATTTTTTGGGCATATGGCGGCAAATGCCTTACATAATCATATGATTAGTTACTAACAAGAATGGGGTGGGACTATGTCCTATACGGATAATTATGAAAGAGACATCTATGGGATAATAGCTTTTTGGGTACAAAACAATTTTGATCACGGTCGATTTTTTGATAGAGAAATAAGCCATTATGAAGTGGAACTAGCCCGTACGAACCAGTATATGATTCAGCATTTGGGAACGATATTGGAAAAAGCAAAATCAAAAAAAGCGGATGTCGGAACTTTGATTAATGAAGCTCAACATGCGACACATGAATTTCACAGTTTACTCACCTATACGCTGGATAAAGCTTTACGGTGTGAAGTCATTATTTCAACTCCACAATCACTTCTCGATCATATGATACGGGAAGCAGAAGAGACTGTGTCAGTCTTTAAATTACTACAGACTGGTAAGCGAGTTTCACCAGCCGACGCAACCATACATGAAAATTACTTTTGGTTGAGGCAAATGGCGGATCATCTTAGCTTTATAAGCCATTATTTAGATACATCAAATTATGAACTTCATGATCGGGTTAGACAAATGACAAAAAAATTTGAAAACCTATTTCTCCAAGCAAATGCACTCAGAACAATGATACGCCGTCCACGTAATGAGGTGTTACCGGTTTTACACAACTTCAACCAAATGGTTATTAAAGAAGCTAAAGATCTCGAAGCATTTAAATTGGAATTAGACGATCTAATCAAACGATGTGCTGCTGTTACAACTTCACCGCCAGATTTATTAGAACATATTGCCAGGGAAGCGCATCACTTATGGAGAAACTTAGAGGATCAGGTTATATTATAGCGCCCCTCTCTTAAATCTTCTTTTCTACCAATGTGAACATCTACCCATACAATTTTTACTCGATAATGGTTGCTTTAATCCAATTGCATGTCAATTAAGGCGAGAAGGTTATTACATAGACCCAGACGATCTGAGTGCACTCAGCCCTTATCTAACAGAACATATCAAGCGATTTGGTGATTACGTAATCGATTTACAAGAACCGCCTCAGCGCCTTTGATGGAAAGCTGGAATTAAAGCTAAAAACCACTTGAAGGCTCCTAGACCCCTGTTTTTATACATGAAAAAGAGCTTCCCTTCTCGGGTAGCTCTTTGTGTATTTCAGGGTAATGGCTTGGAACCGGCACAATTATTTATTCATCATTTAAGGGGTTACCCGTGTCGGCTAATAACTTGTGGTTTACATCCGTTCTTCACTAATAAGCTCAACGGCTTTTCTTAGCTCTCTTTCCGATGGTGTCGTATAGCGCCGGGTCGTTTCGATGGATTCATGACCGGCGAGCGCAGCCACATTTTGAATATCCACGCCTTGATCAATTAAGCTTTTGCAGAAGGTATGGCGCAAGCAATGGGCAGATACTTCTTTGTCATCCAAGACAAGGAAGTATTTTTTTAATTGGTCATGGATCCCCTGGCGTGTAATCGGCGCGCCTTTGCGGGTAACAAAGAGGCGGTCGGTTACGAGCTGGCCGCGCTGCTCGATCCATTCCTTATAAGCGGTAATCAAATCGGGATTCATGGAGACCATGCGACATTTACCACCTTTTCCGGCAGTGACCAATATCTTTCGTCCACCGTCATCAAATCCAAATCTTTCACTTCGCTGATCCGCAGGCTCGCTCTTAACAAGATCATGATCGTCGCTTTATCGCTTGCGTTTCCATTCGTTTTTGACGCTTTCGACAGAATGAAGAATTTTGGCCACTTCTCTTCGTTCTAACCAGCGCGGAGCCTCGTTGACCTGAGAGGAGCGCTTGGTTTTCACCTTTTTCGTGATATCAACCGGAGCCAGACCCGTATCAATGAGAAAGGACCAATAAACTTTCAGGGAGGAAATTCGCTTATTGATGGTGGCCGGTTTCAATTTTTCGTTGGTTTGCATGTGTTGCTTCCAATCTTGGACATCCAAGATCGTAATGTCTTTTGGGATGAAATCGACACGATTGGTTTCCATATACCATTTCTCGAAGAGTCGACGGGTCGGAGATAGGAAACCCTTTCCTTCTTGTTTGAGCCAGGTTTCAAATTGGTCTAAGTAGTTGATCATGATCACCTCATCGGTTATGTATTCTGTAAAAGTTAATTTTGCCTTCATTACATCGTATTCTGTAAAGTAAATTCAATGGGTTCGGATAAATTTTGTTGACAGAATACATATTCTGTAAAGTTTTTTATTCCCGAATTCGCTCCTCCTGATGGGGTAGGGGTAGAAGGAGCATCCGTCGATTTTGGCCACCATTTACCCAATAAAACGCCATCTAAGACTCAAGTGTTCAATGATAAATGCTCCAAAACAATGAGGCGATCGCTTCCGATATTAGCTGGAGAGCAATCGCCTCATAAATTCTAGGCTATAATTATATGATTAGTTACGTGTGTTGAGAATCCAAGTTACGCCGAATCTGTCTGTTACTACTCCATGTGCTGGGCTCCAGGGAGTTTCTTGCATCGGCGAAACTATTTGACCACCATCTTGCAATTTCCAAAATACTTCTTTTGCTTTTTCTGCATCATTCAACGGCATGTATAGGGTCACCTGAGATGATTTGATTTTATTTGGTGGTAATTCATCTGAAAGCATAAAATCCGTATTACCCACTTTTAAATGTGCATGTTGTACACGTTCATTCGCATCATCAAGAACAACTGTAACAATTTCTGCATCCAATGCGTTTTCATAAAAATTAACAGCTTCTTGTCCATTTCCATCCAAGACTAAATAAAAGTTAAATCCTAAATTCATAAAATTCACCTCAATCTATAAAGCTCGCACCATGCGAACATCTTCGCTAATAGTTCCTCAAGATGTGTAGATTTTGCGACCTTAATGGTTACGTGATTGATCCCCATATCAAGTTGGGGGTGATTTGATGAGCGCCTGCACAGTTATGCTAACACTTTTTCGAGCTGGTCAAGCATTCTCTGCCAACCATGAATCGCTCCGTTTTTCGCTTGTTCATTTTTGAATCCAGTTTGTTCAAGATGCAGATGGGTAGTACCGTCCGGAGCTTTTTTCAAAGTCCATGTAACCGTTGTATTTTCCGAACCGCTTACCCAAGTGTAAGATAACTTCTGAGGCTCGTCCACTTCGAGTACTTCGCAATCTATAATTCCATTCCACCATTCTGTTGGCTCGGTCCGAAACTGAAATTTATGCCCAACGACCGGTTTAAAATCATTATCCATCCCTATCCATTTCGCGAGAGTATCCGAATCTGTTAAGGCAAACCACACCTGCTCGATTGAACTTTTAAAATGAAAATCTAGTGAAACATCTGGTTTCATTTTTGTTCCTCCTGAATCCTCTTGTAGTAAATCCTTTAAAAGCACAATTCTTTCTTTCCAGAATTTCTCGTAAAAAGATACCCAATCCTGAATTTCTCTCAACGGAGCGGCATTCAACCGATACCGCGTTTCCCTACCAACTCTTCGGTCGGTTACAAGACCGGCGTCTTTAAGGATAGCCAAATGTTTGGAAACCGCTGTACGCCCCATTTGAAAATGAATCGTTAATTCATGAAGAGGCAATTCTTCCGCATCTGCTAACAGACGAAGCAGTTTACGCCGAGTTGGATCAGCAACGGCGGCAAAAACGTCCCGCATTTGACCTTTTTTCGTTCAAATCACCTCCCCCTTATAATCATTTCCTAAAATGACACCGATTAATTAGACACCATTTGGTGTCATATTCATTATAGGACACCGATTAGTGTCATGTCAAATCCTATTTATTGGTAAGATCACACCAAAACTGCCTACCTTCACCCCTATAAGGGGTAGAGGGAGCATAGAGCAATTTGCCGCCATTTCGGAAATAGGTGGAAATCAGGCTGAAAAAAGTACCGAAAATGATTATGGGGTTGGAGCTACTGGCTTTGGTCCATCAAAATATAAGCGTTTGAGCTGTCAAAACTGACGAAGAAGTTCCGACTCCCGTATTTCTGAATCGAGCCATGTTTCGACTCGCTCCTCCTATCGATGGATTCTCGCTCCAATGTGAGGGAGAGGTTTTTTCTTTCACCATCAAAGCAAAAGAAGAGGTAGTTTCATTCGGTCACGGATATAATCGACAATCTGAGCAGGCACTTCTTCGAGTTTAGGAAAATAGCCCAACCGTTGCGAAGTCTTCAATAAAATCATTGCGCTTAGCAAGGATTTAGGGCCCCGTGTTAATTCGTATACAAACCGAACTTCTTCGCCCGAAGGTTTGTATACCCGTTCCAACTCTTTTCGGTGTATGAACGCTTGTGCCGGGGAGATGCAGTACGCTCAATAGATGCCAAGGTCAATCCCCCCTCATGCTGTAGTCAAGTTTATTTGTTCACTACATCTACCCCTAGCTTGATGATAGGGTGGAGGTTCATTCCGATTGTGTGTCAATGCGGCGATGCACGCTTCACGTATCTCCCACACTTTTCTCCAGTCCTTGATGGGCACGCCTGAGGATGTCACCCAGTGTTTCAAATAATCTTGATGAAACCGTATCTTTTCCTCCCCAATTCCTTCGGGTGTAATCTCTTTTTCCGCCAGGAATGAAAGGTGATCCCATCCGTTTGACCAGTCAGACGCGTGAAATCCAAATACCGCAAAGCCGTATCTCTTTAACACCTCGCCAACATCGGGTGTGTTGGCCTTATTCATCAAATAAATGCCGACCATCAACCGGACGGGAATGTTGTTTTCCTCCGCCAACATGGCCAACAGCGCGTGCTTCGTACTACATGTCCCTTTCCCCTCGCGCAAGACTGATCGCGCATCCACCCGGTCTGCATTCCGCCCGTACGGCAACGTCTGCAAATAACAGGAGGCTTCCTGGAACGTCTGTACACCCAAAAACTGAAACGCCTGGGACACTTCTCCCACAGGTTGCAAACAAAAATCCAAACGTTGTTCAGAGCTTTTCATTCCCTCACCCTCTCGAATCAGATTCATCTGATTTGATAGTACTTTTTTCGATAATCATTCTAAAAAGTCCCTTTAATAAAAAACTATTCTTATGTTTCGCTTGCAAAAGCTCAAGGTAAACATTTAGGGAGACCCAAGTTCAATTTACAGACGCTGTCCCTTGAGCAACGCCAGTTATTAGCCTCTCACTATTCGAGATGGAAAAACAAATAGATTACAGCCGTTGAATTCATGCGGTTACTCGGGCTGAAAAAGAACTCATTTTATAAGGTAGTCAAAGAGTACTAGAGCAAGTGATATCTATAAATAATTGGCCAATATGAAATAAAGCCGTTCCTTTACCAGGAATCGGCTTTTTCTAACTTTCCCCATTTGTAACTATATATTTTACACGTATCTCGGACTTCCCCCGGTATACAACATATTTCTCCTCCTCGATTAATACATTAATCCCTCCTCCAAGGTAAGGGTCAAGCGCTTTATAAAAATTGTTTGCGGAAATCGGGAATAAAAAACCCCCTCCCGTTTGCAATGAGAGGGGGTGAGACATTTTCATCCTTGCTTGATCGCTTGCTCTCTTAATACCCGCTTTAACACTTTTCCTACGTTGTTTTTTGGAAGTGAATCGATAAATACCACTTCCGATACTTTATAATTGGCCAATTTTTGGTGGCAGTGATATAACACGTCTGCTTCCGTCAAATTGGAGCCAGGTTTTTTGACGATATATGCCCGTGGAATTTCTCCCCAAACTGCATGAGGAATCCCGATCAGAGCCACTTCCAGAACATCGTCCAGCTCTTTGATCACACCTTCGACCTGGGCAGGATAAATATTGGTTCCTCCGCAGATGATCATATCCTTGTATCGATCCAAAACGTATAAGAAGCCATCTTCATCAACTTTTCCCGCATCTCCGGTACAGAACCATCCATCCCTCAGTGCTTTTCTCGTAGCTTCCGGGTTATTCCAGTATCCCATGAAAAGCTGCGGCCCTCTGATCAAAATTTCTCCTACTTCACCAGTGGGCACTTCTTGACCGGTTTCGGGATTTATAATCTTGAGTTCACCTCCCAAAATGGTCTTCCCGGATGAGATGCATTTTTCCATGCCCATATGGGGATGCCAGACGGAAAACAGGCCTGTACATTCCGTGCACCCGTAGACTTGTGTGATCTCATATCCGTAAAGATCGTATTGTTCAATCAGTTTTCTCGGAACCGGCGATCCCCCCACGATAAAGTTTCGCAGGGAAGTAATCTCTTTCTGGCTCCTCATCAGTTCAGGCAGCATATAGATGAACATCGTCGGAACGGCGAACATGGTGGCGATTCTCTCCGCCTCGATTAATTCCCATATTTTTGAAGGGTCGAAATCTTCCATAAAGACAATAGTCATCCCTTGATAAATCGCGCCCAATGTAATGATGATTCCGCTAACATGAAACAGCGGGGCAGCTGCGAGATAGCGGTCGCGAAAACGCCATTCCAATGCATTTGCAGTGGCAATCACACTGAAAATCCAGCTTTTGTGGCTGGTGACCACGCCCTTTGGATTGCCGGTAGTGCCGGAAGTATAAATAATGGTTGCCGGATCATCTTCGTGGAGCACAACATCAGGTTCGTCAACAGGACGGTTATGTAATAGGGTTTCGAGAGAAAGAAGGCCATCTATGCCGGATTCTGCTCGGATCTCCGTAAACTGGAGATCTGGTTTTTTGGCTTCGGAAAGCAAGAAAGAGAATTCCTTGTCATAAAAGACGACTGCAGGTTTACTATCCCTTAAGATGTATTCCAGCTCATTGGGATTCAGTCGCCAATTCAACGGAACGGCAATTGCCCCCAATTTCATCGTAGCAAGAACAATAACCGGAAACAAATAATTGTTCTTACACAGGATAGCGATGCGATCTCCCTTTTTCACCTTTAATTCCAACAAATAATGGGCCATTTGATTGACTCTGTGATTGTACTCCTGGTAAGTATATCGTTTCCCGCGATCCACCAGCGCTTCTAATCCCGGAGTAAAATGAACCCGATAATTCATGATGTCTGTAATTGTACGCATAAAATCCTCCTTTTGGACAACGCTTTCTCCACTGCAGAGCTTTTGATATTGTATATGATTTTAGAAAGAAACCCTTACCGATTATATTCCGGTTAATTGAAGTCCACGAGATCGCAATCACCAGAGCCAAGATAAACTATCCTTTTTCATTTTAGATTTTTTTATTTATATGGTCAATTTTATTGAAGAAAAAAAGGATTGACCTTTACGCAAACGGAAAGGTGTACAGTAATAGCACAGGGGGTGAACACATGGAATACACGGTACAGAAACTGGCCTGTCTGGCAGGAATCAGTGCCAGAACGCTTCGGTATTATGATGAGATCGGAATTCTGAAGCCGGCCAGATACAACTCCTCAGGTTACAGGATCTACGGTCATGCGGAAGTTGACCGCTTGCAGCAAATCCTATTCTACAAAGAGTTGGGAGTCCGTCTTGAGGTAATCAAAGAGATCGTCACTTCCCCTGACTATGACGGACTGGAAGCATTGCGGGCACACCGACGGCAACTGCTTGACAAAAGAAAGCGATTGGATATGCTGATTGTCAATGTGGAAAAAACCATTGCCTCCATGGAAGGGAGAATCATCATGACTGATCAGGAGAAATTTGAAGGTTTGAAACAGCAGATGATTGACGAGAACGAAGCCAAATATGGTGAAGAAATTCGTGCCAAATACGGCGATGAAGCCGTGGATCGCTCCAATGAAAAACTGAAAAACATGACCAGAGAAGAATTTGAAGCGATGACCCGGCTGGAAGAGGAAATTCAGTCGACGCTGGCCAAGGCATTTGCCACTGGTGATCCGGCTGGCGAACTTGCACAAAAAACGGCGGCGCTGCATAAACGTTGGCTGACGTTCCACTGGAGCGATTACAGCAGGGAAGCACACGCCGGCCTTGCCCAAATGTATGTGGATGATGAGCGCTTCAAGGCATACTATGAAAAGCAGCCTGGCATGACCGAATTTTTAAGAGACGCGATTCTCATCTTTACCGGGATGAGGAAATGATGGTACAGAGTGCACAAAAAAGTTCCTGGCGGAAATCCAGGAGCTTTTTCTTTTAAACGCAAAGGCGTGCTATTTGGTTCCCGGAGCCGGTTGATCCACTCCCCTGACCCGGTGCCGATGTCCGGCATCCTCCGATGTATAAAAATCATAATAATGAACATGCATACCATTTCCCACCGGGATGGCCGGTCCGGAATAAGCCTTGTAATAATGCGTGTGACCACTTTCAAAGACAACATAACCTTCCGTATAGTGAATGTGGCTCCCGTCCTTTGTCGGAATTGGCGGGGAGGAAACATCCAAACATTGATGAACATGACCGGCATCAACGGACGTATAATCAACCGAACCGTGGTTGTGATTGGGAACAAAACCGCTGACAAAATCGCTTTTTCCCACTCTGTCCATTCGACTCACCCCTGTTCCTCAGACCTTTCTTTTTTTGATTGATATGCCGGATTATCTACCTTTATGAGATGCCGGCCACGGCTGCAAAGCAAAATAAAAAATCCTACATCACCAAAGGACGTAGGATGCAAATCAATTTCGGATTTTGCGGACGCGGTTGATCATCGTGCCACCAGCTTGTTCGTATTGCCATATTCCCCGATTCTCTTGTTTGGCTTTCTCTTCGATTCGTTTAAATTCATCCAAAACCTTGATCTCTTCTTTGATGCCCCGCGCTTTTTTGGGGAAGACACACTTGGCCAAACCTTTTCGCAAAAGCAATTTTTGCAAATGCTGGTCATCGACATAAACATGCGCCAGCAGACGTCCGTATTGGTCGCGGTTAAGCTTTCCTTGTTCGATATAGACCTGTTTCGCCTTCTTCAACTGGCTGACAATATACCTTTTAGCTTCCAACGCTTTGAAATGCTCCAGCAGATTGACAGCGTTCAACTCCGGGGTATCGACATACAAGAAGCGCACCCGTTCCACTCTTCCGTCTATTTTTACCTTGATTGTGTCTCCATCAACAACCCGAATCACTCTCACCGGTTTTCTGCCCTTTATAAGTGGCACACCATTCATCTCCTCTGTGTTTATGGTTGTCCACTTCCCTTATTTTTTTATTATAGCATAATTTTTTTCCTATTTATAAAATTGGAATCGAAGTGTGTTTAGTTTTTTCGGGTGAATCGGGCTGTTCTTCTTTTCTCGCATCTTCCGTATTTACACGCTTTCCGGGTGGTACAGTTCGTAAACGGCGGCGGGAAGCTGTCTTTTTGTTCTTATTCGTTAAATGGCCAAGGGGGAAGCATCTTGCGCAAAGGCTTGTCCACACGATACCCGAGCGCATATTCTCCTTGCATCAGGGTGTGAATCTCCCGTGTTCCTTCATAAATGACAGGAGCTTTTGCATTGCGCAAGTAGCGCTCCACCGGATATTCATTGGAATAACCGTATGCCCCGTGGATTTGCACGGCATCGTTGGCCGCTTCAAAGGCAGCATCACAAGCAATCCACTTGGCCAATGAGGTTTCCCGCGTGTTGCGCTTCCCCTGATTTTTTAACCAGCCGGCCCGGTAGACGAGCAAGCGGGATATTTCCAGATTGGCGGACATTTTGGCAATCATTTGCTGGACCAATTGGTGTTTGCCGATTTCCTTGCCAAAGGTTTTCCGTTCATGGCAATACTTGATGCTCGCCTCCAAACAGGCGTTAATCAGGCCGCATGCTCCGGCAGCCACCGTGAAACGGCCATTGTCCAAAGCTGACATGGCGATTTTAAACCCTTCTCCCTCTTCGCCCAGCCGATTTTCCACCGGCACCCGAACCTCCTCCAAAAACACTTCGCCGGTATTGCCGGCCCGAATCCCCAATTTCCCTTTGATCGCGCGGGTCGTCACGCCGGGGAACGTTCGTTCAACGATAAAGCAGCTGATTCCCCGATGTTTCTTGTCGGGATCGGTTTTGGCGAAGATCAGAAAATGATCGGCGATATCACAAAGCGAAATCCATGTCTTCTGTCCGTTCAGGATATATTCGTCTCCCGCCCGCTTTGCCGTGGTCACCATGGCGGCAACATCCGATCCGGCATTGGGTTCTGTTAGACCGAAAGCGCCAATCTTCTCCCCTCGCGCTTGCGGCACCAAATACTTTTGTTTTTGCAACTCGGTTCCCCATTGGAGAATCGTCATGCTGTTCAGTCCCGTGTGAACCGATACGGCGGTGCGGAAAGCGGTGTCCCCCCGTTCCAGCTCATCACAAACAATCGCCAATGTGTTATAATCCATGCCCGCTCCGCCGTACTTTTCGGGAATGCAAACCCCCATTAATGACAATTCGGCCAATCGCTCGATTACAGAGGTTTCAAAATGCCCTTTGGCATCCCATTCCCGAATAAAGGGGTTGATTTCCCTGTCAACAAATGAGCGTACTAACTTCCGGACGGCTTCCTGCTCTTCTGTAAGGGCAAAATTCAGCATTGAGATCCCCTCTTCCTTTCTGTTGAAATCGGGTTTGTCCCTGTCATTCATCCTTTAGCTGCCTTAAAATCGTTGTCACCCCGGAAACAAGCTTTTCCATCAATTCGCCGGCGGTTACAGAAGAACAAAGGCGCGTTGCCTGCCCGGCCCATAAAGACATCCATTCGGGGTTGTTTTGCCGTGCCGCTTCCTGTCGCAAATCCCGTGTCAAACCGTTGAGAACCGGATAATCGGGAATGTCCTGTTCATCCAGCTTCTCCATTACTTCCACCATCGTATTCCTGATCCCGCGAGCGGCTTTTCCCGTCAAAGACCGGGTTACCACTGTGCTTTCTTCGGTGCTGTTTAAAATCATCTTCTTATGCTGAACGTGGGCCCCGCTTTCCACACAGGGCAAAAATGCGGTACCCAGCTGCACTCCGGCCGCCCCCAAAGCCAAACTGGCAACAATGCCCCGGCTATCAGCAATTCCCCCGGCCGCGATGACGGGAATGTCAACCTGATCAACGATTTGCGGCACCAATGCCATGGTTCCGATCAGCGCCTGCCGGTACGAACCGGCAAAGGTTCCCCGGTGACCGCCGGCCTCACTTCCCTGGGCCACAATGGCATCCACTCCGCTTTCCCGTAATTGCACCGCTTCCCGAACCGTGGTCGCTGTTCCGATGAGAATGATTCCTTTCTCTTTCATCATCCTGATCAGTTTCTTGGAAAGGAGACCAAAAGTGAAACTGAATACCGGCACTTCCTCTTCCAAAACGATGTTCACTTGTTCCTCGAACGATTCCGCAAACGTCTTCACTTTCGGTTCCGGCTCCATCCCCCGTTGTTCCCGGTAGGGAGCTAGATATTGATTCACGCGGGAAATTTGCTCCGGGTTCACTTCGACCGGCCCGGGTATGAACAAGTTGACCGCAAAAGGTCGGTTGGTTCGATTTCTAATATCCCGAATTGCTTCTCGTATCTGCTTTGGTGTTAGATATCCTGCTCCGAGAGAGCCCAACCCGCCCGCGTTGGAAACAGCGGCCACCAACTCGGGAGTTGTCGGTCCGCCTGCCATCGGCGCCTGAATAATCGGATAGTCAATCTTCAGCATTTTACTCAGTTCTGTATCCGCCCACATACCATCTTCCTCCGCTCCATTAAGAATTGTCAGGGGTTAAGGAACGCTCGTCCTTTTGGTATAATAATGCAAAAAGAAAGGAGTTTGATTATGGCCCGTACGGAGTCCAATATGTTTCCCCTCGGCGCCGACGCCCCCTTGTTTTCCCTGCCTGATGTCATCTCAGGCAAAAACGTTTCATTGACTGAACAAAAATCGGATATTGCCACAGTGATCATGTTTATTTGCAATCATTGCCCGTTTGTCAAGCATGTGCAACCAGAACTGGTTCGTTTGGCTAACGACTATATCCCCAAAGGGATCTCCTTTATTGCGATCAATTCCAACGATGCGGTAAAATATCCCGACGACTCTCCGGAAAAGATGAAGGAAGTGGCCAAAGAATTCAAGTATCCGTTTCCCTATCTCTTTGATGAAACACAGGAAGTCGCCAAAGCATACCAAGCTGCATGCACTCCGGACTTCTATATCTTTGACAAGAATTTGAAATGCGTGTACCGCGGACAACTGGATGACTCCCGCCCGGGCAATGAAATCCCGGTCACAGGCGAATCGATTCGCGGCGCTCTGGATCAAATTCTGAACAATGAACCGGTCACTGTAAAACAGAAGCCGAGTCTCGGTTGCAATATCAAATGGAAGGAATAGTGCGCAAAAGACGTTTCCCCCGCGGAGACGTCTTTTTTGTTACGGTCTGTCTCTTTCCCCTATAGCAATAGTACAATAATACATATTATTTTTACAAAGGCTATCGGAAGGTGAAATCCTAAATCTTATTCAAGCGGACCGGGAAAAATCAGAGAAAAGAGGCTTGGCTCCTCATATCCCGCCAAGCCTCGTCTTTGATTAAAGCACAACCTTTACTTTATATTCGCGCATCCAGGAATCGATCTGGATCAAGCGTTCAATAAAGCTGAGAAGTTGAAAGGAAACTTCCTGCCCCTGAATCCCTTTCAGAAAATCACGTAATTTCGAAGTGGAGACAAGCGGAAGAAGGGGAGAATGGGCATTATTTAAAATGGCGCTCAGGCGGTCGCGGATCAATTGCAGATAAGTGGGACTGTACGTGGAAGGATACGGGCTTTTCCGCCGATACAGAACATCATGCGGGAGTACATCTGCAAAGGCGCGACGCAAAATGCCTTTTTCAATCTCATCCACACATTTCATTTTCCATGGAATGTTCCACACATATTCGACCAACCGATAATCACAGAACGGCACCCGCACTTCCAGACCGGTTGCCATACTCATGCGGTCTTTTCGTTCCAGCAGCATCAGGAGAAAATATTTCTGGTTCAAGTAAAGAACTTCGCGCATCCGCGCCTCCTCTTTTTCCTCCCCGTCCAGCCGCGGAACCTTTTGCAGCGCTTCCAAATACCGTGTCCTGATGTACTCCTCGGGACGGATCGCCTTTTTCATCTCTTCGGATAAATAAGAGAAAGGCTCATCTTGATGCGAGATAACAGCCGCCCAGGGGAATGTATCCGCTTCCACCATTTCCTTCATGTGAAACCAGATATATCCCCCGAACACTTCATCGGCAGATTCCCCGGAAAGGGCGACAGTTGCAGATTTCTTCATCTCTTTAAACAGCAAATAGAGGGATGTATCCATATTTCCCGATCCCGGCAAATCGCGGGCACGGTAACTGATGCTTAAATGTTGGATCAGATCTTCATCATTGAAAATGACCAGTTGATGATCCGTTTTGGCATGTTCGGAAACCCTTTTTACCCAAGGCGTATCCAAACTGCGATGCATCAGGTTTTCCTTGAAATCCCGTTCGCTGTTCACAAAATCAACCGAAAACGTCCGCAGCGGCTCTTTTCCCTGTTTCCGGTATTCTTCGGCGGCAATGGCCGCGATCCCGCTGGAATCGAGCCCGCCGGACAACAGGGAAACTACCGGCATATCGGCCACCAACTGCCGTTTCACAGTATCTCTCAGCAATTCGCGAATATGGAGATAGGTTGTTTTCAAATCATCGGTATGCGGTTTGCTTTGCAGCTCCCAATAAATGCTCTCCTGTTTCCCCCGCTGTGTAAAACGAATCAACTGGCCGGGCAATACTTCTTTGATCCCGCGATATACCGCGTGTCCCGGTGTTCTCACTCCCATTACAAAGAGTTCTGCCAACCCTTCTGCATCCACTTCCGGATTTATATCAGGATGCGCGAAAAGTGCTTTCATTTCCGAAGCGAAAAAAACGGACTCCCCGATTTGAGCATAAAAAAGCGGTTTGACTCCGAGATGGTCTCTGACCAATAACAGTTCTCTGTTTCTTTCATCCCAGACAGCAAAGGCAAAAATCCCGTTTAATTTTTTGGGTAATTCCTCTCCCCATTGCAGATAGCCCCGCAATACCACTTCCGTATCGGAACGAGTCTTAAACCGATGGCCAAGAGACTGTAATTCTTGACGCAACTCTTGAAAATTATAAATTTCCCCATTATAGGCGAGAACCACCCGTCCCCGCGATTCCTCGAATACCATCGGTTGAACCCCGCCATCCGGGTCGATCACAATGAGACGGCGGTGACCGATGGCAGCTGTGGGAGAAACCCATACCGCTTGCTGATCCGGACCGCGCCAGTAAAGTGTTTTTGTCATCGCTTCTATCGTGGCCCTCTCACTGCTCAAATCCCTTTTCCAGTCAATCCAACCGACGATTCCGCACATGGGATCTCTCTCCTCTTTTATGGCTTGAAAAAATAACGTTTCAATTAAATTTAAACAAAAGAAAATTAAAATTCTTTTACATCCAAATTAAATTAGTTTTACAAATATTACGCAAACGGAAATTTCCGCCTGAGCTAAAACTGTTTCTTCCAGTATTGGGTGGCATTGTTCGATCTCTTTCAGTCGTTTTTACTAAAAAATGAGGGGATCATCTGACCCCCTCAATCCATCACTTGTTTCCGCCTTAATGCGTGGCACCTTTAAGGAAATTTTTATAACTCAGCATTGCTCCGCACAAGCCTATGACGGCAATGGTGAGAAGGATGCCGACGGACCAGCCGATCTCCGCCAGTTGACCGCCATGAAGCAAAATATCCAGGTATCCTTTTTGCGCCCAATACTGCGGAAACACCTTTGCAGCTTTCTGAAGAAAACCGGGCAAGAGATTGATCGGGAACCACAGCCCTCCCAATGCAGCTCCAGCCAAAGCGAGAATCTGCGTACAGGCCATCACCATTTGTTCATTTTTAAACAGGAAGGTGATCAATAATCCGATGGCCGTTGTGGTTAACGCCAGAGACAAGGAGAGTACGATCAGCGCCGGTGCATTTCCGATTTCCAATCCGTACACCAAGTGGCCAAAAGTGAACAGGACCAGGATCTGCACACAAACAAGCAGAAAATTGGGAATCCAGATCCCGATGAGATACTGAAGGCGATTCATCGGCGTGCTTAACAGGCGTGAAAGCATCCCGCCTTCGCGTTCGCGCATCAGCGTTCGCGCCAGGCTGATTATTGTGTAAAACGCGAACATCACCGTATAACCAGGAACAAACTGGGTGACCGCATTCACCTTTTTCACCAGTTGCTCCTTGGCATCGATGGTGACGGGCGGAGAAAGAATCGCCTGTTCCAGATTTTTGTTTCCATTTGTGGTTTGGATGACATACGATTTTATTTTGTTATCTTTATAGGATTGGACGACCGAGTTGACCACGGTTTTTACCGGCTCCACCTCTTGTTGGGCATCCTGGCTGCCGGCATAATAAAAATCAATCTGAGTTTGTTTTCCGGCTTTGATCTTTTCTTCAAACCCTTTCGGAATAACGATGAAAGTGGAGATATCGCCGTTTCGGATATCTTTGATCGCTTTTTGCTTGTCGGTTTCCTTGAACAGCTTAAACCCTTTCACGTTTTCCATCGCTTTGACAAAAGCTCCGGACATCGTTGAGTGATCCAGATCCTGATAATAAACTTTAAAGGTATAGTTTTGATTATTAAAGATGGTAGCAAAGATCACGATAAACACAATCGGTATAATGAAGATCCACACAAAGGTACCCCTGTCCTTCAACATACGCTTGATTTCTTTTTTGATTAAGGCTTTGACCATGTTCTTGTCACTCCTAATCCCGCAAACTTTTTCCCGTCAAGGACAGGAATATATCTTCCAATGTCATTTTGGAAAGCTCAAGACGGCCCACTGATATCTCCTGCTGTTTTAACCAAAGAGCGAGTTGATTCATCACGCCCAATGGATCTTCGGAGCAAATGAGCCAGCCATCCTTTTTAGCCAGAACTTCGCCGAAGTTTTGCAGCGATTCCGCGGACACCCCGTCTGCTTCAAGATAAACGCCGGCAGTGGAATATTTGTCGATTAAACCGGCAATGTCGCCGCTCTCCAGCACTTTCCCGTTATCCACCAACGCGATTTCCTCACAGATCGCTTCTACTTCCTCCATGTAATGGCTGGAATAAAGAATAGTCTTTTTATCCTCTTTCAACGCATAAATCATCTCAAAAATATAGTTCCGCGATTGCGGGTCAACCCCGACGGTCGGTTCATCCATGATGATGAAGTCCGGATTGTGCATTAAAGCGCACCCGATATTAATCCGGCGTTTCATCCCGCCGGAGAATGATTTTACTGGATCATTTCCCCGCTCAGCCAATCCGACGAGCCGGAGAACTTCGTCGACCCGCTGTCGCAGTTCATTTCCCTTCATCCTGTACATTGATCCGAAAAACATCAGATTGTCCCGGGCGGTCAATGTCTCGTGCAATACGATATCCTGGGGAACATAGCCGATTTTCCTTTTTAATTCTGCTTTTCGTTCACGAATGTCAATGCCATTCATGCTGACTTCGCCTTCATATTCTTCCAGAACACCACAGAGAATCTTCATCAAAGTTGATTTTCCCGCACCATTGGGGCCGATTAAGCCAAAACAAATTCCTGACGGGATCGATAAGCTGATCCCGTCCAACGCTTGCTTATTCCCATATCCCTTCTTCAGATGCGCAATTTGAATCATCGTATCCCTCTCCATTCAGCTTCTCTATATATCAAGTTTTCTCTCCAAAATTGAGGCAGAGCAGCGAAGAACAAAGTAGGAAGAAAAGATCGCGATCAGGATAATCACTGCTGCTGCAAAAAAATATGGAGACAGATCAAACGTGCCAAGCCCGGTAAACATTAAATAGATGTTGCTGTTTCCAAAAAACGTTCCGATGGCATAATAGAATAAAATGGCGGCAAAAACGGTGAGGACGGTCATCGTGAAATGGAGTGTCCGGAGATTGGTATACCGAAGGACTCCCCTTAAAATGCCAAGTGAGACAAGCAAGGGACTTAAGCTGAGCAAAAGACTGTACCATGCCATCCCGATCATCATAAATACAGCAACTGATTTGAAATGAAAGTGAAAGTGTCCGATGATGAATGCCATATAAACGGCATAAAGAAAAGCAAGCAGATAGGTTCCTGCCAACATTATCAACACTTTAAGCCATGCCGCAACGAATTTGGCAGCGATCAATTTAAAACGGGAATAGGGCAGAGAGAGCCACCAGCCTTCCGTTTTGTTGCGCCACTCATTTTTAATCGCCCCTGCTCCGACCGGAAACATTGCCCATGGAAGGCCCATCGTATAAAACCAGGCATTTTCCATATTGAATTTTCCGTGCATGGCGGAATATGTCGTAAGGACAATCCAGACCAGCATCATCAACGGCAAGAAAATCACCCACTGATTTCGCCGGCGACGTTGGTCCTCCTCATTCTTCCCACGTCTGATTGCCGATCCGATTCGATATTCATGTCTGACGAGAAACCAAAATAAACTCCCTTTTGGCAACATGTATCCCTCCTTTTGTTACCGGTACAGTTTCCTGAAGATATCGTGCATGGTTCCATATTTTCTTCGCAGCTCATCCGCTTCATCGGCCAGTACCGTTTGCCCGTTTTTTAAAAAAACCGCGTAATCAAACAGTCCCTCCACCTCATACAACTCATGGGTGCTGATCAGTATGGTCTGCTCCCTGTTGCTGAGATGCTCGATGAGAGCCTCGACAATCTGCTCACGGGAGATAACGTCAATTCCGGCAAATGGTTCATCCAGGACTACCAACGGAACCTCGCGGGCGAGACAAAGAACGAGCATCAGTCGTGCTTCTTGACCACGTGACATTTCTTTCACCCGTTTTCCATGGTCGATCTCCATCCATTCAGCCAACTTCTTTGCCTGATCGATCCGAAATCCGGGGAGCACTTGCCGTCCCCATTCAAAGGCATCGGAGGCGGTATGTTCCGGATACCACCGTGCCCTGTCCGGCAGATAGGCGAGTTGATGGTTCATCTTCCAACCGGGAGATTGACCCAAAACCTCTATTTGACCTTCATCCGGACAAACCAGTCCGGCAATGATCCGAAACAGCGTGGACTTACCCGACCCGTTCGGCCCCAGGATTCCGGTTACCTGATTGGAAGCAATCGACAAGGAGCATTCCTTGAGAGCTGTATCTTTTCCATATCTCTTCGTCAACCGTTCGCATTGAACCGCAACTGCAGTCATGTGTCTCCTCCTTTTTGCTTTTTGTATCGTTCATAAATGGCAGACTCCAGTTCAGTCCACGTAAACCCGAGGCTTTCCATTTGCGCAAAAAATTCTTCAATATATTGTTCCATCAGCTCTCTCCGAAACCGGGCGATCCGCTCGCTTGAGGTGGTAATAAAAGTTCCTTGTCCGCGATGCTTTTCTGTCAGTCCGTCTCGTTCCAGTTCCTGATAAGCGCGCATAACCGTGTTCGGATTTACCCTCAGAGCCTTTGCCATTTCTCGAACTGAAGGAATTTTCTCACCGGGGTTGACCTTTCCCTTGGCGATGAGACTTCGAATTTGCTGCAGGATTTGCTCATAGATCGGTTGGCTTAAATCCAGTTGAAAGCGGAACGAGCCAACCTGCCTTTCTTCCATAGGCCCCCCTCCGTTTCAGAAGCATCAGCTTTCTTAAGTGTATTATATCACTTAATACACTTAACACAAGTATTATTTTTGCCCTTTTTTTGCGAATCCCTGAAACAGGGGGACAAAGCGAAGAAAAAGACTACCTCTTCTTTCGAGATAGTCTTTTTCATTCTTCCATTTGCTATTAATGTTTGGCAGCGATCAATCCAAGCGGAATCCCTGCGACCGTGCCCATGCCCCCCAGGTGTCATACCATTGTCCGCTAACCAAAAACAATGTATTCCATGCCGTATACATTGTTAATCTTCTGTAACTCTTCTTTTTTCATCCGCGAAAGCATCAATCAGTTCCATAAAGTGTGTTAAAGCAGGTGTTGGTTGCATATCGTTTCGCCGGATAAAAAACGTGGTCGCATGTTTGTAAGCATCAGGCATGGAATGCAGTTTGATTTGCCCGCTGCGATCTTCCCGTGCGAATGAATGAGCAACCAAAGCGACGCCAAGGCCGGCTTTGACACAGCCCAACAGTCCGTCCAATGTACTGAATTCCATCCGCTTGACCGGACGGATTCCCTCTGCTCTCAGCCATTCCTCCAGTTTTGCCCGATAGCAGCAACCTGCGTTATATACCAAAATGGTCTGATCTTGAAGGTCACCGGCAGACCGGATTTGTTCATGATGAGGAGCCGTGATCAATACCAATTCCTCTTCCACAAAGACTGAAGACCTTAAGTCTGCATGATTTACGGGACCGACAACAAAAGCGCCATCCAACTCATAATGAAGAACCTGTTCGATCAATTGTTCCGAGGAACCCGTTGTCAACGATAGATCCACATCCGGATAGCTTTGGTGATACGCCTTTAACAATGATGGAAGATAAACGGCTGCCGTTGATTCGGTGGAACCCAGTTTCAACGGACCTTGTGGTGCAAGAAAAGCATTTCTTGCCTCGTTCATCAATTGCAAAATCCGGTCTGCATAATGAATCAAAATTCTTCCGCCGGGGGTTAAGGTCATTCCTTTCCCGTTACGATAAAACAACGACGTCTTCAACTCCCTCTCCAGCCGGGTGATACGGGTGGTAACGTTGGATTGCACGTAGTTAAGTTCTTCGGCTGCTTTCGTTACACTCTTATGACGTGCCACGGCCTGAAAAAATTGCAGGTCACGAAAATCCATCGCCTTCACCACGCTATCAAAAATATTGATTCACGATATCTAAATTCATTATTTTACATGATATCAGAATTAATTTAGACTTCAAATAAAAAGGAGGGATCTTTATTTGCAATCAGACTGTTAAACAAAAGAATTATCGTTGGGTCGTTTTAGGTTTGGCTACCTGGGCCCAGGCATCCGCCACCTTTGTCACTTATGGTGTCGGGCCTTTAGCCGCCATTTGGCAACTCAAATTTTCGCTGTCGCAATCACAGGCAGGTTTGCTTGTTTCCGTTGTCAATATTGGACCACTCTTGTCAATGCTGTTGATCGGCCGCGCGTTGGACCAGTATGGAGAACGATGGATCACCGGAATCGGATCGGTGCTGCTCGGGCTCACTGTTGGATTTGCTTCCTTTCTGAACAATTACGGAACTTTGCTCTGCCTTTTGTTTTTGGTCGGCATCCATTACGGAACAGCACAGCCCGGCGGCAGCAAAGTTGTCATCAAATGGTTTGATTCGACTGAAAGAGGGTTTGCCATGGGAATCCGCCAATCTGGCATCCCGATTGGCGGGGCCCTGGCCGGTTGGGTTATTCCTGTGCTCAGCAGCCGCTATGATTGGCCGGTTGCAGTCGGGATGCAAGCGATTTTTGCAATTGCTGGTGGTCTGGCCTTCCTTTTTTTCTACCGTGAACCATTTGCATCAAACAAAAGATCCATCGAAAATTACCGTTTCTGGGGCGAATTAAAGAAGTTATGCCGACAAAAGCAGTTGCATCCGTTGCTATTTTCCGGTTTTATCCTTGTCTCCCTGCAAATCGTCCTGGTCGCCCACTTGATGATTTTCCTAAAAAGTACAATGAAACAAATCACGCTCGTGTCTGCCGGGCAAATGCTGTCCGTTTGCTTATGGTCAGGAATGGTTGGCCGCATCCTGCTGGCCTGGCTAAGTGACAAGCTTTGGACAGGAGATCGCATTCGCCCGTTGATGTTGTCCATATGTTCATCGGTAATCGGATTGTTGGCTTTGGTTGTTTTACCTCATGATTCACCTGTCTGGGCATTATTCATCCTTTGCGCCTGGCTGGGCTTTTTCGGGATTGGTTGGTACAGCTTATTTATCGTGGAAATAGCGGAAAAATCCAGCCGATATGCGATTGGTCTGACAGTGAGTTATGCACTGACGCTGAATCAGATTGCGATCATCACAGCTCCGCTTGTTTTTGGACTGCTGGTTGATTGGCAGGGTTCTTATCAGTTTGCATGGATAATCCTGGCCATCCTTTTATCTGTAAGCGCATGTTGGCTTTGGAGTTCTTGGCACCAAGGGAAGTTTTCAAATTAGATGGAGTGATGTTTCGGGAAGTGATCACTTGGCTGGCTTTGTTTTGATGGTCAGGTTTGGTTTGTTAAGCAAACAAGTTTATATAATGGATTAGTTGATCTTATTTTCGAACTTTCTTAGCCCCCCGTATCTAACAACGAAAACGGGAGCTTAAAAAGAAGATTGTACTCTTAACATAAAATCAACCGACTCCCGATGCGTTAAGGAGTCGGTTGATTTATTTTCTCGCTTATACCACCAAATACAACGGCGTGCAGTCACCAGTACAATCCGATCAGAAAGATCAAAATAAATCACCCCAATTATTCATGGGATGATTTATTTATGGTCTTTCCCAAACGGTTGGCTTGTCGCGTTTTGTTCACCTCATACCTTTGAAGTGATCTTACGCTAATATGCCAACGACCATTCGATCCTTTATGCGCAGCGATTTTTCCTTTTTGGCATGCCGCAACAATGGAAGGTTGTTTCATCCCTTTGATCCTGGCAGCCTCGCTGGCGCTAATATATTCTTCCTCTTGACATGGATCGTTATTAACATATTCTGCGGGTGGTTGCTTTAATCCTTGCTGAATAGCCAAGCGATCCCCGAGATCGAGCACAGCTTTCCCCAATGGTTTTTGATAGGCTTTTTTTATTGGAGTATTTTTTAAAAGAATACTGTCTTGCTCCTGGATGATTTTCAGATATTCATCATATGGAATGTTCTGCCGGAAAGCCAGCAAACACTTTTGGTAAAATGCATATTCTTCATCCGATAAAGCCAATAAATCAACAATTTCACCATCGATTCGGATATGGATATCCACTTTTACTCACCCCATTAAACAAAATTAATACAAACCAAAAACAAAAGCAATATGCTTTAAGAAAATAGGGTTACCGTCAATACCCCTGTTTAACGATTAACCGTGTATAAATGTTCAGCAATCCTTCATAATGTACCCACTTCTTCTTTTTCGGCTGATTCAGCGCTTTGGCACATATGCCATTCCTTTGGGCTTGAGATAATACAGGTTTTTTCTCTCGGTGGGAGGACAAATACGAAACAATCCACTAGTCTTTTTCTTCGGGCGTCTTCCCTCGTGCCGAATAGATCTTGTGTACTTGCCATCCGACGGTGTTCTCCGTCCATCCCAAGAAACAGGAGAGACGGCGGCAAAATCGTCGTTCGCTACCTCTACCCCTTTCAGCGAAAACGACGATAAGAAAAAACGACCTTCTATTTTCGACCTAGAAGCCGCCTGTTTTTCCAGGGGAGACTAATTCCCTGGTAAGGCGAATCGGCCATAGAGGCCCCTAGTCGCCTGTTTAAGCGTTTTTCCCTTATCCTGTAAAATGAAGGTGAAAACAGCCCTGGAATCCTTTTTCATATTCTTCTCTAACCATTTTTTCAAAGCAAGAATGTATAATAGCGGTAAGAATTATGCTGATGATTTGCGATTCCATTCCGTTTCCCGCCTGATGTACTGGTAGGCGGAAAGCCGACTCCAATCTATGTAAGGCCGGGATTTCAAAAATAAGGACAATCCTTTCCCACTCACATAAAGAACTTAAGGACTCTTTTTTGCATATCTCCGTCTATATATCTGATCCATAAATTGATTGTGTAACGTAAAAATGAGGCCCAAAAAATAGGCCTCTGATTTCTTTTCTGCCAGGATTATTGTTCGTCTCTAATATGTTGCGGCCTCCCCACTTATAGAGGTGGAAGGAGCATCTGACGATTTTGCAGCCATCTTCCTAAAAAATGGTTGGCGACATCATTTTATTTATAGGTTCCTCCAAACAGTTCAATTTTCGATTACAAATAGCCAAAATTTGATTGGCGATGTTTTCATTTAGGTCGTATATGAGGAACAAAGATCACGATTCTTTCATGTTTTATTACTTTTTGGTTCCTTTATTACTTTTTGGTTCCTTTGTTACTTAAATGTGCGTACTTTTATTGTTATTTAATATATTTCATAATGATTACAGAACAAATAACCAGTACATTCTCTAACTGGGATTGTTTGGAGGGATTTATAAATATGAGAAGCATGCTAAAGGGGAAACTTGGGCTTGGTACTGCTCCACTGGGCAATATGTACCGTAACATCCCGGAAGAAGAAGCAATGGCAACTATAGATGCCGCCTGGGAGCATGGCATTCGTTACTTTGACACCGCTCCATTCTATGGCGCCGGTCTGGCCGAGATCCGTCTTGGTGAAGCACTGTCGAAACGGCGTCGCGATGACTATGTGTTGAGTACAAAAGTGGGCCGCTTGATTCTGGACGAACTGGAAGACCCATCCTCGCGTGACTTGGGCGAGAAAGGAGGGCTGTTCGAATTCGGCCGCAAGAATAAGATCGTCAACGACTACAGTGCAGACGCCACCCTGCGCTCGATCGAACAGAGCCTGAAACGTTTGAAAACCGATCGTCTGGATATTGTCTATGTTCATGATGTAGCGCAGGATTTCCACGGCGACGAGTGGCTTTCACAATTTGAAACCGCCCGAAAAGGAGCATTCCGTGTGCTGACACGTTTGCGTGAAGAAGGAGTAATTAAGTCTTGGGGGCTCGGAGTGAACCGCGTTGAGCCGATCGAAATTACTCTGGAACTGGAGGAAGCGAATCCGGACGCATGCTTGCTGGCCGGCCGTTACACATTGTTGGATCACGAGCGCGCACTGCAACGATTGATGCCCGCCGCCGCAAAAAACAATGTCGACATTATTATCGGTGGCCCATACAGCTCAGGCGTCCTGGCTGGAGGTGCCCACTTCGAGTATCAGAAGGCATCGCCGGAAATCATTTCGAAAGTTGAGCGAATCAAAAGCATTGCACAGCGCCACCAAATCAGCGTCAAGGCTGCCGCCCTGCAATTTGTGCTGGCCAATCCGGCAGTTGCTGCCGTCATCCCCGGTGCTAGCCGTCCTGAGCGGATCGCAGAAGACAAAGCTGCATTGAACGAAATTATTCCAGACGCATTTTGGCATGAAATGCGTGAACAGAAACTGGTGGCGCATGACGCACCACTGCCAATCGATTTCAAAAAGGAGTAATCAATATGGCACACACAACTGCAACGATTGAAATTCCAGCTTCGCCTGACCAAGTATGGCAATTGATCGGAGGTTTTAACTCATTGCCAGACTGGCTACCTTATATACCGAAAAGCGAACTAAGCCAAGGCGGACGCGTACGTCGGCTGGTTAATCCCGATGGCGATGTGATTGTGGAGCGTCTGGTTGCGTTTAACGACAAGGAGCGCTATTACACCTACTCGATTATGGAAGCACCATTTCCAGTCACTGATTATGAATCCACGATCCGCGTTCGTGAGCTTCCTGACAGCAAAACCTCGCTGGTAGAGTGGTCTGGCAGCTTCACACCTGTAGGGGTTAGTGACGAAGAGGCCATAAATCTATTCCATGGGATCTATAAGGATGGCCTGGAGGCATTGCGAGGAGCATTTCTGGATTGAATCGGATTAAAGTTTGTCGTCGTTTAATTGTCCCGATCCCATAAATAGCTGATACGAAATGACTTGAGATTGCATGCGAAGCAACTCAAGTCATTTCGTGTTTATACAGAAAACTCAGGGATGACACGCTGATATTCATCCTGAGCTACTGCACCAACAACACTCTGATTTCCTTACGAAACCAGCAAAATCGGTCGATGCTCCCTTTTCCGAACAGCGTTTTGATGCAAGATGATGAAAAATTACAACCTTATGCGGTCGAATTGGCAGAGTATTTCCGGAGTCAGCGCATGACCTTTACGATGCCAGTTGATTTATACGGTACTCCGTTTCAATTGTCAGTGCGGAACGCATTGTACGAAATTTCGTACGAATAAACGCATCTTACTCGGAAATTGCCGAATCTATTCAAAAACGGGATTTGGTACGCGCTGTTAGATATTGATGGCTTACAATGATCAAACCAATGCTATTACACAAAGAAAACAACGCCATGAGCGCGGGTTTGGCTGGCTGATCGGAATCGAGGAAAGCAGACGTGTGCGACCGGATGGACGAAACGGGGGATGATTCGGTTACCGGTGTTTCAGTCGTTCTTGTTTGAAAGTGGTCATCATGCTGCCGTCGGAAGATTTTTCCTTTGCTCACAAAAGGCTTTTAGACCCCTGTTTTTTGCAAAAAAAAGAGCCGACCCGACAAAAGGGACTTCTCGGCGTTCCAATCAGCGCAGAGTCTGGTTTTCCTAAAAATGAGAAAATTATCACTATACAAAAGTGGTTGTTAAAATGTAAAAAATATATTGCTATTGGGATTGAACACGAAGCTGCAGTTAAATTTTAATTTTCGTTAATATGTATAAAAGGAGATGGTACAGATGGATTTACTCACCAAAGTGGTGCCTATCATCTTTGTGATTGCGTTTATTTTAAAAATGATCATATATCGTAATGAGGGGAAAGATGAACGTGGTCTGCTGATTTTCAACGAATCTTACAGAATAACGTTAACCATCCTTGCGGCAGCCCTCACAGCCATTATTGTCTTGGATTCTTATTTGAATTTTTCAATTACAATATACAAAAATGTCATTACGCTCTCTCTCATGGGTTCATTATTGATAGGCAACCTTTCACTCCTTTGGTTGCGGAAAAAATATTGAGTCGTTCCAAGAAGGACTCATCCGCTTTACCATCCTTCATTTTCATTGAGGAGGAGTCACATGGACTCACTCGTCCTACGAAAGGAACAGTTAGAATATTCGGGAGAGAGTTTCACAAAGACCGGATTTCAATTTTAAGGCGAATCGGATGTTTAGTGGAGAAACCAAGTTATTACGGACATCTTACTGGATACGAAAACATCGATATTGCACGCAGAATGCTCAATGTTTCTCAGTCTCGAATCAACGAAGTGCTAAAAATGGTTCATTTAGAAAAGGACAAACACAAAAAAGTAAACAAATATTCGCTGGGGATGAAGCAACGTTTGGGGATTGCTACCGCTCTTTTAAATCAACCCGAATTTTTGATATTAGATGTTCCAACCAACGGCTTAGATCCAGAAGGAATCCATGAGATTCGGAACTTAATCAAAGAGCTTCCCCAAAAATTTAAGGTCACCATTTTGGTATCTAGCCACTTATTGAGTGAAGTGGAACAAATGGCGACCAGCGTGGGCATTATCCACCATGGTCATCAGCTGTTTCAAGGGTCGAATACTGAACTCAAAAATAAAAATAAACAGCGCCTCATTATCAAGACAGACCGTTCAGAAGAAGCCGAGTCATTACTTCGACAAAACCATTACTCCATCTCTCGAGATCACCTGTTTATTTATGTTGACTCACCTTCACAAGAAACTGTTGCTCAGATGCAAAGACTATTAATTGATAATCACTTTACGATTTATCAAATTCAGGAAGAAGATACTTCTCTCGAGCAAATATTTTTGAAAATGGTACAAGATGGAGAGATTTCATCATGAGTTCGATGATCGGTGTCGAATTCATTAAATTCCGACGCAGTTGGATGGTATGGCTTATCGGTATTGTCCCCTTTGCCTTTTGTACCCTTTTAGGATTGGCGCTTCGATTTTACTTGCAAACAAATCATACCCCAGAGCAAGGATGGGGATTGATTTTCACACTGGTTAGCCGTTTTCTCTGGCAGGTAATCGCCTTCACCGTTCCGATCTTCACTTCTTATTTGGTAAGCATGGAACAATTATCAAACACATGGAAACAAATATTTGTCATACCTTTAGCGAAATGGAAAGTGTATCTGGCTAAATTTTTTTGGGCTCTGATCTTCACTTTGGTAATGGGGATCTTGTTCGTGCTGGGCGTTTACTTCATCTGTCTATTTTGGGATATCGAACACCTTTTTACCATAAATCAACTTATTTTCCGTGTTTATTCTCCTTTCATGCTTGCAATACCATATATATCTTTTCAATTGTGGATATCGATGGTCAGTCGAAACCAGACGACACCTATTGCAATCGGCATCGCTGCTATCATTTTAGCGCCCGTTTTTAAAAACTGGGGATGGTGGACTCCGTGGGGATTTTGGTCCACTTTTTTACCCGCTGAACCAACTTCTTATCAGGCATTATTCATGGAAAAAACAACGTCTGCATTGGATGGGAGCAGTTTACTGCTTTCGGTTCTGTTTGGAGCGATATCGTTGGCCATCGGGGTGGTACATTTTTACCAAAAGGAATTCAACTAACGGTTAAAGGAGGACTTCTGTTTGGTGACCCTTTTAAAAATTGAATGGTTAAAAACAAGAAAAACCAATATATGGTGGCTCATTTTGCTGCTGCCTTTGCTGCCAATCACATATGGTGTATTGATCTATGTGAAAATTATGACCGAAACCAACCATTATCTAAGCACCAATGACTCGCTTACGGCATGGGGGATGACCAGTTTCTTTTATCCGACCATCTTTTTCCCTGTCCTGTCCGGTTTACTCGCTGCCAATGTATGCAAAGTAGAACACGAAGGGAATAACTGGTCCAAAATCTTAACATATCCAATATCGTGGAAGCAATTTTATTTGTCTAAATTCCTCTGGCTAACGATCTTGTTAGGGCTTACCCAAGTGATCGCTTTCCTTGAATTTGCGATCGCCAGATGGGTGAGCAATTTTGACAGCGCTTTTCCTTGGCTCATTATGATAGAGAGTATCATCTTGGGTTGGTTTGGTGCTTTGCCATTGATTGCTTTACAATTAGCTATTTCTGCCCATTGGGGCAACTACACCAAATCTGTCGTCTTCAGTGTTTTGTTGGCGCTCCCTGTCTTCCTTATCGTTGGCTCCAAAAAAGCTTATTGGATTGGATATTTTTATCCATGGTCCTTACCCGCGATGGGCATGACCAAAATCATGGAGAAGAATCCTTCTATCGCCGATGTATTGTTAAACCCGTTTCTACTTGTGAATATCGGTTGGCTTTTGCTATCACTGATGGGCGGTCTTTACTATTTCATCAAACAAAAATCGGATCATTAAGATCACAAAACTCGAACCATTTAGCCACTACATTCCCTTTTGAATCTTTTATCCATAGACGAGGCAAATCTCAAAATCTATGGTAATCTTGTACAGAGCCATGTGAAACAACTCTTTTATCGGAAATTATCGCTAACTTTATTCTGATTAAGGGTCACGATGGCCTGTTTTTTTTATTAGACTTTTAGGCACTTATATAACATACCAATAGTGGTTGTTTTACCTGCACCATTCGGTACCGAAAAGCCATAAACCTCTGCTCGTCTTACTTTCATGTTTACTTGATTAACAACAGTCTGTAAAATCACTTCTCCCACCGCGTCACCCAAGATGAACAGACATCAATCCCCCGTCCAGGTGAAAGTAATATTCACATTCATTATATTTAGATAATTCGAATATCATCCGATTCCTCTTCAAATATGCTATATTGAAACACATCATTGATATCTCTTCCGAAAACGCGCGCCAACTCAAAAGCCAACACCAAAGATGGCGAATATTTGTTCCTTTCCAACGAAATAATCGTCTGTCTGGTAACCCCTACTTTTTCCGCTAACTCTTTTTGTGCCCAACCCTTTTCTGTTCGCAACACCATGATCCTGTTCCGGAGTTTCCCTTTTTTGTTTAACGTCATGATTGATCACCACTCTATCTGCTTGATGGTTAGTGTAATATGTTTTTTACATTATGTAAAGACAAAAGTCCTGCTCTCCTCCCAACGTGGCGGTCACGGGAACGCCAGCGCGCATCGTGGATGGTTTCTCAAGTCATTTCAAATTTATACAGGTAACTCAGGAATCACGTGTTCATGCTTCCTCCTGAGCATCAGTCATGGATAATTCAGAATATAAACACAAGGCTGAATAACGGTCATAATGGCAATCAAAATATAATATAGGGGTAAGTCCGAGATACGTGTAAAATATACAGTTATAAATAGAAATTTGTTCCAAATCAAAATAACACCAGCTCCCTTGCCTGTTTCACGTTAAG
>NZ_JAECVZ010000030.1:0-35276 GCF_016055135.1 Thermoactinomyces sp. CICC 10521 | reverse complement strand
CCTACTTCCCCAGCCAATGTTTGAGCCATTAGCTCAGTTGGTAGAGCACCTGACTTTTAATCAGGGTGTCGAAGGTTCGAGTCCTTCATGGCTCACCATTATGCGGAAGTGGCTCAGGGGTAGAGCATCGCCTTGCCAAGGCGAGGGTCGCGGGTTCGAATCCCGTCTTCCGCTCCATTCCTTCTCTTAATACAAGGTGAAGGTTTTTTTCTTGCCAAATTTACGGCCCGTTGGTGAAGCGGTTTAACACACCAGCCTTTCACGCTGGCATGCAGGGGTTCGAATCCCCTACGGGTCACCAAAAGCGGACGCTTAGCTCAGCTGGGAGAGCATCTGCCTTACAAGCAGAGGGTCGGCGGTTCGATCCCGTCAGCGTCCACCAGATGGAGCTGTGGTGTAGAGGCCTAACATGCCTGCCTGTCACGCAGGAGATCGCGGGTTCGAATCCCGTCAGCTCCGCCATTATTTTGAGCCATTAGCTCAGTTGGTAGAGCACCTGACTTTTAATCAGGGTGTCGAAGGTTCGAGTCCTTCATGGCTCACCACATTATGCGGAAGTGGCTCAGGGGTAGAGCATCGCCTTGCCAAGGCGAGGGTCGCGGGTTCGAATCCCGTCTTCCGCTCCAGATGTGCGGGTGTAGTTCAATGGTAGAACATCGGCCTTCCAAGCCGAATGCGAGGGTTCGATTCCCTTCACCCGCTCCATGTTAATATTCCTCAGTAGCTCAATGGTAGAGCACCCGGCTGTTAACCGGTAGGTTGCAGGTTCGAGTCCTGCCTGAGGAGCCAGATATGCTTCCTTAGCTCAGTTGGCAGAGCGCTTCCATGGTAAGGAAGAGGTCACCAGTTCGAGCCTGGTAGGAAGCTCCATGAAATGGCCCGTTGGTGAAGCGGTTTAACACACCAGCCTTTCACGCTGGCATGCAGGGGTTCGAATCCCCTACGGGTCACCACAAAAGCGGACGCTTAGCTCAGCTGGGAGAGCATCTGCCTTACAAGCAGAGGGTCGGCGGTTCGATCCCGTCAGCGTCCACCATTTGATGCGGAGGGATACCAAAGTGGCCAACTGGGGCGGACTGTAAATCCGCTGGCATTGCCTTCGTAGGTTCGAATCCTACTCCCTCCACCATTCCTTAAGTGTTGGGGAATAGCCAAGCGGTAAGGCAACGGACTTTGACTCCGTGATGCGTAGGTTCGAATCCTACTTCCCCAGCCAATGTTTGAGCCATTAGCTCAGTTGGTAGAGCACCTGACTTTTAATCAGGGTGTCGAAGGTTCGAGTCCTTCATGGCTCACCATATTATGCGGAAGTGGCTCAGGGGTAGAGCATCGCCTTGCCAAGGCGAGGGTCGCGGGTTCGAATCCCGTCTTCCGCTCCAACTTGAAAAAGAGGACTTCGTTGGATGAACTCAACGAAGTCCTCTTTTTTGTATGTCGTGCTGCAATCCGTTTTTTTATTTCGGGGAAGCCAGACAGGTACGAATCAATCTGCCCAAACAAAAACGATGAGAGAAATCGGGCAGGAAAGTACAGAATAAAGAAGACCGAGGGAGCATTTGCGTGACCGGAAACCCGAACCGTGTAATAAATCTCATAAGAAAAGATCAATCCCGAATATAACAGAAAGACGCCTGCATGACGGTTTTTTTTATTGTTGGAAGAAAAAGCATCGGTGAGCAGGATGGGTTACTCATTATGCAATCCCGGTCAGCGGAGATCAGGCGGATGAACATATTCTTGTTCCAAGGCAAAGATATGGGCTAATCCTACCGTGCAAGTGATTGGTCTTCACAGAAACTGACAATCTTGATCAAGAGGGAATGCGGAGAAACCAGTGAACGGATGCAGTTTCGTGAAATGCCGGGCAGCCGGTTTCGTCCGGAAAAGAGATCAATGAGAAATGCATTTGTCCTGTGCCATGGGTTGTTCCCGATCCGGCATTTTTTGGTGCGGGGCAAGATCACGGCTCATCAATTTTCTCCGATTATCCTGGATTCTATCAATCTATCTATTAAATTTTTAATAAGAATGGTGCACGATCATTAAAAATGTGCTACTTTATTCCTCTTATTTGAATAAATATACCAAAATAAGCAGATTATTTCCAAAATATTTCTGTAAGTAAATGAAATTCTGTGCTAAAATGAAAGCGCTTCGTTCATCAGATTGTTGATCATCCAATACCTTGTATTTCATACGCCTGTAGTTCGATAAAAAGGAGAATGGCTATGGAAAAGAAACCGATTACGATTATTGGCATGCCAATGGATCTCGGTCAAGGGCGCCGGGGAGTTGATATGGGTCCGAGTGCCATTCGCTATGCTTCAGCGCAAGCTTTGTTGCAAAAGCTTGGATATGAAGTGGAAGATTTGGGTGATTTGCACGTGCCCAGTCCCGAATCAAAGTCAGCGGGTGATCCAAAGTTAAAATATTTGAATGAAATCAGGGATGTCTGCGAAAAATTGGCTGAAACCGTCTCCGGGGTGATTGCGCGCGATCGTTTCCCGCTTGTGTTGGGCGGAGATCACAGTATGGCAATCGGAACAATAGCAGGTGCAGCAGCGCAGTATGAAAATATGGGGGTTATTTGGTATGATGCCCACGGGGATTTAAATACAGGGGAAACCTCTCCTTCAGGTAACATCCATGGAATGTCCCTGGCGGTCAGTCTTGGAATTGGTCATCCGGACCTGGTGAATATCGGCGGATTTGCCCCCAAGGTACGACCGGAACATACGGTGATTATCGGGGCTCGGGAGCTGGACCCGGGTGAGCGGGACTTGATCGGTCAGCTTGGGATCAAGGTGTTTACCATGCATGAAATCGATCGCCTCGGCATGGCGCGTGTGATGGAGGAAGCCATCGGGATCGTCTCCAATGGAACGGATGGCGTTCATTTAAGCCTGGATCTGGATGGGCTTGATCCGAAAGATGCTCCCGGAGTAGGAACACCGGTACCGGGCGGGGTTACTTACAGAGAGAGCCATCTGGCCATGGAGATGCTGGCAGAGGCAGGGATTGTGACATCCGCCGAATTTGTCGAAGTGAACCCGATTTTGGATCGGGAAAATCAGACAGCAAAAGTGGCAGTTGCCCTCATGGGATCTGTATTTGGACAAAAAGTGCTATAATCAGAGCCTGTCGCGTAACCTTCGATGGTTGCGCTTTTTTATGGATGCTTCGCTGTAACGGCTTAAAGAAGGAAAGGAAAAAAGTGTCGCTTTGTACTTCACCGCACATTATGGCATAATAAAAAAAGATCGAAAAATGAATGTTTATACATTAACCAAAATTTTTTTATTTAATTTATCAAATTTTATGCCTAAATTCTATTATTCAATTTTGAGCGACTCAGAGAAAGAAGGAGGGAAATGAGAAGCGATTGATTTTTAGGATGAAGCATCGTTCTTTTATCGATTGTAAAAGGGATGGTTGTGAAACTTTTAGCAAGAGCCGGGATCGTCTCCGCCTGCGTCCCGAGTGGGGATTCCCGCGACGGAAGAAAAGAGGGCTTCATGTTTTGGTGCATCCGGCCGCTTTTTTCCCAGCGGTTACCGGTTGCTGAAGTCTTGTGTAAATCTGAACATGAGCGATATGGCGGTTACCCGCAAGACCTAGCGTGCAATGAGTCAGGGGGGATCGGAGCATTTGGTAAACAGAAAGGCCTTCGCTGATTGATGAACATAAAAGCTTTCTCATATGAAGGGGTGACGGAATGAATCCTTTAGCAAAACAGGCTTCAGCCAATGAGAATCCGTTAAGGCGGGATGTGCGCTTTCTCGGTCATATTCTGGGCGATGTTCTCGTGATGCAAGGAGGAAAAGAACTCCTCGACCGTGTCGAAAAAATTCGCGAACTGACCAAGCAGCTTCGCCGCTCCTATGATCCTGCCGTGCTGGACCAATGCAAATCGGAGATCCGTCAGCTATCGCCGCAGATGCGTCAGAATGTGATCCGTGCATTCGCCATCTACTTCCAGTTGGTCAATATTGCCGAGCAAAACCACAGGGTACGGCGGCATCGTTTTTATCGCCGGTCCGAGGCAGGAGTTGTTCAACCATTTTCGATTGAACATGCAGTTCAGGAGTTGAAAGAAAAAGGCATGACTGCGGAACAAGTGGAGAAAGCATTGCCGTTTCTCTCGCTTGAGCTGGTGATCACTGCCCACCCGACGGAAGCGATGAGGCGAACGACGCTCGATATCCATCACCGCATCGCCGAACTGATGATGAAACTGGATCATCCTTACACCACCGAAACAGAGCGGGAAGAGATCCGCAGAAATCTCTTGGGTGAAGTGACGGCTTTATGGCAAAGTGATGAATTGCGGAGACGGAAACCGACCGTGATGGATGAGGTTCGCAATGGGCTTTACTACATTGACGAAACGCTGTTTGAAGTTTTGCCCGTCGTTCATCAAGAGCTGACCCGCTGTTTAAACCGCATTTACCCCGAGAAGAAGTGGCAGGTTCCTTCCTTTTTGCGCTTTGGTTCCTGGATTGGCGGAGACCGTGACGGAAACCCTTCGGTTACACCGGACGTAACCTGGAATACGCTGGTGCTGCAAAGAAATTTGATCATCCGAAAATACAAAGAAGCTTTGCAAAGCCTGATTAAAAAACTGAGTTATTCCACGCGGAGAGTGTCCATTTCCGATGCGCTTTGCGAGTCTCTGCTAAGGGATGAAGCAGAGGTGCAGCTGGAAGATGTCGGGCAGGGGAAATGGCGGAATGAGAACGAACCTTATCGCCGCAAGTGCACTTTTATGTTAGCCAGGTTACATCATACGCGTACCGGCAAAAAGGAGTTGGGGGCTTACCGGACAGCCGGAGAATTTATTCGCGATTTAACCTTGATTCAGGAAAGTCTGCGTTTGCATCATGCAGATGTCCTGGCCGATCATGATCTGGCCCATCTGATTCGCCAGGTGGAATTGTTCGGTTTTCATCTGCTCACCTTGGATATTCGCCAGCACAGCGCCGAACATGAAAAAGCGTTAACCGAAATATTGGGTAAATTGGGAATTGAGGAACGATATGATCGATTGCCGGAGCAGGAGAAAATCTCTTTACTGACCGAATTGTTGCAAGATCCGAGGCCTCTTACTTCCCCTTTTGTCAGCTACTCCCCGGATACGGAAAAATGTTTGGAGCTCTTTCGCATGATCGCCAGAGCAAAACAGGAATTTGGCGAAGAAGCGATCCGCAATTACTTGATCAGCATGACCCAGGGGACGAGCGACTTGCTCGAAGTGGTTTTGTTCGCGAAAGAAGTGGGACTGCACCGTTTGCACGGCGGCAAAGAATCAAGGCTCCATGCCGTTCCGCTCCTGGAAACCATTGACGACCTGCACCGGGCCGAAGAGATTATGGAAGCATATTTTCAGCATCCCGCCTTTATTCCCTTCTATCATGGAGAGCAGCCGGGGCAAGAAATTATGCTCGGGTATTCCGACAGCAACAAAGACGGGGGTGTGATTACTGCGAACTGGGAGTTGTATCAAGCCCAGCTGAGACTGAACCGCCTGGCGGAGAAGTATGGGCTGAGACTGAAATTTTTCCATGGTCGGGGAGGAGCATTGGGGCGCGGTGGCGGACCTTTGCATCGCAATATCCTGGCAAATCCCGATTCCGCTTTGCTGGGGGGCATCAAGATCACGGAACAGGGGGAAGTGCTTTCGTCCCGTTATTCGCTGAGGCCGATTGCACTCCGGAGTTTGGAACAGGCAACGGCGTCTTTGCTCCTTTCGACCACGACCGCAGTGACGAATGGACATCATGAACTTGATCCGGCATGGGAGAAGGCGATTGAGGAAGTGTCGGGATACGCATTGGAACAATATCAGCAACTCGTCTTTGGCGATGCTGACTTCCTTGGCTTCTTCAACGATGTGACCCCGCTTCCGGAGATAGGGGAACTGAAAATCGGCTCTCGTCCCGCCAGACGCAAAAACAGTCAACAATTTGAAGATCTGAGGGCGATCCCCTGGGTGTTTGCGTGGACGCAGACGCGTTACCTCTTCCCGGCCTGGTTCGCTGCCGGAACGGGACTGGGAAAATATCTCGAGCGAAACGGGGAGAAGGGATTGCGCCTTTTGCGCGAGATGTATCAAATGTGGCCGTTTTTCCATTCCCTGATCGACAATTTGCAGATGGCTCTGGCAAAAGCCGATTTGGTTATCGCCCGTGAGTACACGTCGCTGGCTAAAGATTCAGCGGCCGGAGAGCGGCTGTTTAAACTGATTGAAAAAGAATTTATGCTTACGCGCGAAAAAGTGCTCGCGATTTCGGAACAGGAGGAATTGCTGGATCGTGTGCCTGTCATTCAGGAATCGATTCGCCTGCGTAATCCTTACGTTGATCCTCTTAGCTTTATCCAGGTCTTTTTGCTTGCCAAACGGAGAAAAGAAGAAAATGATCAAACCCTGGCCGATTCCCTTTTGGAAGAAGTGCTGCTGACGATTAACGGGATCGCCGCCGGGCTCAGAAATACGGGTTAAAAAGCGCAGAATGTTTCCTGCCTGCTCATTTGGGGCAGGTTCTTTTTTGTGTGGGATTTTATTGCGGGGGCGGGTTACGGACACCTGTGCTCCTCATTTTCCGCGGCAGCCGGTTAGGGGGTTTCCCATCCGCTGCGATATAATGGAAGAATAACGGGTGATGGAATGCATCGCAGCAATGATGTAGCATAATAATGGGGAACTGAATGGATGGAGGGGACGCATGCAGTCTTTGTTGGAGATTCGCAGTTACTTGAATGATATTATTGATATATTGATCGTCAGCTATATAATCTATCATCTGTTAAAACTTTTGCGTGGTACCAGAGCCGTTCAACTTTTAAAAGGACTTACCGTTCTGATCATCATCTGGTTGATCAGCAACGTATTTCATCTTCGCACACTGGAATGGCTGATTCAAAACCTGTTTTCCGTCGGTGTCATTGCGGTGATCATCATTTTTCAGCCGGAGTTGCGCCGCGCATTGGAGCAACTGGGAAGAGGCGGTTTTTTCGGACGGAGTGTCCAGGCGGAAGATCAGATCGTCACCAGTGTGGTCAGCGATATAGCCAAAGCGGTTTCAACTCTGGCCAAGCAGCATACGGGAGCCCTGATCGTAATTGAAAGGCAGACAGGGCTGTCTGATTATATAGAATCGGGAACGTTGCTGGAAGCGAAGTTAAGCCCGGAATTGATTCGCAATATCTTCATTCCCAAAGGTCCTTTGCACGACGGGGCGGTTATCATTCGCCGGGATCAGCTGATGGCGGCGGGGTGTTATCTGCCTTTGAGCGAAAGCCCTTATATCAGCAGGGAATTGGGGACGCGCCATCGTGCCGGGATCGGCATTTCCGAAATGTCCGATGCGGTTACTGTGATCGTCTCTGAAGAAACGGGCCAGATCTCGCTGGCGGTGCATGGGCGTCTGGAGCGAAACCTGAGTGAAGAAACGCTGGTATCCCGGTTATATGAAGAATTGAAGCCGCCGGAGAAATTTGCGGTTGTATTTTGGTCGCGCAAGGAGAAAGAAGGGAAGAGGACGGATGAATAAATGGCTTCAAAATGACTGGATTTTGCGGATCATTTCGTTGGCTTTGGCCATCCTGCTATGGTCGGCTGTAACCGACACCTCCCTCTCTTCATCTTCAAGCGATACGCATATTCGGGAAGCAACGGTCCAAGTGAAGTACGATGACGAACACTACGATCTGGTCGGAAAACCCCCAAAAGTGGAATTGATCGTAGAAGGCAACCAAGCCTTCTTCGGGCATTTTTCGACGAATTATCGCCTTTATGTCGATGCACGGCGTGTTGGGGCGGGAACACATCAGTTACCGGTTCAGGTGAAAGGATTGCCGTATCCTGTCGATGCCCGGGTGGAGCCGGCGCGGATCGATGTGACCCTGGTTCCCAAGCTGCAAAAGGAGATGCATGTGGAACCGGAATTGATCGGAAGCGTCCCGGACGGCTTTAAAGCGGGGACTCCCGTGATCAATCCGGACAAAGTATTGGTAAAAGGAACGGAAGCGGAACTGAAAAAGGTAACTTCTGTCAAAGCGATTGTCAATTTGAATAATAAGAAGAAATCAGTGAATCAAGTCATTGTACTCCAAGCATACGGTGAAAACGGACCTTTATCCAACGTCGAAATTGAGCCGAAAACCGCAGTGGTGCAGGTTCCGATCAGCATTCCCGGCAAGACCGTGCCTCTTTCAATCGAACCGGGGAAAGCGCCGCCCCCCGAATACGCCGTAGCCGGGATCGATACCAATGTGGATCAGATTACCGTGTACGGACCGATGTCATATCTGAATCATTTACAATTTTATGCAGGTCCCCAGCCTGATTTATCGGACATAACGGAAGACACAACGTTGGTGATGCTGGTTCCGGTTCATAGTCCGGCCATAAAAGTGGAACCCAAAGAAATAAAAATCTATGTTAAAATGATTCCTGCTGAGACAAAAGTGATCAAGAACGTTCCATTGGAAGTAACAGGATTAAATGGAGGGGTGAATGCCCGGATCCTTTCACCGTCCGATGCGAAATTGAATATCACTCTTTCAGGAGCACCCAAACAGATCGACCAGCTTGGTGCAGCAGATGTACGGGCACTGGTGGATGTTTCAAATCTGTCCGCTGGAGTCCATGATGTGCCAATCCGGTTTGTTCTTCCTTCCTACGTGCAGGTCGTGGGTCAAGATAAGTTAAAAGCAAAGATCCAAATTTTAGGGTAACGGATTTGTTGGTTGCTTACATGAGGAGGAGAAAATGTATGGGTAAGTACTTTGGAACCGATGGAGTACGGGGAGTGGCAAATGAGACCTTAACACCGGAATTAGCCTTCCGTTTGGGGCGGTGCGGCGCTTATGTACTGACGAAAGAGAAAGAACGGCCGAAAATCGTTGTGGGTAGGGATACGCGCCTCTCCGGTGAATTGCTTGAATCCGCGCTGATCGCAGGAATCATGTCAATCGGATGCGACGTCATCCGTTTGGGGATCGTGACCACTCCGGGTGTCGCTTTCCTGACACAACACCTGGAAGCCGATGCGGGCGTGATGATTTCTGCATCTCATAACCCTTTTCCGGATAACGGCATTAAATTTTTCGGTGCGGACGGATATAAACTGTTGGATGAAACCGAAGCGGAAATCGAGGCGCTGATGGATGAAAAGGAAGATCGGCTGCCACGTCCGGTCGGAGATAAAGTCGGCCGGGTGACTGACCAGCCGGATGCGGTTTCCGCCTATCTCGATCACCTCAAAAATACGATTGATACGGATCTGTGTGGAATGCATATCGTGGTGGACGGGGCAAACGGGGCTGCATATGAACTGGCTCCGCTGTTGCTCCGGGATTTGGGTGCAGATGTAACGGCGATCAATGTCAATCCGGACGGAGTGAATATTAACGTAGAGTGCGGCTCGACTCATCCCGAGCGGCTTCAGAAAGAAGTTCTGAAAAAACAGGCCCATCTGGGATTAGCCTTTGACGGAGACGCTGACCGCCTGATCGCTGTCGATGAAAAAGGAAATCTGGTGGATGGGGATCAAATTCTGTGCATATGCGGTTCCTATTTAAAAGAAAAAGAGAAATTGAAAGAAAATACGATTGTGAGTACCGTCATGAGTAATATCGGTTTTTATAAAGCGATGGATGAGCTGGAGATCCGGACGGAAAAAACCAAAGTGGGCGACCGCTATGTGATGGAAAAAATGAGAGAGGGCGGTTATAACCTGGGCGGTGAACAATCAGGCCATATTATTTTCCTTGATTACAATACCACCGGAGATGGAATGTTGACCGCCGTTCAGCTCCTACGCGTGGTCAAGGAAAAAGGGCAAACCCTGTCCGGCCTGGCGTCGATGATGCGAAAATATCCTCAATTGCTCGTGAATGTGAAGGTAAAAGACAAGGCGGGTTGGGATCAAAACGAAGCGATTCGCCAAAAAATTGCCGAAGTGGAAAATGCGCTCGGCAGTGACGGGCGAGTTCTGGTTCGCCCGTCGGGAACTGAACCGCTCATCCGCGTGATGGCTGAAGGACCGGACGAAGAGGCGCTCCGGGAATATGTCGGCCGCATTGCGGATGAAGTGAAAAAGCAACTCGCCTGAGATGTGCCGACACCGACACATTATTTTAACATTTGCCGTATAAGAAGGGGGATGTAGGGTTTCGCCTTTCCCCCTGGCCCTTTTTTGATCGGACTGCTTTACATTTTTGTTATTTTTGAATAATATAATCCCATAGGCGAAGTAAAAACATCGCCTTCTTCATTTTTTGGGAGGTGAAGAAGCGAAAAGGGAGAAGCAGAGGTTTGGAAAAGTTGTCGAAAAGCGCCAGGACTGCGGTGTGAACGAAGACTCCGCAGTTGACGAGGTGGAGGAGTATCGAAAAGATCGGCGGATACCTCCCGGCTTTGCGCCAGAGCCGAGGAATCGCTGTTCAAACCGGTGAGGCGACTCATCGAACAAAAACAGCGATATGGCGTGAATGAGCAGACAGAAAAAATAATAAAAAGAAACGAATCAGATCAACCTTTTTGTTGAGCGGATGTTTTTGCTGAAGAAAAGGGAGGGCATGAGAAGAAAGATCCAGTTTAAACAAAATTGTTGTTTTGTCAAACACTACCTGGCTTACACATTCTCACTCAAAAAACTGAATAGGGAAGCTGAGTGTTTTACGGCACTTTGCGTTTGGCAAACAGACAATAATCAACCTGTCTCCTGAATCTTCGATCCGTGCTCAGCAAAAAGGGATAAATTTAGGGGGTTTTCATAACTATGTGCGGAATCGTAGGTTACATCGGAGCCAAACAGGCGCAAAATATTCTGCTGGAAGGGCTCAGCAAGCTGGAATACCGTGGGTATGACTCGGCCGGACTGGCTGTTTACAACGGAGAAACGATCAGCGTTAACAAAGCGCAAGGGCGCTTGTCCAACCTCGAGGAGAAACTGGCCGTTCGCTCCTTGCCGGGAGTGCTCGGAATTGGTCATACCCGCTGGGCGACACACGGGAAACCATCTGATGAAAATGCCCATCCCCATGTGGACAGCACGGGACGGTTTGCAGTTGTTCACAACGGGATTATTGAGAACTACATCCAGCTGAAGGAAGAGTTGATGGCCAAAGGCCATACTTTCCAATCGGAGACCGATACCGAAGTCGTGGCCAAACTGATCGGAGACCTGTGGAACGGAGATTTGGTTTCGACGGTACAGGCAACGGTATCCCGACTGGAAGGCGCGTTTGCGCTCGGTGTAATCAGTGAGAACGAACCGGATAAGCTGGTTGCGGTTCGTTATGCCAGCCCGCTGGTCGTCGGAATCGGCCAGGGAGAGAATTTCATCGCTTCGGATATTCCGGCCATTCTCAAGCATACCCGCGAAGTCTACATCCTCGAAGACGGGGAAATGGCCGTTTTGACCAAAGACCAAGTGAAGCTGATGAAAGTTGACGGAACCCCGGTTGAACGTGAGCCGATGCATGTTTCCTGGGATATTGAAACGGCGGAAAAAGGCGGCTATGACCATTTCATGCTGAAAGAGATCCATGAACAACCAAAAGCGATCCGCGATACACTGGCAAGCCGGATCAAAGATGGTTTGGTCGATCTTTCAAACGAAGTGGCTCTCAGCCCGGAAGCGATCCGTAACATCGAAAAGATCCACTTTGTGGCCTGCGGAACAGCTTATCACGCCGGACTGGTCGGCAAATACGTGCTCGAGGATTTGGCCCGCATTCCGGTTGAGTGCGATGTGGCTTCGGAGTATCGTTACCGTGATCCGATCATTACGGATAAAACATTGGTTGTGGTCATCAGCCAATCGGGTGAAACAGCGGATACGCTTGCTGCCCTCCGCGAAGCAAAGAAACAAGGGGCCCGCGTGCTGGCGATTACCAACGTGGTCGGATCGAGCGTGGCGCGTGAAGCCGATGATGTAATCATCACCTGGGCAGGACCGGAGATCGCTGTTGCCTCGACCAAAGCCTATACGTCGCAGCTGATCGCCATCTACCTGTTGGGCCTCTACTTTGCACAGGTGCGCGGTCATAAAAGCGAAGCGGAATTGAAAGAGATCATCAGCCATTTGGGACAACTTGCCGGGCTGGCGGAACAAGTTTTGGAGTATGAAGGGAAGATTGCCGAATTTGCCCGTTCCATCGCTGACAACGAGCATCTCTTCTTCCTGGGCCGCGGTTTGGATTATGCTGTCGCGCTCGAGGGTTCGCTCAAGCTGAAAGAGATTTCCTATATCCACTCCGAGGCTTATGCCGCCGGGGAGTTGAAGCACGGAACCTTGGCTTTGATTGAAGAGAATATTCCGGTCGTCGCCCTTGCCACCCAATCGTCTGTTTTTGATAAAATGGTGAGCAACATTCAGGAAGTAAAAGCGCGGGGCGCCAAAGTACTCGGTTTTGCCGTTGAAGGGGACAGTGAGTTGCAAAAATCGGTGGATGAAGTAATCACCATTCCAAAAACCATCGACTTGCTCGCTCCGGTTCTCACCGTGATCCCGCTCCAGCTCTTCGCTTATTATGCCTGCATCCAACGCGGGTATGACGTGGATAAACCGCGCAATCTGGCGAAAAGCGTAACCGTGGAATAAAATGTTTGACCATAAACTCCATTGACTGGCTGACATTTTGTTTGGCCGGCCGGTGGAGTTTTTTTCTTTATTAACACGAAGAATGCCGTTTACAAACCCTTAAGGAGTCCCGCCGCAACAAGCGAATGGTTGCGACAGGATTTTTCTGTTTACGGATGTGCGGACAAGTTTCGGATTATCCCGGCCAGCGAGACGATGGCTTCATGCAACTGATCGGGAGAGGCGTAGGCATAGGAAAGCCGGATATTCCGGGTTGCGCCTGGATCGTACATATTGCCGGGATTGAGCAGAATGTCCTTTTTCAGTGCCTTTTCAAAAACCTCGCGCATGGGAAGCGGGGAAAGGAGATGCAGCCAAATATAAAAACCGCCTTTGGGAACGGTCCAGGCGGCCAGATCGGAAAAAGAAGCATGCAAGGCTTCGACTGCCGCGGCTCTCCGCTTTCTCAGTTCTGCCCGAACCCGCTTCAGATGCTGTTCATGGAGCCCGCTGGACAGCCATCTGGCCACCACCCACTGCGACAGGGAACTGGAGCCGTAATCCGTCTGCATTTTGATATCGGCCAATCGTTCGATAACCGGTTCCGGGCCGACCACCCAACCGATTCTCAAGCCCGGACTCAAGGTTTTGGACATGCTGCCGAGATAGAGGACGAGCCCGTTTTTGTCGATTGCTTTCAGGGGAGGAGGGGGCGGTTCGTCCAGCCACAGATCGCGGTATACATCATCCTCAATAAGCGGTAAACGCTCCTGTTCACAGATGCGCAGCAGGTCTCTGCGCCTTTGTTCCGACATCAGGATGCCCGTCGGATTGTGAAAGGACGGGATCGTGTAAAGCAATGAAGCATTTTGCCGCTTTTTCTGCACGGGAATGTATTTGATCTGCACCCCCTCCTGATCCAACGGGAGGCCGGATAACCGCATCCCGGCTGACTGGAAGACATGAAGCGAATAGAGATATGAAGGTTTTTCCAGCAGAATCGCAGAGCCCCGCTTCAACAGGCCGAGCGCGATCAGTTGCAAGGCCTGCAAGGCACCGGACACGATCAAGATGGAGGAAGGGGAAGCATCGATTCCGATCCTTTTAAGATGCTTGCTCAGTTGCTCCCTGAGCAGGGGCAGTCCTTTCGGCTCTTCATAGCCAAGTGAATCAATTTGATCCGGCAGCCGGGACAAAACGGTTTTCAGCATGTCACGGGGAAAGAAGTCGGGAGAGAGCTCCCCTGTTCCCAGGCGGATGATGTGCGGGTGGAATTCCGCCCGGTTGATTTCCTGAATGGTCGGCAAATTGGGGGGATGGATTCCGGCATCAACGTAGGCGTTCCAATCAGGCGGACGGGTAGAGTGCATCAGGGACCATGTATTGTTAATGATCCGTGTTCCGCTTCCGCTGTTTCCTTCCAACAGCCCTTCCGCCATTAAGTCGGCTGTGGCGGCAACAATGGTGCTCCGGTTTACCTTCCAGACTTTTGCCAAATAACGTTGCGGCGGAATTTTGCTGCCAACCGGCCACTCGCCATTTTTGATCTTTTCCCTGATGTATTCCCTGATCTGGATATAGAGAGGAACAGGGGATGATTTGTCGGGTTTCCAATGGGTATCAATCATGGTTGTGATCCATCCTTTTACTTTTCTGTGTCAAATCGCGTTGGAAGCCGGGCATGGCCAGAAGAGGCACCACTCCCCCACCGGTTTTGCTCCGGCTTCTCCTTCAGGTTTCTGCTGACAGGGGATGGACGATTCTGTTTTTGTTAATTGTACAACTTGGTTGGGTTGGAATCCATCCAATTGGCGGGCGACAGGATGCAAAATCTTTTGTACGATGGAACCATACTTTTTTCGGAGGGATTTTGATGGTTTCTGCATTTTTACATGGATTAATTCTTGCCTTTGGACTGATATTGCCGCTCGGTGCGCAAAACGTTTTTGTTTTTAACCAAGGGGCCTTTCATCGGCGTTTTCGTCAGGCCTTGCCGACCGTCCTGACCGCCGCGTTGTGCGATACCCTGTTGATTACATTGGCGGTGCTCGGGATTTCTCTGGTGATTTTGGGATCATCATGGATCAAAACGGTTCTCCTTGGCATGGGGGTTTTGTTTTTGCTGTACATGGGATGGAATACCTGGAAGGTGACGCCCGGAGCTGACGGCGGCCTTGACCATCCGCGGGAGACCTTCTCCGCCCGGAAGCAAATTGCGTTTGCAGCGTCTGCTTCCCTGCTTAATCCCCATGCGATCATGGATACGACGATGGTGCTGGGGACAAGCTCTTTGCAGTACGCCGGGATGGAAAAAGCGGCTTTTGCCGTTGCCACGGTACTTGTTTCATGGTTCTGGTTTTTCGGATTGGCCCTGGCGGGGCGCTTTCTGGGGGAACTGGACAGCTCAGGGCGGATCATGATGATTTTGCAGAAGATTTCAGCTTTGGTGATGTGGGGGGCAGCGGTTTATCTTGGATTCTCTTTATGGTGAAAAGAAAAAACCGGTTTCCAGCCAGATGTTTAGCCGGTTACCGGTTTAGGGAATAATTATTTTAATTCGGTTTTTAACATATTCCAGGTGGCAGGATCCTCTGCACCGATATACCATTCGGTAATGCCGCCGATGTGAGGATTGCCTTGCTTGATCGTTTCAATTTTCCGTTGCCAGCTTATCGCATCTTGGTAGTAGCCTGTGTATTTCACCCCGTTGGATGTATAGGTAAAGGTCGGCTCCCCGTTCTTGTCGCGTACGACTTTGGCATGGTTGGTTTTGATCAGATTTTGTGCCTGGCTGTAAGAGAGTGAGGAGCGTTTGCCGTCAGAGGTCCACAGGTAACCGTAGGAAGGCAAACCGAAATAAATTTTTTCCGAGGGCACCTGGGTATTGGCGTATTTGACAATATCGCTGATCCAATCGAGCGGAGCACCCGGTCCCGGGCTGTTCATGCTGTAGTTATAGGTCATGATCACCAATTCATCCGCAGCTTTGCCGAGACGTTGCCAGTCTTGGGAGATTGGGCCGTCCCAGCCGCCATAGGATGTTTTGGGATAAACGGAGACCAGCACTTTTTTGTTTTTCTGGTGCATTTTCTGTGCCAATACTTCCACGAACGCCGAGAAATTGTCGCGGTCGCTTCCCCGGATCACTTCCAGGTCCAGATCAATGCCGTCATAATTGTTTTTAAGAGTGAAGGCCAGGAGTTTATCGGCTAATTGGCTCCGTTTCTCCGGTGTATTGATGAGATTATGGAGTTCATCTTCCGCTTTGTTCACATCGCTCCAACCGTCGGTATTGGCGACGGTGGCATAAATTTTTGTGCCTTTTTTGCGGGCGAGAGCCAAAGTGTTTGGATCAGGAGCTTTGGCATATTGCATATAGCCCACATCTCCGTTCGCCTGTAATTCGTACATAAACAGGTTGATGGAATCGAGCGATTGTGAAGACAAAATCTGATTTCCGGAGTTGGTGCTCCAGAACGGGAACCATGCCGTTGTCTCTATGCCATCCGTTTGCTCCGGCTTTGAAGGAGCAGGATTGGAAGGTTCAGACGGATTGGATGTGTCGCCGTCATTTGCCGGCGGGGTTTGCGTCGAACCGTTGGATGGTTGTTGGTTGTCCGTGCCGGGTTGTTGCGGTTTTTCAACCGGTTTATCTCCTGGTTGCTGCTGGTTTTGCTCTTTGCCCGGCGCCGGTGATGCCGGTTTCGTTGTGGGTGCAGATTGGTTTACATGCTGGCTGTCACCCGTTTTCGGTGTGGTTGGCGCTGTGTTGCCGGTGGCCGGACTTGTGCTGTTATCGGTATGATGGGAGACCGCATTGCCGTTTGCCGAGCTCCCGGAATGAGAAGCACCGGAATTGTTGATCTCACTCGGATTTACCTGTGGAACGTTATGATGGGTCAAGATGTTTTCCACATACTGACTCTCTTTTTTCGGCAACGGTTTAATATCCGTCACTTCAGTTACATCTGCCACATCGTTGGATGAGGCTGAATCATCCTGGATGGTTTCATGTTGCACATGGGCTGTGGGGGCTTTCGCTTCCGGTGCAGCTGCTTCTTGGCTGCAGCCGGACGTGAGCAAAACCCCACCGCTGACAAGCACCAAGGCTGCGGTCGCGTTGACCAGCATCGCCTTTTTTTGCCAAAAGGCTTCAAGTCGTGAAAACTTTGTTTTCTCCATAGTCTCTCCCCTCTGACGGATGACGTTTAATTTCTTTGTCAAAGCTAATAAAATACGATTTTCTTCCGCAATAGGATTTTATATATTTTTGTACTAGAATTAAAGATTAACAGAAGAAGTTTCTAACTATTTTCACAAATGAAGGGGATAATTGGTTGTTTCCCTGTTTATGGGAGTTTTGTTTGAAACAACGGGGAATTGAAGCAGGCGGATGGTCGGAAACGATCTGCGGAAAGAAGAGAATCTCTTTGGGAGATTAGTAGTCTGAATGATCTGGCAACGGGGACAAGCGGCGTCGTGGAGCGATTTTCGGCGGAAGAAATCAAGGTGCATGATAAAAGAGGGAATTGTGCAAAAACCGAATTGCTGAAATGGATATGTGTGGTTGACCGGCCTGATTGGCGGGATGCCCTTTTTTGTAACCGCTTTCTGTTTGGGCAAGGGCAACTGCCGTTCTCCGTGATGTGGAGCGTGATGCGATGATCCACGGCTGAGGGCGAAATGGTGTCCAATGGTTGATGATCTCCCGGCACTGACCGCCTGGTTTTGCCGGCGTGCATCTTCCGCGATTCTGGTGCAGGGAAAAACCGGCAGAGGAGGCGGGAGGTGTCGTCACTGATTTTTATGGCAATCCATTGCCGCCGGGGGGGTGAAGCAGTGTTATCGCCATCCATCCCGCGCTACAACGCGAACAATCCTGTTGAACCGGGTAAACCTTTTCACGCACGCAGGAACAGCCATTTGGCGGCCATGCGTCTTGCTTCGAACTCAAGTGCATGTTCCTTTTCGGAGAGAGGGAAGTTATGTTCCCTGACACAGGCTTGGCAGGCCCACATTTCCGTGCCATCGGGCTGTTCCACCACATGGATTTCCCAAGGCCAAACCTGATTTTCACATTGTTCGCAATAACTCTTTGTATGATAAATCTCTTCCAGATTCGCTTTCTTTTTCAACTGATCATGGATTTGTTTCGCTTTTTCGCGAATTCGTCGTTTGCGCTTTTCCATCGGGGTTCCCTCCTTTTGCTTCTTTTCATTATAAAGGATAAATCAAAAATGAATACAACCTGTTCTGCCGGCGGCGTCCTTTACCTTACGGTGATTTCCTTGCTAGCAAATATTTCCCTTGTTGATCTTTTGACTTTTTACTATACTAAAGGACGTATGGAACAAGTGCATAGTCACCCTCATCGATCCTACGGTGAGGTAGAGGTCGCGGCTTTTAAGAGTAATTTGTGCGAGGTTCGGAGATTGACTGATGACTGCAAATGAAAGGAAAAGCCGCCGAAATCCGGTTGCCGGCTCCGGGCGTCCGGGTTGGGGCTGTGTCCGAACAGGTGCAGCACTGTCACGTTTTCTTTCCCGGGAAACGTGGTGCGCTATCTTGCGGGGGTAGAGTGTGGGTTCACTCAAACCGTCCGTTCAATACGAGAGCATTGGGACGGTTTTTTTATTGCCCAAGCCACCTCGCGATCAAATAATGAAAGGTGTTTGATTTTATGAGTCAACAAAACCGGTCACCAGAACTTAAACGAGGGCTGAAGGCAAGACATCTGTCCATGATTGCAATTGGCGGTTCGATTGGCACGGGAGTGTTCCTGGCCAGCGGGGCTTCGATTTCGGAGGCGGGGCCGGGTGGAGCGCTTGTCGCCTATCTCGCCATTGGGATCATGGTCTATTTCCTGATGACCAGCTTGGGGGAAATGGCGACGTTTATGCCTGTTGCGGGGTCATTCAGCACCTATGCCGGAAGGTTTGTCGATCCGGCGCTGGGATTTGCGATGGGATGGAATTACTGGTATAACTGGGCGATTACCATTGCTGTTGAGCTGTCGGCGGGCTCATTGATTATGGATTATTGGTTTCCGCATTCGCCGTCCATTTTGTGGAGCGCCCTTTTCCTCCTGCTGATGTTTGGATTGAACGCATTGTCCGTAAAGGGATACGGGGAATCGGAATATTGGTTTTCTTTTATTAAAGTGGCAACGGTTATCATTTTTATCGTGATCGGTTTATTGATGATCTTCGGGATTATGGGCGGAGAAGCGATCGGCTTTAAAAACTTCACGATCAACGACGCTCCCTTCCATCATGGGTGGCTCGGGATTTTAAGCGTATTTATGATCGCCGGATTTTCCTTCCAGGGGACGGAGCTGGTCGGTGTGGCCGCCGGAGAGAGTGAAAACCCGCGGAAAAATGTTCCCAAAGCCATCCGTCAGGTCTTTTGGCGAATCTTGTTGTTTTATGCATTGGCGATTTTAGTGATGGGACTTGTTCTTCCTTATACCAATCCGAATTTGGTCGGCGGTGACGTAAACCAAATCGCCAAAAGCCCGTTTACGATCATTTTTGAAAAAGCCGGATTGGCGTTTGCCGCCTCGGTGATGAACGCGGTGATCCTGACATCCGTGCTGTCCGCAGGCAACTCGGGAATGTATGCTTCGACGCGGATGCTCTGGCAAATGGCCAAAGAAGGGAAAGCGCCGAAACTCTTTGCCAAAGTAAACCGTCGGGGTGTTCCAGTTTTCGCGTTGCTTCTGACGACAGCAGTCGGGGCTGTTGCCTTTCTGGCTTCGCTGGTCGGTCAGGGGAAAATTTACATCTGGCTGCTGAACGCTTCCGGGCTGTCCGGGTTTATCGCCTGGCTGGGAATTGCGATCAGCCACTACCGCTTTCGCCGGGCTTATGTTGCGCAGGGGCGTGATCTGAACCACTTGGTTTACCGGGCGAAATGGTTCCCGTTCGGCCCGCTCTTCGCGCTCGTTTTATGCGTGATCGTGATTGTCGGGCAAAATTACCAGGCTTTTACCGGAAATACGATTGACTGGAACGGCATTTTAGTCTCGTATATCGGCCTTCCGCTGTTTATCCTGCTGTGGCTCGGCTATAAATGGGTGAAAAAAACAAAAGTGATTCCTTTAAAAGAAGTGGATTTGGAATCGAATGGGGAGTGAAATCGGAAAACGGCAAGTCGACATCGTGCGACCTGCCGTTTTCTTTTGCATTGGGCGTTAAATTTTGGTGGTGACGAAGAAAATAAGCACAACCATGCAGAGAAGGGAGATGTTGAGTACCATGATGTAGCGTTTTAAAAGGGATTTTGCCTTCTCCGGCTCGTTTTCCGCAGCCTGAACCTGGTTCAGCGTTTTTCTTCCGTAGAAAACGATGTAAAGGATATAAACAATGACAAACAGGCTGCCGAACCGCTCTTTTACCATCAGCCACAGCGCTTCGTTATGTAAGGTCAACTGTACATACAGAAGATACATTCCGCTGATGAGCACCAACAGGGCCGTCGGGACAAACATGGTCAGGTTCCACCGCTGGGCGCGGCTGATTGCCCGGGCCATCGTTCCGCCTTCATTGGAACGGATGGCATCCCGGAGGACCATGGCCATTAAGGAAATGCCGCCGAACCAGGAGGCGATGAGCAATACATGGACAAAGAGAACCAGGGAATATGCATTCATCAATCGTCGCTCCTTTTACGTGATCGCCACATAATAGCGGGCAAGTTCAGGGCGTCCAGGGTCACCGCTGCGACCGCCATGGGCGTGTTTAAAATGATCGCTTTCAATCCAGGCCAGAAAATCTTCCTTTGAAGCAAAAACAGTTTCGGCAATGACATGAGATCCGTCCTCCGCCTCCAGCAAACGGAAGGAAACAAATCCGGGAACGCGTGTCATCGATTGCGGAGCGTTGGCAAAACGCTCTTTCAGGGTTTGCAGATGTTCCGGCGAAGTAATTTCAATCCGGTTGTTTACTTGGTACATGGAAGATCCTCCCAGCATGATCAGATGGGTAAAGCCAATTCTATTCCATACTATATCACGTTTTCTTTGAATGAAAACGTTTGTAAGGGAATCAGCAAATGAAAAGAGGATGATTCGGTTCTTTCCGAATATTTTTATTCGCTTCCTCTCACTAGCAGGTGCTCCGTTTCGTTTTTCAAAAACTGATACCAACGATGGCGAAAGCGGACTTGGACGCCGTCAGATGGCACATGGGCTTCCATTCGCAAAGCTTCCGGGATGGGACGGGGATGCTGGCCTTCCACTATTAATTGATCTTCCTTTAAAACGCGAAGGCCAAAATGAGATAAATATTTTCCGATGAAGGGAACCCGTTTGGCAAAGGTCCGCCCGATCTGGCTGAAAATCACCGTGGTTTCGTGATCCAGCGGAGTGAATGTGGCAAATGTGAACATTTTGGTTTCGTTTTTTCCCAAGTATTGAATCCATTGGTTTGGAAAACGGTAATGAAAGCGATTGGTTCCTTTTTGAAAATGGATGTCATCTTTTTCCGCTTGAAAGGAGAGATCATTGATCTCGGGAGACAGGCCTTTTCCGATGGTTTGTTTGTGAACAAAAGCGAGATGCGCCACATCCAGTACGCTTTCCACCACTCTTGTCAAATGGGCCTTCCACACCATTTGGTAAGGACTGTAGACAAACTGCGGCTCCTCTAAAATCGGAAAGAGGTGTAAATCCGGCGCTTTCGTTGAAGAATCAGGATAAATCCAAATCATGCCGGCTTTTTCTTGTACAGGGAACGATTGGATGTGCGCAAAGTCGGGAATGTCCCGTTCGGGATGAGCGGGAATCTTCCGGCATCTCCCATCTCCGCTGAATTCCCACCCGTGATACGGGCATTGCACACAGCCATTGATTACTTTTCCCGTTGACAGATCAGCGCCACGGTGGGAGCAATACGCTTGAACGGCCTGGATTTGTCCTTCCTTATTGCGAAACAGAACGAAATCGATATTTGCCACTTTTCGTTTAATCGGTTTTTCTTTGCATTCGCTTGACCAGGCAATGGCATACCACGCCTTGGGCACTACCGATGTGTCGGAAGGTAATGTGGGTTGGGTGGGTTTTGACACTTTTCATCTCTCCCTTTCTCTTGAAGTTCGACGGAATGATGGTACAGTCTGTTCAACATGTCGATCAGCATGGCTCTTTCTTCGCTGCTCAGGACGGAAAATAATTCGTCGGTGAACTCCTGGGAAATCTCCCAAGCTTGCCATAAAGTTTCCTGACCGCGATCGGTAATATAAACATGGTGTGCGCGTCGATCGGAAGGATGCGGTTTTTTGGAAACCAGGCCTTTCGACTTTAAGGCATTGACCAAACTGACCATCGTCGCTTTATCGATTCCCAAGTAATCGCTTAATCTCGCCTGAACGAGCGGACCTTTTTCATTTAAGATCGCCAGCACGCTTAACTGGGTGTCATCCACCCCGAGAGGCAGCAGCTTCTGATGAAAAAGCTTTCTTCCAATTGCCGCGAAACGGCCAAAGTTAAAGCCGAGCGAATTCGTCAAGAGATCGGGCAGGGTTTCCTTTGTCAACTCATCTCACCCCTTCGGAAGTCGATGTGTCATCAAGAATATTATCATAAAAAATGTTTGTACAACAAACGTTTTTGTAAAAAACAATTTTTGCACCGAATCAGCTCTGCGGAAAAGGATAAAGCAGGGCAGTTTCCCGTGGTATACTGGTAATAATCTGAAAGCAGGATGTGAAATGAGTGATCAGAGGCATTGGAACTGATTTGGTGGAATTGGAGCGAATAGAAGAGATCGGCGTTCACCGGCTTGCCAGACGGATTCTGACTGAACGCGAACGTACGTTGAAGCCGGAACAACCGGGGCGGGAACTGGAATATATCGCCGGACGATTTGCCGCCAAAGAGGCGGTGGCCAAAGCGCTTGGCACCGGGATCGGCGGGAATTGCTCCTTTTTGGATATCGAGATTCTCAATGATCATAAGGGCAAACCCTGCGTTTTTCTTTCCGAATCTGCTTTCGCAGCCATCTTTGCCGATAAGGAGATTGCCGTACATTTGTCCATTTCGCACAGCCGGCAATATGCGATGGCGATGGCGGTGATTGAGGAAGTTGTGCTCTAGGGGTTTCCGGCAATTGAATCATAACTCTTTTTGGGTGGACATACATATATAACGCGGTTAGGAGGGACAAACGTGTATCTGGTAACCGCCAGGGAAATGCGCGAACTGGATCGCTACACCATTGAGGAGATCGGCCTGCCGGGGATCGTGTTGATGGAGAATGCCGGCAGAGCGGTCGCGGAAGAGATTTTCCTTCGATTTCCAAAGCCGAAAACGGCCACCGTGCTTGCCGGGGCAGGAAATAACGGCGGGGACGGTTGGGTGGTGGCCCGCCATCTGCTCGATCGCGGCTGGAAGGTGCATATGTGGTTCATAGGTTCCAAAGAAAAAATGTCAGCGGATGCCGGCGTTTTTTATCAGGTTTGCTGTCGCTATGCTCCGGTGTGGCATTATTCGGACGGGCAAAAAGAGAGATTGTTCCGTCACTTGGCTGAAGCAACCGTCGTCGTCGATGCCTTGCTTGGAACAGGAACGCGCGGGGGACTCCGGCCGCCGATGGACGAGGTGGTTCGCCGGCTGAATCAAACACCATCTCCGTTTGTGGTGTCCGTTGATCTCCCTTCCGGTGTCGATGCCGATACGGGAGCGATTGAAAATGAAGCTGTGCGGGCCGATTTGACGGTCACATTCCAGTATCCGAAATGGGGTCATTATTTACGTCCGGGAGCAAACGTGCGCGGGAAGCTGAAAGTGGCGGAGATCGGGATTTTTTCCGGTCATGAGAAAACAGAAAGGGAACCGCGGGCGCGACTGAATACTCCCTGTCTGTGGCAGGAGTATGCACAGCCGAGACAGGAATGGGCGCACAAGGGAACCTATGGGCATTTACACGTGATCGGCGGGGCCGGGGGAATGCTCGGAGCCGTGGTGATGGCGGGTGAAGCGGCCTATCGCATGGGGGCCGGTTATGTCACCTTAACAGTGCCGGAATCGGAACGGCTGGCATTGGCGGCCAAAGTGACACAGCAGCTGATCTGGAGCTGGCCGGGGCAGGAAGTTTTCGACGCAGGCAGCGCAGACGTTTGGAAGGAGAAGCGAGAGCGCTTTTCCGCAGTGGCGGTTGGTCCGGGGCTGGGCCGGTTTGCCGGTGAAGAACAATGGCTTGGCCAGCTGATGGAGGAAGTGGAGGTACCTCTCGTTTTGGATGCAGATGCCTTGAATATTCTGGCAGCGCATCCTTCCTTATTCCGGCGGAGAAAAAAGGGAGCCGTCACGATTTTGACCCCGCATCCGGGAGAAATGGCTCGCCTGATCGGTTCCTCCACAGCAGAAGTCGAAGTCCAGCGTCATCAAGTGGCCCGGCAATTGGCACTGAAAACAGATATGTTTGTCGTTTTAAAAGGGAGATATACCGTAATTGCTTTTCCGGATGGCAAGCAGGTACTGAACCCCACCGGAAGCCCTGCTCTGGCCAAAGCAGGTTCAGGCGACCTTTTGACCGGAATGATCGGTTCTCTGCTCGCCCAGCGCATTCCTGCTGAAAAAGCGGTGCCGATGGCCGTTTATTTGCATGGGAAAGCGGGGGAAATCGCCGGGCCTTCCTCTCATGGTGTAATGGTTGATGACCTGCTCCGGGCGATAGCCCGGGTGAGATCGACGACTGTCCCTTACTAGCCGACACATTTCCCGGGAAATTGACGAAAGGGCGGATTTGAATGTGTCGGAAGATCTGGATCTTTGTCCTGCTCGGGCTTTTGATCCTGCCGCTCGCCGGATGCGGGACGAAAGATGCCAAAGATGTGGTCAGCGATTTATCAAAGCGCTCCGAGGATCTCGAGTCTTATATCAGCCATGGAAAAATGGCGATTTTATCAGGGCAGGAACCACAGGAATACGATGTGGAAGTATGGTATAAAAAGCCCGGGTATTACCGTGTGGCCCTTCGGAATTTGAAGAAAAATACCGCGCAGATTTTGTTGAGAAATGATGAGGGTGTGTACGTTTTATCGCCAAGTTTGAAAAAGAGCTTCCGCTTTCAAAGCGATTGGCCGTATACGGGCGGGCAAATCTATATTTACCAAACGCTGTTGCAAAGCATTGTCGATGACCAGGGCCGCCAGTTTCAGGCCGGGAAAAATGATTACCGCTTTGAAGTTGTCGCCAAATATCCGTTTAACAAGCAGGCGGTCAAACAGAGGATCTGGTTGGACCATGATCTGAACCCCAAGAAAGTGGATGTGCTGGATCAAGAAAATGACCTGTTGATGACGGTCAGCTTTGACCGGTTTAAGCCCGATGCTCATTTTGACAAAGATGCTTTCGATACGCAGCGCAATTTACAGCCGATGCCGTCCCAGTCAAAACAGGCATTGGCAGCAGTAAAACAGGAGAAGCAGGATATATCCTCCGTGATTCCTGGTTATGTTCCTGATGGAATCCGGCTGGCGAATGAGCAGACCATTCAAACACCCAATGGTCCGGTGGCCGTTTTACGGTTTAAAGGCGAGAAATCCTTTACCCTGACGGAACGCCGTACTCAGGAGATTGCTGCCAGTCTGCCGATCATGGGGAAACCGGTCGATTTGGTGCAGACCGTAGGAGTACTTTTGGAAATGGGCGATCGGAAACGGCTCACCTGGACGTACGATGGGGTCGACTATGAGCTGCTGGGAGATCTGGCAGAATCGGAAATGATTAAAATCGCCAATTCCCTGTACGACCAGCCGGCAAAATAAAGGATCACAAGTGGACACCGTCAAAGGCTGTCCATTTTTCTGTTCAAGTTTGTTTTCCGGCAAGGTCGTGTTTCTTCTTAACCTCCCCATGTTCGCATGGCAGGTCAGGGGGGCAACTCCCCCTTGCGGATGCTTATGCTCTCATCTTCCGTGTTGTGCCGTATTTTTCTCGGATATTTCAGCAAAGATTTGATATAATACAGGATAGTTGCCAGAGACTTAAACGCAGAAGGATGACAATGTATGGCCAAACAGCAGCTGGTCAGGGAGGAGCGCTCTTCCTACAAGGTGCTTCTCTTTCGCAAGAGCAAACGGATGCGTCTGTTTGAATCCCTGATCTTTCTGCTCGGACTCGGAGCGGTGTGGCTTTCCTGTCCGCCGCGCAGTTCCGGTTTTATCATGGGGCTGGTTGCCGATATTCTCATCACTCTGTTCCTGCCGCCGGCCATTTATCTGTTCTTATTTCGTCCGCATTATCTTCTTTTTCCGGACCGGTTGGAAATCTGTTGGGGCAAGAGAAAAAAAGTGCTGCCGCTGAGAGATTTGGAACAGGAGTTCGGCTTGCCTTATGTTTATTTATTCGGGAGCAGAAAGATAGCCATTCTGGTTAGTGATGCGTTCCTTGGTGCACTTAATGGTCAATTGGAAGTGGTCAAACGTGGATTGTTATGAAACGAAGGAAACAATGGAAACGAAGATCGGGCGCGACACGGTCGTGGTGGTGGATTTGGATGCAATCGCCCATAATGTCAGAGAATTCCGCCGCCATCTTGGCCCGGATGTCAAAATCATGGCTGTGGTAAAGGCGAATGCCTACGGACATGGTGCGGTTCAGGTCGCGAAAACCGCGCTTGAGGCGGGAGCGGAATATTTGGCGGTTGCTTTTGAAGATGAAGGCATCGAGTTGCGCCGGGCGGGCATAGAGGCACCGGTTCTGGTGTTGGGATTGACACCGGATCATGCCGTTGCCGAAGCGCTGAAGGCCGGACTTACCCTTACCGTCTACCATCACGAATCGTTGCAAACCATTGAACGGGAAGCGGCCAGGTTGGGAATCCGGGCGCGCGTCCATGTAAAATTGGATACAGGGATGGGCAGGTTGGGATTGTTCCCTGATGAAGCAGTCGCTTTTGTCAAACGGGCCTTGGAATTGAAATCGGTCGAGGTCGAAGGGATTTTTACCCATTACGCGACTTCCGATCAGGCGGATAAAGAGTATGCTCTGTACCAGGAGAGGCGGTTTGCCGAGGTTTTAAACCGCTTGGAGAAGGAAGGGATTTCGATTCCTCTTCCTCATATTGCCAATAGCGGCGGCGCGATCGACTTGTCCGATCATGCATATCGCATGGCACGCGTCGGGATCAGCCTTTACGGTTACTACCCGTCGGATCAGGTGAACCGCACTGCCGTCAATCTTCGCCCTGCTCTCACCCTGAAAACGAGGATTGCCGATTTGAAGCAGCCGCCGGCAGGAACGGGCGTCAGCTACGGCAAAACCTATATCTCGGACGGTGACGAGTGGATTGCCGCTGTTCCGGTCGGCTATGCGGATGGTGTGAACCGCCATCTGTCCAATCGCGGATTTGCCCTGGTACGGGGGCGGAGAGTTCCGATCGTGGGCCGTGTCTGCATGGACCAGTTGATGTTAAATGTGACGAATGCCATGCCGGTTGAGATCGGGGATGAGGTGGTGCTATACGGAGAGCAGTATGGTGAATGTATCACGGTGGATGAAGTTGCCAAGCTGTTGGGGACAATCAGCTATGAAGTGGTCAGTACGCTCAGCCATCGCATTCCCCGGGTTTATCGAAAAGAGGGAGAAGTAGTGGAAATCGTCAACCGCTTGCGTTTTTAGGTTGTCGATTTGCTGAAAATTAGCTGGCAGACTGGACATTCGGCAACTTTTTTAGTATTACAATTGGTTGAGAAGGAATTTTAGCCTTCCGGACGAATAAATTTAACTATGTCTGTTTTCCATCTTACTTTTATTGCTTGTAAGTAAGTATATTTTTGCAACATCTTCGGCATAATGGTAGTATTGATAGGGGAAATGTTAACGGTGATGATTGGTTGGGGGTGCTTCATTTGTCCGGTACAAAAAGAATCATGATCAGCCTGCCAACAAATTTGCTTCAAGAAGTGGATGGTATGGTTGCGCGAGATAACTCAAATCGCAGCGAGTTTATTCGCCAGGCGATGAAAATGTATCTCCAGGAGCGGAAAAAACGTCTCATCCGCGAAATGATGCAAAGAGGCTATATGGAAATGGCTCGCATCAATCTCAACATTGCTTCTGAGGCATTTGTAGCGGAGGAAGAGGCTGAAGATACTTTGGATCGATTGGTTAGCGGGGTGTAACCGATTTGATTGTTAAACGTGGCGATGTCTATTTCGCAGATCTCTCCCCTGTGGTCGGATCCGAACAAGGTGGGGTTCGGCCTGTTTTGGTAATTCAAAATGATATTGGCAATCGGTTTAGCCCCACCGTGATCGTCGCCGCGATTACAGCCCAAATCCAAAAGGCTAAGTTGCCTACACATGTGGAAATCGATGCCAAAGCTTATGGGTTTGACCGTGATTCTGTTATTTTGCTGGAGCAAATTCGTACAATTGACAAACAGCGATTGACGGATAAAATCACTCATTTGGACGACGAGATGATGAGTCGTGTAAATGAGGCCCTGATGATCAGCTTGGGCATGATCGATTTTTAGGAGAATGGATTTTTTTCCATTCTCTTTTTTGTGTTGGTGTGTTATTCATTTCTGCGGCAATCTATGATATTTTAGTTTCAAAATCAGTTCATATGAGAGAGAAAGACAAGCTGCGAAAATTTGCAAATAGATTTTCTGATTTTATCTTTTTACATGCCCGTCTGGTCTCAAAGGAAATCAACTTGGAGGTTTTTCTAATTGACGGCTGATCAAGGGGACCTTTCTATGGATATTCATTTGAAAAAATTGTATGAAAAGCTGCTCGCTTCCTATGTGAAAACGAGCAAGGAAGATCATTTGTACAGTGCGCAACAACTTTCCAAATGGTTTATGGAAAAGCGGATTCCCCCTGACGAGGTGGTAAATGCCCACGTGCGGACGATGAAATCGCTGTTCCCCGACTTGCCTGCCGAAGTGAAAGCATCTTTTGATCTGTTGCTCGAAATGATGATCGGTTATGGGATTGCTTACCGGGAACGGGAGAAATTGATGAATCGCCAGCGGGAGCTTGAAAATGAGATCGAAGTGGCTGTCGGCATGCAGCAAACGCTCCTTCCCTCCAAAACCCCTTCCCTGGAAGGAGTTGATATCGGTGTGATCAGTGTGGCCGCCAATCAGATGAGCGGGGATTATTACAACTTTGTCGATCACGGGGTGGGTTCCATTGGAATCGCCATTTCCGACATCATCGGGAAAGGAATTCCCGCTGCCCTGTGCATGTCGATGATCAAATACGCGATGGACCGGCTGGGAACCCAGCCGCTTTCGCCGGCAGAGGTATTAAAGGATCTCAATATCGTGGTGGAGCGCAATGTCGACCCCAGTATGTTTATCACCATGGTCTACGGGGTATATGATTCGAGAAATCACCAATTTCGCTATGCCACAGCCGGACACGAGCCGGGACTCTTTTACAGAGCGGCTGAACAAGATTTTCTCGACTTGAAGACGCGAGGACTTGTGCTCGGGGTGTCCAGAGATGCCAAATACCCGGAGGATACGATTTCACTCCAACCTCATGATGCAATTGTGTTGTTTTCGGATGGCGTAACGGAATGCAGAGTGAATGGTGAATTTATAGAACGGGAAACTCTTAAGCAATTGATTCAGGGATATATTCATATGCCGGCTCAGGAGGCAGTGGAAGCAATCCACCAAAAACTCTATGAAATGACGAACTACAAGATACGGGATGATCAAACGATATTGATTTTAAAACGGATTGGATAGACAGCAGCCGTCTTCGCTTTTTTGAGGAGGTTAAAAACGTATGAATCTTGTAATTCATGAAAAAATAGAAAAGGAGAACCGCATCGCGATCTCGGTGGAGGGCGAAGTGGACGTCTATACCGCCCCGCAGCTGCGTGAGAAATTGCTGCCTTTGTGTCAGGGAGGAAGCCAGATTACAGTAAACCTCTCCAAAGTGACTTACATCGACAGCACGGGATTGGGTGTGCTCATCGGTGCCTACAAAGCACAACGGGCAACATCTGGAAAACTCGTTTTAACGGGAATGAACGCCCGATTGAACCGGCTTTTCAAGATTACGAACTTAAATCAGATTATGGATATTGAAGATCAGGCAGGAGGAGGCCAACTATGAGTGAAAAACCCTTAGATTTGGTATACTTGACCATTCCCGCTAAGCCAGATTACGTTGGAATCGCCCGGTTAGCGGTCTCCGGAATTGCCAATCGCATGGGTTTCTCATACGATGACATAGAAGATTTGAAGCTGGCCGTATCGGAAGCCTGCACCAATGCGGTGGATCATGCTTATTGCGGCGGCGAAGGCGAGATAGAAGTAAGTTGCAACATCTTTTCCAACCGGCTCAAAATCGAAGTGATTGACCGGGGGACCAGTTTTGACGTGCAAGAAGTTGAGAAAAGAACCGGCCCGATCCGGATGGAGCGTTCGATGAATTCGCTGCGGGAGCGCGGTTTGGGTTTATATCTCATGAAAACGCTGATGGATGAAGTTGAAATCAAGGGAGATAATGGAGTAATCGTAACGATGACCAAGTTTATCCGAAAGGACGTGGTGGAATCTCATGTCGAGTCGTCCACATCCTTCCACCCTAACCGATGAACAGGTGCAAGCGTTAATCAAAAAATATCAACAGGATGAGGATTCGCAGGCACAAGACCAGCTGATCGACCATTTCAGGGAGCTCGTGGAAACACTGGCTTTTAAATTTGCTCATGGTTCGGAGCCCTACGAGGATCTGGTTCAGGTTGGGATGATCGGCTTAATTGCATCGCTCAAGCGTTTTGATCTCTCGCTCGGCCGCAGTTTTGAGAGTTTTGCCGTGCCGACGATCATCGGTGAGATCAAGCGCCATATTCGCGATAAAACTTGGAGTGTGCATGTGCCGCGAAGAATCAAGGAATTGGGCCCTCGCATCAAAACGGCAGTGGAAGAGCTGACGACGAAATTGCAGCGTTCACCGAAAGTGGAGGAAATTGCAGAATATCTGGGAGTTACGGAAGAGGAAGTTTTGGAAACGATGGAAATGGGACGGAGCTATCATGCTGTTTCGGTTGACAGTCCGATCGAAGCAGGCAGTGATGGCAGCCAGGTTACCCTGCTGGACCTGGTGGGAACGAATGATGCCGGCTTTGATCAGATCGACCGCAAGCTCCTCCTGGAAAAAGTGTTTTCCGTGTTAACGGAGCGGGAGCAGGAAATTTTAAAATTGACGTTTTTTGAGAACTTAAGCCAAAAGCAGGCCGGGGACAAACTGGGGATTTCGCAAATGCACGTCTCCCGCTTGCAACGCAGAGCCTTGCAAAAACTGCGGCAAGCAATTCGCATGGAACCGTCAGAAGTCATATAGGTGTAACGGAGCTGACCGATGAAAAGAAGGTGGGCTCTTTTTTTGTTTTTACCATTTCTTTAAGCGAATTGCCATCAGTTCGCCTCGCTTTTCGGCCAAAAATTTATGCATTGCCGGTGTCAGTTCGCTAAAATAGAGGTTAGCTTCAGGTATGTTGATGAACAAATGATTGATTTTGGATGGGATTTTTGAAAACGGGTTTGATCCGTACGATTCCATACGTCAACATGCTTTGGCTGGCTGTGATTTTCTTTTTGTGAAAGAAGCAGGAGGAAGAAAATGGACCAACTGAAGATGATGGAGATAATCGCCGGCGCACTCGGCATCGAAACGCGCCAAGTGAAAGCAGCCATTGAACTCATGGAAGAAGGAAATACCATTCCGTTTATCGCCCGGTATCGCAAAGAAAGAACCGGTGAACTAGATGAGGAACAATTGCGGTCAATTGAAGAGCGATACCAATATGCCACCCAGCTCAATCAGCGGAAAGAAGAAGTGATCCGTCTGATCGATGAGCAGGGCAAACTGACGGATGAACTGAGACAGAAGATCATGGAGGCCGTCAAGCTGCAAGAGGTGGAAGATCTCTATCTCCCCTACCGGCCGAAGCGGAAAACCCGGGCTTCCATCGCACGGGAAAAGGGATTGGAACCGTTGGCGCGCATCATGCTCCAAGTGGAGGACCAGGATGAGATCGAGCAAAGCGCCGATGAGTTTGTGAGTGAAGAAAATGAAGTGAACTCACGCGAAGAGGCCTTGCAAGGGGCAATGGACATTCTGGCCGAGGAGCTGTCCGAAGACGCGGAAATTCGCAAATGGGTGCGCGAATTTACCTGGAAAACCGGAATGCTTGTTTCCAAGGCAAAAGATCCGGAAGTTCGTTCCGTCTATGAAATGTATTATGAATTTAGTGAACCCGTACATAAAATGCCTTCCCACCGCATTCTCGCCGTTAATCGCGGGGAACGCGAAGAGATTCTGAAAGTGAAAATCACGGTGGATGAGGAGGAGATTCATCGCCGTCTGCTGCGCTGGTTTCCGATTCCGGCCCATGATTTTTTGCAAGCGGTGGCACAGGACAGCTACAAACGGTTGATCGCACCTTCCATCGAAAGAGAAGTTCGCGCGCAAATGACGGAGCAGGCGGAGGAACAGGCGATCCGCATCTTTTCCGAAAATTTGCGTCACCTGCTGTTGCAGCCGCCGGTAAGAGGAAAGATGGTGTTAGGAGTCGATCCTGCCTATCGAACCGGATGCAAGTGGGCCGTGGTGGCGGATACCGGAAAAATGCTGGAAGTCGGCGTGATTTATCCCACTCCGCCCCAGGAAAAAGTCGAAGAAGCCAAACGCACGGTATTGGCGCTTTTGGACAAGTATCCGATTGAGATTATCGCCATCGGAAACGGAACGGCCTCCCGGGAGACGGAAGCGTTTATCGCCAGCGTGATCAAGGAAGCAAAGCGCTCCGTCTATTACATCATTGTGAATGAAGCGGGAGCGAGTGTTTACTCTGCTTCCAAACTGGCCAAAGAAGAGTTTCCTGATCTGGACGCCGCCCGCCGCAGCGCTGTTTCCATTGCCCGGCGCTTGCAGGACCCGCTGGCGGAGCTCGTCAAAATCGATCCGAAGTCGGTGGGGGTCGGCCAGTATCAACACGATGTTTCGCAAAAGCGTTTGAGTGAAAGTTTGACGACAGTAGTGGAGTCTGCGGTGAACTATGTGGGGGTTGACGTGAATACTGCCTCTCCTGCACTGCTTGGCTATGTTTCGGGCATCAGTGCCTCGGTCGCCAAAAACATTGTGAAGCGGCGGGACGAGGTGGGGCGTTTTCAAAGCAGGGAGGAGCTAAAGGAAGTTCCGCGCCTCGGGGCGAAGACCTATGAACAGTGCATCGGCTTTTTGCGCATTCACGACGGAGTCAATCCGCTTGATCAGACACCGATCCATCCCGAATCGTACCGGGTGGCTGACCAACTGCTGCAACGGCTTGAAATCACGAAAGAGCAAATCGGCAGTGATGAGTGCAAGGAAAAATTAAAACGGGTTGATGTGGAAAAAATCGCGGCAGAACTCGATTGCGGCATTCCGACGCTGAGAGATATCATTGAGGCTTTGCTCCGGCCCGGCCGCGATCCGCGGGATGAGCTGCCAAAACCGCTTTTGCGTTCGGACGTGTTGAAGATGGAAGATCTGCATGAGGGAATGCATTTGCAGGGAACGGTTCGCAATGTGGTTGATTTTGGCGCCTTTGTCGACATCGGACTCAAGCATGACGGGCTTGTCCATATCTCAAAAATGAGTGAAAAATTCGTGCGCAATCCGATGGATATCGTCACGGTCGGTGATATTGTCGATGTTTGGGTGATCAATGTCGATGTGGAACGGGAGCGGGTCGGTTTGAGCATGATTCCGGTTAAACGGGAAGAGTCGTGAGATATTAGCGCAAGTGCCCGTCAGGCAGCAGAAGCCGGCACTCCCGCGTTTCGTGCGTAAGGAGGCTTTACTCGCTGCTTGAGGGCACTTCGCGTGCACAGGTAATTTGGCATACCCTTGTTTGATATTGGAACCAGCACTGATTTAACAGGCGGATCTGGCGGCGGTCTTTTTCCAGAAAAGCGCGCCGAAGTTGCCGATAGAGCCACTGGGGCATGGTTCGTCCTCCCTTTTATGGCTTTTCGGAATATTTTATGATGGAAAAGAGGATCGGTGAGCCGATTTTGAAAGGATGGGAACAGGATGGCAAAATGGACGGATCAGGAACTGCAAAAGCGGGTGGAAACCCTGTCGCTTCAGCATTTTGGCCTCCCTTTTCGCCATCTGGCCCGGTTCAATCCGCGCTTGAGAACCACCGGTGGCCGCTATTGCCTCGGCAGCCATGCGATTGAAATGAATCCCCGTTATCTGGAGGAGCACGGGGAAGAGATTTTTCAAAAGATGATTTTGCACGAATTGTGCCATTATCATCTTCATTTGCAGGGAAAAGGATACCAGCATCGCGATGCCGATTTCCGATACTGGTTGCAGCGGGTCGGGGGCTTGCGCCATGCCCCGGCGCTGCAGTCGTTACAAAGCAGGAAGCCGAAATATGTCCTGATTTGTGTTGAGTGCCGACAGGTATATTACCGGCAGCGCAGAGTCGACCTGCGGAAATACCGGTGCGGTGTATGCCGCGGTCCGCTGAAATTGCGCCAGTCCAATTCAGATTAAAAAGGGGGAGATCCAATGCAAGACCTGCGAAAAGTCGGTTTTATCGGCCTTGGGATCATGGGGCGTTCCATGGCTTACAATCTTTACAGGGCCGGGTTTGAAGTAACGGTCTGGAATCGGAGCGCCAGCAAGATGCAAGAAGCGGCAAAATGGGGAGCCAAGCTGGCCTCTTCCCCCGAAGATTTGGCCCGGACAAGCGATGCGGTCATCACCATCGTCGGGGACACGCCTGATGTAGAGGAAGTGATTGCCGGGGAAAAAGGAGTGCTGCAGGGCGCGAAACCCGGAACCATCCTGATCGATATGAGCACAATCTCACCGGATGCAACCCGGGTGCTGGCGGGAAAAGCGAAGGCAAAGGGAGTCGAAATGATCGATGCCCCCGTGAGCGGAGGGGACGTGGGTGCGCGAAACGGAACGCTCTCCATCATGGTGGGGGGTGACCCGGCCGTGGTTGAGAAGGCGATGCCTTTGTTTAAAGCGATGGGAAAATCGGTTACCCACTGTGGCCCGGTGGGAGCAGGGCAAACGGTCAAAGCGTGCAATCAGATTTTGTGCGGCTTGAATTTGCTCGGGGTCGTTGAAGCACTGGCCTTTGCCCGAAAGAGCGGCGTTGATCTGGAAAAAATGATCCAGGTGACCACACAGGGGGCAGGAGGGTCGTGGGCACTGGCTAACTATGCCCCCAGGGTGATCAAAGGAGATCTGGCTCCCGGATTTTCCGTCCGCTTTCAGCAAAAGGATTTGCGCATCGTCCTGCAGGAAGCGGAACGGTTGGATCTCCCCCTGGCCGGAACAGCCCTGGTTCAACAGTTGCTCCGCTCCGTTCAGGCTTACGGGGGAGGCGAAGACGGCACTCAAAGTTTGATCAGGGTAATGGAACGGCTGGGAAACGTGTCGATTATTCCGGAAAATGACCATGATTTGCCAGCGCAACCCGGGGAGGAAAGTTAAGTACAATGGGGGTGGAGTGGCGTCTCCCGGCAGATGAGGAGCGTGGGGAAGTCCGGGATGACATTGCCGCCTGACTAGAAAAAAAGCGAATGGAGACCAATCCATTCGCTGAGGTTGTTGACAAAGAAGGTCAACAGCCTTTTTTGTTGAAAAGGTATAAAAAAACATTCCGAAGGAAGGTTTCTATGTTCAGGACGAATTCATCCA
>NZ_JAECVZ010000002.1:0-251239 GCF_016055135.1 Thermoactinomyces sp. CICC 10521 | reverse complement strand
AAAGGCTTTGCGATTTGGTTAATAGGTCACATCAGGTTTACTTTATCTGTATATATCCTAGAAATATACAAAACCCCATTCCTTTTCCGAAGAAAAGGGGGGGGTTTGTCATCAATCTCAGGCTACGTTTTCCGTAGCCCCGATTTTTCACGTCTGATGGGAACCATGCAGCAAATTCTGCACTTCTTTTGTCAAATCCGGTGTGATCTTCAGACAGGTTTGGGCCAGGGCCGATGATTTGACGGCATTCTGCCCCGGTGCCCATGGCAGGACATGAAGAATATTCACGACCACCACGATGACGACGAACGTTTTTACAAAAGCGAACAATACTCCGCCGGAACGGTTGAACAGAGACAGAACCGGCAATTTCGCCACTTGATTGATCACGGAAACCGCGATGGACAAAACGAATTTCGTTCCCACGAACAAAAGGAAAAATGCCATGGCAGAGTAAATCATTTTTTCCATCGGCAGGAGCGAAAGCCACCCGTTATGAACCGAATCGGGCATCTGCCACAATTTGCTCAATTCAGGTGCCAGCTCATCGGTAAATTTGTACGCCACCCACAAAGATGCAAAATAGGTGATCAGCGAGGCCAGCTGCAATACCAGCCCCCGCTGATACCCCTGAAATAACGCACCGATGAGAAGGAGTATTAAGATCCAATCAAACAAGTTCAATGACAAGTCCTCCTCAAGGTTGCTCATCTTCAATCAGATGCATGATTTCATCATATTCTTGTTTCAGCTTAAGATAATCATCCGCAATATTGACGGCAGACAAAACAGCCAGTTTCGTGGCATCCAGACGCGGATTGTTATCGGCGATCTGCCTCATCTTTTCATCAACATGGCCAGCCACCTGGCGCATATGACCAGGGCTCGCTTTTCCGGTCAAATGATACTGCTGACCGTAAATCTCCACAGTCAATTTGTTTTTCATTTTGCAGCGCCTCCCTCACCGAGTGAAGGTTACGGTCAGGGCAGGAATCGACAGCCCTTCGATGTTATTGTCTCAGCTTCGCACCAAATGCAGAAGAGAGGAACGCGACAACCGAATCATGCACCCGATTTACTTCTTCATCGGTCAATGTTCGGTTTGAAGCGCGGTACACCAATGAAAAGGCTACACTTTTCTTTCCTTCCCCAATTTGCTCTCCTGTAAACACATCAAACAAGGATACAGATTGAAGAAGTTCTCCAGCCTCTTCCCAAATTCCTTCTTCCAGCTCCCCTACGGGCACGTTTTCGTCAACGATGACAGCCAAATCACGGGTTACTGCCGGATAACGGGGAATCGGTTCATAGATGATTTCTTCATCAATGGCCGACAGCAGTTTTTCCACATCAATCTGGAAGGCGACCGGATGTTCGAGATCATATTTCCGGGCCAGCTGTGGATGGATTTCACCCAAAATCCCGATCACCTGCTCCTCGATCACCATTTCTGCCGTTCTGCCGGGGTGGAACCCTTTTGGCCGGGCAGCGCGGAATTCAACTCCGTAAACGCCGAGACGGGTGAACAATGCTTCCAGCATCCCTTTCACTTCATAGAAATCTCCGGCGGGAAGCTCTTTCTCTTTCCAGATGGACGGCTCTTTTTTGCCCGTAACCACGCCGGCCAGTTCATAGCGTTCCAGCGGGAGTTGCTCCAATTGCTCTTCTAACGTGAGATAGGTCCGGCCCAATTCAAAGATGGAAACCCGGTCATTTCCGCGATTGATATTGTAGGCAGCCGTTTCAATCAGTTGCGGAAGCAAAGTCGTACGCAAAATCGCATGCTCGCTGCTCATCGGCATCGCCAAATGAATCGGCCGTGCTTGCGGCTCGAGCGATTCCACTTCCGCTTCCGTTTGCTCGGAGGTCAAGCTGTAGGTCAAGACCTCATGAAGCCCCATGTTGCGGAGCGTATGGCGGATGGTGCGGCGCAATTTTTGCTCCCTGGTCAAACCGCCCGGCGGTTGCTGTCCCCACGGCAAAGTGGTCGGGATCCGATCATACCCGAAAATCCTCGCCACTTCTTCAATCAGATCGACTTCGATCATCACATCAGGGCGTCGGGTCGGCACCTGAACCTCATACAGCCCGTCATCCATACGTACAGGGAAACGCAAGCGGCGGAAAATATCCAACACCTCGGGCTGGCTGATTTGCACTCCCAGCAGGTTGACCAGCCGCTCGTGCCTCAATTCGACAATAATGTCATCGATGTCACCCACTTTGTGCACAACCGGCTCCGAACCGGCAACGCCTCCGGCCAATTGGCACAACAACTGGACGGCACGATTGAGGGCCGGCACGATTTGTTCCGGGTCAACCCCTTTTTCAAACCGGGCGCTCGCCTCCGTGCGCATGGCTAATTTGCGCGCTCCCTGGCGGACCAGCATCGGGTCGAAGAAAGCTGATTCAATGAGGACGGAAACGGTCTGCCCGGTCACTTCCGAAGACTCTCCGCCCATTACACCGGCAACGGCCAGCGGCTCTTCCCCATTGGTGATCAGAAGCATTTCCGGGTCGCAGGTTCTCACCGTTCCATCCAGCGTGGTGATTTGCTCCCCTTCCTGTGCGCGCCGGACCACAATCTGGCCTCCGCCGATCCGGTCATAATCAAAAGCATGAAGCGGCTGCCCCATTTCCAGCATCACATAGTTGGTGATGTCGACAATGTTGTTGATCGGACGGATTCCGGCAGAGATGAGCCGGTTCTGCATCCACTGCGGGGACGGGCCCACCTGCAGATTATGCACAACCTGGACGGCATAAAACGGGCAGTCTTCTTCCGATTCAATGTAAACATTCACGGGAGAGTCATATTGCGGCGCCGTTTCGGTAATCATCGGCAGGCGCAGTTCCCGGTCAAAGATGGCGGCGATTTCATAGGCGACACCGACCATCCCGAGACAATCGGAACGATTGGGCGTCAGCTGCAATTCGATCACCTGGTCATTCATGCCCAAGTACTCTTTAATATCCCCGCCGACCGGTGCTTCTTTTTCCAGGACAAGAATTCCTTCCGTCTGCTCTTTCATCAGCACTTTTTCCGGGAAGCCCAGTTCCTTCGCTGAGCAGATCATCCCGTTCGATTCGATTCCGCGCAACTCTGCTTTTTTAATATGAACACCGCCCGGCAATTTCGCACCGACGAGGGCGACGGGAACGCGTTGTCCGGCTGCGACGTTTTTCGCCCCGCAGACAATTTGCAATATCTGCCCTTTGCCGACATTCACCATGCAGACTTTGAGGCGGTCCGCATGGGGATGGGGCTCGACGGATAAAACCTCTCCGATGACCACACCGCTGACTCCGGGATCACGCGTATAGATCACTTCCACTTCGATCCCGGTACGGTTCAATTCTTCTGCAATATCCTCCGGCGCAATGCCTTCCAGATCCACATACTGGGACAGCCATTCATAAGATACAAGCATGATACTTGAACACTCCTCTCACACCGTTTTGAATTGACGCAGGAAACGCAAATCATTGTTGTAAAAATGGCGAATATCATCAATGTCGTACTTCAGCATGGCAATTCGCTCAACTCCCATGCCAAAGGCAAAACCGGAATAGCGTTCCGGGTTGTACCCCGCTTTTTCCAGGACGCGCGGATGAACCATTCCGGCACCCAGAATTTCGATCCATCCTTTTTCCGGGTGATAGATATCCACTTCCACGCTTGGTTCGGTAAACGGGAAATAGCTCGGGCGCAAGCGCATTTCGGTTCCTTCGCCAAAGATTTTTTCAATAAACGACAACAGGACGCCATTGAGCTCACTCATCGAAACCCCGCGGTCAACAACCAGACCCTCGATCTGGGTAAATTGGTGAGAGTGGGTGGCATCATCGTCATCGCGGCGATACACTTTGCCCGGGCAGATGATCCGCACCGGAACATATCCTTCTTTCTTTTCCAAGGTCCTCACCTGAACTGAGGAAGTGTGCGTGCGCAGCAGCAGTTCCGGCGTGATGTAGAATGAATCCTGCATGTCGCGTGCCGGGTGTTCCTGCGGCATGTTCAATGCTTCAAAGTTGTATTTATCCGTTTCCACTTCGGGTCCTTCAGCGACTTCAAATCCCATGCCGACAAAAATATCCTCAATTTTTTCAATGATCAAATGAAGGGGATGAAGCGAACCAACATTTCGTTTCACGCCCGGAAGCGTGACGTCGATTGTCTCTTTTGCCAGTTGCTCTTCAAGGGCTGCCGCCTGCAAAGCCGCTTCTTTTCCCGTTATCAACTGATCCAGGTGATTGCGGATTTCGTTGGCCAAACTCCCGATCACCGGGCGCTCTTCGGGCGACAAACTGCCCATCCCGCGCAACACGCCGGTCAGTTCCCCTTTTTTTCCCAAATACTTCACCTTCAGCTCCCGCAATTCTTCCAGCGTAGTCACCTGTTGAATCGCCAGAGCCGCCTCACTGCTCAAAGCTTCCAATCGCTCGCGCATGAAAAACGCTCCTTTCTCATCAAACTCTCATTTTTTTCGGCACAACCCCGGGACACAAAGCTGCATTTTCACATCCCAAGGCTGAAAGTTAAGTAAAACCAGGGGGCCCACGACCTGACATGCGATTCAAAAAATAAAAAAATCCCGTTCCCATAAGGGACGAGAGATTCCGCGGTACCACCCTTGTTGAAAAGAAAAGGGAAAGTCCCTTCCTTTTCCTCTTGGACTGAAATAACGGTCAACACCGGTTCCCTCTACTGTAGACATTCCGTCTGGTTCAAAGGACAGCTCCAGAGCGAACTTCGGCAGCCGTTTCCTGAAAGTGCTTCCAGTCACGGCACTTTCTCCCTGGTCAAGGACGTACTGCTTACTCCTCTCCATCATCGCCATGCCAATATAATAATTATCCATCTGAAAATTATTTTATTATTATAAGCGAACATATGCGAGCCAGCAACCTCTACTTATGCTGATATTGCTGACGCACGCGTTCAAAAAGGAGAATCGCTCCCACAGAGGAGACATTTAACGATTCCGTTTGCCCTGGCATGGGGATTTTGACTTGCACATCGGCACGGGCCAGCAAATCAGGGTGAACTCCACGGCCTTCGTTGCCCAATAAAATCGCCACCCGTTTGGGATAGGGATAATCGAAATGATACACACCGGCATGCGGTGTCGTCCCCACGACCGTCACCCCCTGTTCGCCAAGCATACCAATCGCCTCAGCCAGATCCGCCTGCACCAGCGGAATGCGAAAGATGGAGCCCATGGCGGCACGAACCGCTTTGGAGTTAAAAGGATCAACCGTTCCTTTGCCCAGCAGAATCCCATCGACTCCCGCCGCTTTGGCCGTACGGATGATCGTTCCCAAGTTGCCCGGATCCTGGATCGCATCGAGGAGCAGATAGGTGGCCTCTTGCTTTTGCCGGGCTAAGAGCTCATCCGGCGACCACTCGGGAAGACGAATAACCGCGGCAATCCCCTGGGGGGTTTCCGTTTCAACCAAGCGGCGAAAAAGGGGAGGAGCCAATTCATAGACGGGAACCCGTTCCGGAAAACGGTGAAGAAGCGGCTCTGTGATACCGGTTTTTCCCTGCTCCAGCAGCACCGCGAAAAAGGGAATTCCGGCCTTAAGCGCTTCCTCCATTAAATGTTCGCCCTCGATCAGCAAAGCCCCTTGCTGTAATCTCCCTTTTTTTGTTTTCAACTTTTGCCATTGTTTCACCTGTTCATTTGCCTGTGAAGTAATCAACCGGATTTTTGTCATTCTTCTGCGCCTTGTTCCTTCCTGTTTTATGATTTTTCTTCAAATTCTCCCGGGCCCTGCCCATTCCCTCGTACAACCAAACCGCTCCTTGTGCTCACACCGGGCCATATCAAAATGTTTCCCGGCACAGCCGCTGACGATCAACGGCATCGCCTGCCAATTTTTGCGATCAGCCTTAACTAACATATCCAATTTCCGGATAAAGTCCTTTTTTCCGCACATCCTAGTTAAAAAAGGAGGTCAGATGATGAATTTTGACATTCGCGGTGCAGTAATCCACAACATTCATACCATGAATACACAAGAACTGCAAGAGCTTGTGGTTGATTCCATTCAGCGCGGTGAGGAAAAACTGCTGCCCGGGCTCGGGGTTCTCTTTGAAGTGATCTGGAAAAACAGCAACCCCAATGACCGGAAGGCGATGATCCAAACCCTGCACAATTCCCTGCCCAAAAGTTGAATGCGAAAAGCAAGAAGTGAGTTCAAATCCTGGCTGCCGAGCTCACTTCTTCCCAAAACTCAACCAATAAAAAAAGCCCGTCCTTTTAAAAGAACAAGGCTCAAGAAATGATACCGCCCATCTTTTACCAAAATCCCCCGCCAAATCCTCCCCAGCCAAATCCGCCAAATCCCCACCACCAGAAGATAAAGAACAAGAAAATAATCACCAGAACGGCGATTACAATCCACCAAGCCCAACCAAACCCGCCGAAAAAGACGCTGGTCAACTTGGTTTTTGGCTTGTTGCGGTTCGCATCCAACGCCTGGACCGGGGTAATCTGGCGGTTTTTATCCCTGAGTTTGGGTTTGTTCATGGCACCGATCTGTCTCCTTTCTTATCCAGTTCACTACTAATGTATGTAGAAAATGGTTGGATGGTTGGACAGATGGTAACCCCCATCACCCAATTATTCGCTTTCTGTTCTGGCAAAGGAAAGAAACAGAGTAATCAGGATAAATGCGATGAGCGCCAAAAACGGAATCGTAATAAATCCAAGCCAGTTAATCCACTCCTGGGTGCAAGGGACTCCGACCTGACAGGAGGCCACTTTCGCCAGAGCCGGCACTTTTTGCTCCAGATAATGATACAGGGAAACACACCCACCGATGATGGTTAATGGCAAAACATATGGAATGATATTCCGGTCCGTGCGATAGGAGGCAATTCCCAGCAGAATCACCAGCGGGTACATAAAAATTCGTTGCACCCAGCATAATGTACAGGGGATGAAACCAAGCACTTCACTGAAGAAGAGGCTACCTCCGGTTGCCACAATCGCCACTATCCAAGCAAAATAAATACCGTACGTATTTAACAACCTCTTCATCTTTTTCCCACTCACTTTTGGTTCAGTTCATCGTTGATCAATTTTTTCAGGTCGTTGTAGTCAAAGGGATTTTCCACCATTTTTCCATTGATGAAAATGGTCGGAACCGAATTGAATCCCAATTTTTGCGCAAATTGGTTATGGGCTCTCACCTGCTGCGCATATGTTTTATTTTGCAGATCTTTCCTTACCTGTTCCGCGTTCACTTCAGGGATGTTCTGTTTGATCAAAGAGACGATAAAGTCGGGAGTGGCCCAATTCTGATCTTCTTTTCCCTGATTTGAGTAAACAGCGTCATAAAATTTCCAAAAAGCGTCGGGGTTTTGCCGGTAAACGGATTCTGCCGCTTGGCTCGTTATCTCGGAATTGGGGCCGAGGAATTCGAGGCTGGTAAAATACATTTGCGCTTTTCCCGTATCAATATATTCTTTTTTCAACTGCGGATAGATCACATCATGAAACTGCTTGCAGACCGGGCAGTTAAAGTCGCCGAATTCCATGATTTTCACCGGTGCCTGGGCACTTCCGATCCGCGGCATTCCGGTGTATGTAATCGCAGCCGCCTTATCCTCTTTGTCACTTAGCAAAGGCGCGACAATCGCGTAAATCCCCACAGCGAGAAAAAGAACCAAAATCGTAATCATGGTGATGGTACTTGCTGAACTCTTCTTTTTATGCTGATTAGCCATTTCCTCACACCTCCTTATAAATGTTACAATAAATCAATTGGAAATTCTATAGAAGGAATTCATAGAAGATTCAATCTGTGTTCATGATGGCTTCACTTTCCCCGATCATACCCCAACTTCATTGTAACCTCCGAATAATCCTGACAGAGAAAAAATTGAACAGAAAGGAAAGACGAGATGTTGTTAAAGAGAACCATCCGGCTTGGATTTTGTCTGCTCCTTTTTATATTGGCTCCGGGATGCAGTGCGGATGAATGAGGACCGCTGACCGAGGGGTTGCAACCGGACGTCGATTTGTCACCTGATGACCAAACGCTCTTATTTTCCTATGCTTTTGATCAGACAGCAGCGGTCTATACCGCCGACCTTCACGGAAAACACATAAAGCGCTTGACTCCTTCGTCCGATTCCTCCTTTGTGCAACCGGTTTTTTCTCCGGACGGCAGGAAAATCGCCATGATCAGGAAGCGGGGGAACAACGAACAAATCCTCTGTATCATGAACCGTGATGGAAGCGGATTAAAGGCGCTGACCGACAAACTCGACGGCTTGGTGACCGACCTCGCTTTTTCCCGGGACGGCCGTTATCTCTATTTCGCCAAGGCTTACGATTTGAGCGCCGACACAGAGAGTCCCGTCCTCTATCATATTTTCCGCATTCATCCGGATGGAACGGGACTTGAAATGGTGACACGGCAAAAAGAATATGAACTGCGCAGTTTAGCTGTTTCAGCTGATGACCAGACACTCTACTACGTAACGGGCCAAACGGATGACGACGATCTTCCGCGGCTGAAGGTTGTCCCGATTGCCCACCCGGAAAAAGCCCACTTTCTCGTGCCCAAGGGGAAACGGGAAGATCCGAGCGTAAACGATGTGGAATTGTCCCCTTCCGGCAACTGGCTGGTATTCACCGGAATTGCCGAAATAAAAGATGGATTGCCGAAGTACGAGCAATATCTGATGAATATGAAAACGAAGGAAACGAAGAGAATTTCTTTTCTGAGGTCTGAAACGGGCAGTGCCGTCTTTTTTCACAAGAAAAACCAGGTGCTGTTCACGGAAGATATAAATTGGAACCGGACCGGTCCTGACTCACCACCGCCGGAATACAAAGTGTGGATCACGGATTTCAGCGGATTGCATCAAAAATCGATCCCGCTTCATGTGCCGCTTCCCGAAAGGTAAGGTGGCGCATCTCATCGCGTTTTGCTATGTTAGTTATAAGATCAAACATGCAATCAACACTCTTGATGCAGCAGATATTTTTACCGAAAACGAAGGAGAGGACAACAAGTGATTGCGCGAACCTTAACGATTGCCGGTTCGGACAGCGGGGGCGGAGCCGGAATCCAAGCGGATATCAAAACGTTTCAGGAACTGGAAACCTTCGGCATGAGCGCGATTACCGCCATTACGGCGCAAAATACACTGGGTGTGCAGAAAGTATACCCGCTTGCCCCCGAAGCCGCTGCGGAGCAGATTCATTCCGTTGCAACCGACCTCGGGGTTGACGCCACCAAAACCGGAATGCTAGCCACGGCGGACATTGTAAAAACCGTGGCCCAAAAAATCAGGGAATTTGGTCTGTTTCCCCTTGTCGTCGATCCTGTGATGGTTTCGACCAGCGGCCATGTTCTGCTTGATGAAGATGCACGGATCGTCTATAAAAAAGAACTGATCCCCCTCGCTTCGGTCGTGACGCCCAATTTGCCAGAAGCGGAAGTTTTGACAGGGCTTTCTTTAGCCGATCCGGACTCCCGTCGTCAGGCAGCTCGCATGTTTGTTGAATGGGGGGCAAAAGCGGTCGTGATCAAAGGGGGGCACGGAAACGAGAGTACCGCTGATGACCTTTATTACGATGGAGAAGAATTCTCCGTTCTCAGCGCACCTCGCTTTGACACAAAGCAAACACACGGGACAGGCTGCACCTTTTCTGCGGCGATTACCGCTTTTCTGGCCAAGGGCGCTTCCACTTACGATGCGGTAAAACAGGCGAAAGAGTTTATCACCGCTGCGATCAGCCATCCGTTGAATCTGGGCCGGGGACACGGACCCACCAATCATTTCGCCTATCGCCACCGGAGGGAAAATCGATGAGTTTCGTAAAAAATTCGTTATCACTCTACTTTATCATGGGCAGTCAGGATTGCCCGCACCAAGATCCCGTCCGGGTATTGGAACAAGCAATCAACGGTGGAATCACCTGTTTTCAATATCGCGAGAAAAATTCGGGCCTGCACATGCACCAAACGGTTTTGTTGGGCAAAAAGCTGCGCCGGCTTTGCCGGGAACATGGCATCCCGTTTCTGGTCAATGACCGGGTCGATCTTGCTCTGATTTTGGAGGCAGATGGTGTACATATCGGTCAGGAAGATCTGCCAGCCTCTGAAGTGCGAAAAATCATCGGGCCCGACCGCATATTGGGCGTATCGGCCGAAACCCCTGCCGAGGCAGAGCAAGCCATGCTTGACGGAGCTGATTATATCGGCGTCGGCCCCATGTACTCCACTCTCAGCAAAAAAGACGCGGGCGAACCGATCGGCCCGGATGCGATTCAACAAATACGCAGGCAAATCGGCAGCGATTTCCCGATCGTCGGCATCGGAGGAATCACGCCCGAACGGACGCCGCAAGTGATGGAAGCGGGGGCAGATGGTGTCGCGGTCATCTCTGCGATCAGCAAAAGCGGAGAGCCGTCGGAAGCTGCCCGCCGTTTTCGCCAGTATCTGAGCGGTTCCACAAAATTGTAACGGCTGCCCGCAAACGGCAAAAGGCCAAGTGGTAAAATAAAATTGGAATCAAAGGAGGATCTGCAATGAAATATCGTTCTATGCCCGGTATTGATCGCCCTCTTTCCGAAGTGGGCTTTGGTGTCTGGTCCGTTGCTACCCCGTGGTGGGGAGTCAAGGACGAGGAATTGGGAAAAAAATTATTGCGATCTGCATATGAAGAGTACGGCATCACCTTTTTTGACACGGCCGATGTATACGGTCAGGGAAAAGGTGAAACGATTCTGGCCGATGCCCTTTCCGGTTTGCGCGACAAAGTCGTGATCGCGACCAAGTTCGGCTATGACATTTATGCCAAACGCGGAGACCGTCACGGCGGACACAGCGAATTGCCGCAACGCTGGGATAAGGAGTCCATCCGCAAATCCTGCGAGGAAAGCCTGCGGCGTCTGAAAACCGATTACATCGACATCTACCAGCTTCACAACGCCCGGATGGAAGCAATCGTCAGCGACGAAGTTTACGAAACGCTGGAACGCCTGAAAGAAGAAGGAAAAATCCTGACCTACGGCGTCGCGCTCGGCCCGGATATCGGCTGGCGGGATGAAGGGCTTGCAGCCATCGAAGGCGGACGCATGGATATGGTGCAAATCATCAACAACCTGATAGAACAAGATCCTGCCCGCGAACTGATCAAAGCGGCAGAGAAACAAAATCGCGCCCTGATCTCCCGCGTGCCCCACGCATCCGGTCTGCTTGACGGAACTTACGATCCGGACAAGCATTTTGACAAAACCGACCATCGCAACCACCGTCCGGTAAAATGGATGCAAGCCGGTTTGCAAGCAGTCAAGGATTGGGGATTTTTGTATAAAGAATCCGACCGCACCATCGGACAGGCAGCCATTCTCTTCTGTCTGGCCAGTCCGGCAGTCAAATCGGTATTGCCGAATATCACCAGCGAAGAGAACTTGCGCGAATTTGCCACCGCTCCGGAAAAAACCCCGCTCACCGCAGAGGAGTTGCAAAAAATCGAAGAGCTGTGGGAAAACGGTCAAAAAACGGCATTAAAACAACCATTTTCCAACAGCAAAACCAAGCCGACTCCGGTGGCAAAATAATGCTTCTCCCCCGGTTTTTTGACATTCCGGGGGAGTATTTTTTCGGAGGCAAAAAATTATCAATATTACCAATCATTTATTTACTTGCAAATATTTTTATACTAAAATAGTAGCGTAGTGAATTCAATTTTGTTGAATTCGCTCTTTTTCAGGCTAAACGCTGGAGGTGGTTTTTTTTGCAAAAACCATATGCCCTTTATCCCAGCAAGTGTGACAAATGCGGTACTCCTGATTGCAAATGTCCGGACTGTGATTGCAAAAAATAAGGCACATGGATCAATCAGCCCCCGCACTGCAAGTCGGTCGCGGGGACTGGTTTTTCTTTTTTAATCCGAACTTATTTTTCCATGCCGCCGCCAGAACATACAATTAATTTACTGATTTTCGGTTGTTGAGTAAAACGCTTAATTTTATAATATTGAATGATATTCGTAGAAACAAAGGGGGTTTACTTGGTTTGAAAAAGCATCTTTTATCCGGTTCGCTTATCTTCGTCCTCTTTTTCCATCTCTTTTTTTTGCCCCAATCTGTCTTTGCCTTCAGTTATACCGGCGATCAACTTTGCGATGACTATTACGTCTACTATCGCTGGGGCGGGAACATCACCGAGCCGCACAAAGAAGCGATCAGCCAATCGGTCACCGACTGGAACAACGCCCAGAACAAGCGCCGATTCGTGCAAAATCCATCCGCTTCCGGAGTCTTTGATTCATATTATTCGAGTACCGATGATTACTACGGGTATTCCTACTGGGAGACCGGACTGGATTCCTGTACCGACGACTGGGTCGTTAAAATGAATAAATTTTATGATTCCAATAATGATCTCAATTTTGGCCGCAGCGTGGCCGGGCATGAAATCGGACATATACTGGGATTGGCGCATACCAACTGGACGGCGCTGATGAATATCGACCGGGATCGCTACTCGATTTACATCCCCCAAACCGATGATATTAACGGGGTGAACAACTTATATTAGGAAGGTGTGGATGATGTTTCACAAATGGCCCCTCTGTTTAACCCTTCTTTCTCTGTTGGTATTAATGGCCGGATGCAGCCGTTTCAACAGCGAAACACAGGTGAATATGCATATGGACCTCGCCTTGGAAAACAACCTGAACGATATGATTCATCAATCCCCTCTCATTGTCATGGGTACCTATCAAAGCGCGGCGGGAAGCATCAACGGCGCCCGCAACCCCCGAGATCCGTCAAAGCCGGCAGCCGATGTTTATAACGAGGTCAAACTGTTTAATTTCAAGGTTAACAAAGTATTAAAAGGAGAGCTGGATGCAGATATAATTAAAGTGGGTCAATCACACACCCTGCAATTGGATCGTTTGCGTGAAAATGAAAATATCCATATCACCAATCCGCTTTATATCGAGCCGGAAATGGGCAAAACATATATCCTGTTTCTGAAAAAATCTCCTTATGCCGATTTTTACTCTTTTCCTTTCGTCCCCAATTCGATCCAACTGAACGGTCAAGGAAAAGCTCTGTTGCAGATCCCCTCTCATCACCTGCTAAAACAGACGGTAACCCAGGATGACCAGACAATTCATGTGTCGATCGACGGGTTTCCGACAAACTACAAAGATCAAGTGACAGGGCTGAATCTGCAGGGAATCCTAAACAAGGTGGAAAATATTGAAAATACTCTGTTGCAATAATGGTAAACAGAATCGGAATTTCTTAAAAAGAGAGGAGCACCTCACCATGAACAATCAGGTTGCCATCGTTACCGGAGGAAGCCGGGGCATTGGTGCGGCCACTGCCAAACTGCTGGCCCGGCGCGGGGCAAAAGTGATCGTCAATTATCACAACAACCGACAGGCAGCTGATACAGTCGTCGAGTCGATTGTCCGGCAGGGCGGAGAAGCAACGTCCATTCAGGCAGATGTAAGAAACCCGGAAGCGGTTCGCCATCTGGTCGACCAAACCATCTCTACATACGGCAAAGTGGATATTCTGGTCAACAACGCTTCCATCTCCTTTCCGATTCAACCACTCATGGAAATGAGCTGGGATGATTTCGCCCAAAAGGTGAACGACGAGCTGCGCGCCGCTTTTGAGCTGACGAAAGCGGTCCTTCCCCACATGCTCAAACAGAAATATGGCCGCCTCATCTACGTTTCCAGCGGTTTGGCACGCAGCACATCACCCGGTTTTATCGCGCACGGCGTGGCCAAAAACGGCTTGGAAGCGTTTGTTCGCTATGTCGCCGGTGAAGTTGGGCCGCATGGCATTACGGCCAACATCGTTGCCCCAGGAATGGTGGATACCGATGCAACGGCGGAAATTCCCCAAGAGAGGAAAGAGATGGCGGCCAACTTCACCCCGATGCGCCGAATCGCCCAACCGGAAGATGTCGCAAATGCCATCGCCTTTTTTGCCAGCCCGGATACCGGCTTTGTCACCGGGGGATATACCTCCGTTTCCGGCGGCTCACTGATGATTTGAATTTCACTGCAAAAAGCGCCGTTCCCCACTTTGGACAACGGCGCTTTTTGTTTCTGCCCGACCAATTTGTCCAAATATTTTGTTATAATTAAATAGACATTTTATTGAAAATTGATTCTTGCAGGGGGAATCACATGAGGAACCGTTCATTTTGGCGAAAAGCCGGTGTTTTTTTCCTTTCTTTTTTGTTAACAGGAAGCCTGTTCTCGAACATTCCATCCGCCCGTGCCGGGGACAACGACGGCACCCTCTCACAGGAAACCACATGGAAAAAACGACAGTTAAGGGCCCTGTGGGTTGCTTCTGTCACCAACATCGATTGGCCTTCCGCACCGGGCCTCTCGATCGGACAACAGCAACAGGAATTTATCCAAATCTTGAATGAAGCGAAGGAACTGAATATGAACGCCGTTGTGGTGCAAATCCGCCCGACCGCGGATGCTTTTTACCCTTCCAAATTAAATCCCTGGTCCAAATACCTAACCGGTACACAGGGAAAAAACCCCGGTTATGATCCGCTCGACTTCATGGTTCGCGAAGCCCATAAGCGCAATCTGGAATTTCATGCCTGGTTCAATCCTTATCGCGTCAGCATGGATACAGAAACCGACCAGTTGGCGCCAAACAACGTGGCGCGGTTGCACCCCGACTGGGTTCGATCCTACGGCGGAAAGCTCTACCTTGATCCCGGTCTTCCCGAAGTGCGAGCCTACATTATCAACAGCGTGATGGAAGTCGTCAACCATTATGATATTGATGCTGTTCATTTTGATGACTACTTTTATCCCTATCCCGTTTCCGGAATCGATTTTCCTGATGACCCAACTTATCAGAAGTATGGAGCCGATTATCCCGATAAAGGGGACTGGCGACGCCACAATGTCAATTTATTGGTAGAGCAACTTTCCCATGCGATCAAAGAGGCAAAACCTTATGTAAAATTCGGGATTTCCCCTTTCGGCATCTGGCGCAATCAAAATACCGACCCGACCGGTTCCGATACAAACGGTCTGCAAAGTTATGACTCGATTTACTGTGATACCCGCACCTGGATCAACGAGGGATGGATCGATTATGTCGCACCGCAGATTTATTGGAATTTCGGCTACGCTCCGGCTGCCTACGAAAAACTGGTCGATTGGTGGGCCCATGAGGTAAACGGCAAAAATGTTCACCTGTATATCGGACAAGCAGCCTATAAAATTGGCCACAGCACCGAAGCTTGGGACGATCCGGAAGAAATGCCCAACCAGCTGCTCTTCAACAATCAGTTTGCTGAGGTAAAAGGAAGCATTTTCTTCAGCTATAAAGACGTGAAGGCCAATTATCTCGGTTTCCGGGACCGTCTGAAAAATGATTTATTCAAATATCCGGCACTGATTCCGACGATGCCGTGGCTGGATGACAACCCACCGAAGAAGCCGAAGCTATTAAAAGCGGAAAACAAAAGCGGTTCGGCTGTTCACCTGGTTTGGAAGGACCAGTCGAAAGGGGACAGCACAGCCTTTGCCATCTATCGTTTCTCCAGCGCAAAAGAGATCAGTCTCAATCGTCCGCAAAACCTGATCGCCACAGTCAGAAAAAACGGGAATGGCCTGCAAACATTTGATGACCGAACGGCTGAAAACAAACCTGCAATCTATGTAATCACCGCCCTCGATCGGCTGCATAATGAAAGTAAACCAAGCAATCCGATTTTTGTCCGTTAAAAACCGTTTCAGGCATGGAGTTCGTTCCATGCCTTCCCTTCCCCGAATTCACACATGAGGCCGATTTTTAATAAATTGTAAAAGACTTGAAAAAATAAGCTGAGAGTCTGCTTTATAATGAAATTAATAAGCAATGTTCTATCATATGGAGCACAAACATTGGAATTAAAAGGATTTTTTCAATCGTTCCATAAAAGCTAAAATAGAGATAGAGAAACGAATCGGCAGCCAATCCCCTTGCTGATTCGTTCCGAAGTGGGCAGGGCTCTTTTGGGAGAGGGAAACCATGATGAAAACAAAACGAAAGCATAATTGCATAAAACGGCTGGGCAGGACCTTTCGCTTTAATTTTCTCAAGTTGTTGCGTTCACCCGGCGGGGCGAAAAAAGTATCGCTGGGGTTTGCGCTTGGTTTCGGTTTGGAAATGATCGTCATCCCCACATGTTCGCTGATCTATATCCTGTTTTACCCGATCGTCCGCCTGTGCAAAGGTTCGCTTCCGGCAGCGATTATCGGCAACATCATCGGGAAATTAACCTTCTTACCCGTCATAATGCTCCCGGTCTCCAAGAAACTGGGCGAATGGATCTACCCGGTGAATACCGGGACGATGAATTTTGAAGATCACTCTTTTACCGAGATTTTTTCAGGTAATTTGCAAATTCTTTGGGACATTTTGCACGGCGGATTGCACGTCCTGATCGGGCAGTCCATTTTGGGAGCGCTGTTCGGGTTTATCTCCTACTTTATTATTTATCGTTTGTATGAAAGTAGAAACTTCTATAAATTGCTACGAAACTGTTCATAATTTACGCCCCTTCCTTCATGGGAATCAGGGGCGTTTCTTTTTCCACAATAGCGATTTTCAGATCAACAGATTTTCTATTTTAAAATAGAAGGCCCCCGCTTTTCCGTTTGGGCCAAAGGGAACGACAGGGAAGTGCGGGGGCCGTGGATTCATGTCTTCAGGCGGTCTCCTCGATCGGCCACTCCGTCCGGCGTAACTCTTCAACCACGAGATCGCCGAACTCCTCCGTACTGACCGCCAGTTGATTCTCGCTGGCCAAATCAGGTGTCCGCACCCCTTTTTCGAAAACGGTGCGAACCGCTTGTTCAACCGCGGCGGCGGCTGCCTCATAACCGAAGGAGTGACGAAGCATCAATGCCGCGGAGAGGATCGCTGCGGCCGGATTGGCCACGCCTTGCCCGGCGATATCCGGTGCTGATCCATGAACCGGCTCATACAGACCGATCGTACCTTCTCCCAGGCTTGCGGATGGCAACATTCCGATCGATCCGGTTAAAATCGCCGCTTCATCGCTTAAGATGTCGCCAAACATATTCTCCGTCACGATGACATCAAAAGTGGCGGGGCGGCGAATGATTTGCATCGCACAGTTATCGACCAACATGTGCTCCACCTGGACATCAGGATAATCTTTGGCTACCCGGTTGACCACTTCCCGCCAGAGCCGGGAGCTTTCCAAAACATTGGCTTTGTCAACCGAAGTAACCCGTTTTTTCCGGCCGCGTGCAATCTCAAACGCCAAGCGAACAATGCGCTCAATCTCGAACTCGTGATAAATCAACAGATCCGTCGCCACTTCTCCCTCAGGCGTTGTTGTCCGCTCTTTGTCGCCAAAGTAAATGCCGCCGGTCAATTCGCGAACCACCACCAGATCAACTCCGGCAAGCACCTCAGGCCGGAGAGTCGAGCTGTTTTCCAAGCCTGCAAACAGGGTGACGGGACGCAGGTTGGAATACAGTCCCAACCCTTTCCGGATACCGAGGAGAGCTTGCTCCGGTCTCAATTCCGGCGGATAGGAATCCCAGTCGGGTCCGCCAACGGCTCCGAGCAGAACCGCATCGGATTTTTCGCAGAGCTCCATCGTTTCCGGGGGGAGGGGAATGCCCACCCGGTCGATCGCTCCTCCCCCGATCATTCCGTACTGAATGGAGAACGAAAATCCAAATTCTTTCTCAACTTGCTGCAAAACTTTTACCGCTTCCTGGGTGATTTCCGGACCGATGCCGTCTCCCGGCAAAACGGCAATTTTTTTCACTTCGCTCACCTGACTCCACTCCTCTCAAGATGCCGTTATCTTCGCCATTCCGTCCCCGGCAGCCGCGCCTGTTCGCCTGAGCAGGCGATTCACCGCATCCAGATATGCCCGGGCGCTCGCTTCCAACACGTCGGTGCTGACTCCTCTTCCTCTCACGGTCCACTCACCTTGGCTCAACTGAACAAAAACCTCTCCCAATGCGTCTTTTCCCTGTGTAACCGAATGGATGCGATAATCTTTCAATTCCACCTGTACGCCGGTCAAACGGTCAATCGCCTTAAAGATCGCATCGACCGCCCCGTTTCCGCAAGCGGCTTCTTCCGATACCGAACCATCCGAAACCCGCTTGATCTGAAGGGATGCGGTAGGCAACGAATGACTCCCGCAGGTGACCAGCAATGACTCAAGTGTATAAGCATCTTTTGCATCGCTCATTTTTTCCTCGACCAAAGCAATGATATCCTCGTCCGCGACATCCTTTTTGCGATCGGCGAGTTCCTTAAAACGGATGAACAATTGATTTAATTGCTCTTCATTCAATTCATATCCCAACTGCAACAACTTATCCCGGAAAGCATGCCGGCCGGAATGTTTTCCCAAGACAAGGCGGCTTTCCGTCAGACCGACGGTCTCCGGCCTCATGATCTCGTAAGTTTCCCTGTTTTTGAGCATTCCGTCCTGATGAATGCCGGATTCATGTGCAAACGCGTTGGCACCGACCACCGCTTTATTGCCAGGAACCATCATGCCTGTCAATTTGCTCACCATGCGGCTGGTGCGATGGATTTCCCGCAAATTGAGAGTCGTTTGCAGCTGGTAATACTGCTCCCGCGTCTTGATCGCCAAGGCAATTTCTTCAAGCGCGGCATTGCCGGCCCGTTCACCGATTCCATTGATCGTGCATTCCACCTGGTCGACCCCGGCTTCAATCGCCGCCAGGCTGTTGGCCACCGCCATGCCCAGATCGTCGTGGCAGTGTGCGCTCAAACGAACCTGCTCCACTTCAGGCACGGCCTTTCTTACATTCATGAACATCTGCGCATACTCATTCGGAGTGAGATACCCCACCGTATCCGGCAGATTGATCACGCCTGCCCCCGCTTTAATCGCTTCCCGGACTACTTCAGCCAGAAAGTCGATTTCCGTTCGACCCGCATCCTCACATGAAAATTCTACAATCGGGAACAGCCGTTTAGCATACCGGATCGCTTCTCGCACCCGCTCAATGACCTGTTCCCGGCTCATCCGGAGCTTATACTCGCGATGAATTGGCGAGGTTGCCAGAAAGAGGTGCAGATAGGGTGATTCGGCTGCGCGCAACGCCTCCCACGCCTGATCGATATCTCCCTTGACCGAGCGGGACAAACTGCAAACAGAAGCATTTTTCACCCGGCTGGCAATCTCACGCACTGCTTGCATATCTCCGGCTGAGGAAGCGGCAAACCCGGCTTCGATCACATTTACTCCCAACCGTTCCAGCTGGATGGCAATTTCCACTTTCTCACGAGGGCTGAGGTTCACACCGGGCGACTGCTCCCCGTCGCGAAGGGTTGTATCAAAAATGGTGATCGTGCGCATAACCGCTTCCTCCTTTATGATTTATCTTTATTGTTGAATCGGTTCTTTTTGGCTCACCCATACCATCATCTCTCTCAGCTTCGCTCCGACTCTCTCAATCTCATGCTCTTTCTCCGCTTCTCTCATCGCCGTAAACTGCTTGCGGCCGGTTTGATTCTCCTCAATCCAGCGGCGGGCAAATGTTCCGTCCTGAATCTCTTTTAACAGCTGCTTCATCGCTTCACGACTGCTTTCAGCCACAACCCGTTTTCCGCTCACATAATCCCCGTACTCCGCCGTGTCACTGATGGAGTAACGCATGCCGGAAAGGCCGTTTTCATACATCAGGTCAACGATCAACTTCAACTCGTGCAAACACTCAAAGTAGGCGACTTCCGGCTGGTACCCGGCCTCAACCAGCGTCTCGAATCCGCTTTTGATCAACTGGCTGACCCCGCCGCACAATACCGCTTGCTCTCCAAACAAATCCGTTTCGGTTTCTTCTTTAAATGTCGTTTGGATCACTCCCGCTTTGGTGGAACCGATTCCTTTGCAGTAAGCCAGAGCGAGCGCGTGCGCATTGCCGGTCGCATCCTGATGAACCGCGATCAGGGCGGGAACCCCGAAGCCTTCGCAATATACCCGTCTTACCAAGTGACCCGGCGATTTGGGGGCTACCAGAATCACATCGACATCTTCGGGCGGAACAATCTGGCCGAAGTGGATGTTAAAACCGTGGGAGAAAAAGAGAGCAGATGCCGGTTTCAGGTGCGGTTCCACTTGTTCCTTGTATACTTTGGCCTGAAGCTCATCAGGAAGCAGAAGCTGCACCACATCGGCCCGTTTCACCGCTTCATCCACTTCAAACACCTGGAATCCATCGGCTTCGGCTTTTTCCCATGACTTTCCTTTTCTCAGCCCCACGATCACGTGTACCCCGCTGTCACGCAGATTTTGCGCCTGGGCATGCCCCTGGCTTCCATACCCGATTACCGCTACTGTTTTTTTCGAAAATAATGACAAATCTGCATGATGCTCATAGAACATTTGTGCCATCATCATTCCTCCTCAGAGAATTGGTCCTTTTTTTATTGGTCAAACAGTCGCTTTTACCTTGTTTAAACCGCGTTCCAGGGCAATCGCACCGGTGCGGGCAATCTCAATGATGCCGTACGGGCGCAGCAGTTCAACCATTGCTTCCAGTTTCGCCGGTTCGCCCGTTACCTGAATGGTAAGCGACTGTGGACTCACATCGACGATCGAGGCGCGAAAAGGTTCGACAATGCCGAAAATCTCGGCTCTCACCGCCGAAGTTGCTTCCACTTTGATCAGAAGCAGCTCCCTTTCGACGGTCTTTTCTTTTTCCAAATGTTCAACCTTAATCACATCAATCAATTTTTCCAATTGTTTTCTTACCTGTTCCAATGTCTGGTGATCGCCGCCGGTGATAATGATCATGCGGGACAGGCCTTCTTTCTCCGACTCTCCTACGCTGATGCTCTCGATGTTGTAATTGCGTTGCCCGATCAGACTGGCAACGCGGGCCAACACCCTTGGCTGATTGTTTACCAGTACGGAAAGGATATGCCTCATCTAGATCTCATCTCCCATTACCATCTCATCCAAGCCTGATCCCGGCGCCACCATCGGATAAACATTCTCTTCCGGGGAAACCCAAAAGTCGACGAGGGCCGGTCCCGGGTGGGCCAAAGCTTCTTCCCAGCATTTTTTCGCCTCGTCTTTGGTGCGGGCCCGCCAGGCTTTTACGCCATAGGCTTCCGCCAGTGTGACAAAATCAGGGCTGCCAGCCAGATCGACTTCGCTATACCGCTTTTTGTAGAAAATTTCCTGCCACTGGCGTACCATGCCGAGGCACTGATTGTTGATGAGCGCCACTTTCACGGGGATATTTTCCAGTGAAACGACGGCCAGCTCCTGCGCTGTCATCTGAAAACCTCCATCGCCGACGACTGCGATTACCGTCCGATCCGGATAAGCGAGTTGTGCCCCGATCGCTGCCGGAAAACCGAATCCCATCGTTCCCAGCCCACCGGAGGTCAGCAGGGAACGCGGATGGTGGAAACGGTAGAACTGAGCCACCCACATCTGGTGTTGTCCGACATCGGTCGTAATGATCGCTTCCCCTTGAGTCGTGCGGTAGATTTGCTCAATCACCCATTGCGGTTTCAGGCCATCTTCCGTCTCTTTGTATTGAAGAGGGAACCGCTGCTTCCATTCATCCAGCTGATCCATCCACTTGTTTGAGCGACTGCGTGGAACCTCCTGATTGATCAGCTGAAGCACGGATTTGACATCCCCGTTCAGCGGAATGTAGATCCGCACATTTTTGCCGATTTCCGCCGGGTCGATATCGATGTGGGCGATTTTGGCTTTTTGCGCAAACTTGTCAATGCGCCCCATGGTAACCCGGTCATCGAATCGCGCCCCGATCCCGATCAGAAGATCACACTCCAGCAGGGCGTGATTGGCTGCATAAGTCCCGTGCATTCCCGGCATCCCGAGCCAATGCGGATGGGTTCCGGGAAAACCGCCGATGCCCATCAAAGTGGTCGTGACCGGAATGCCCGTTTTTTCCGAAAACGCGATCAATTCACCCGCCGCACCGGAGCTGACAACCCCGCCTCCAGCCAAAATCAGCGGTTTTTTCGCCTCGGCAATGGCTTCGTAAAGCTGTTCGACTTGTTCCCTTCCGGGCGTTCGCCAAGGATGAAACCCGGGAATCTCAACGCTTTCCGGATATTCAAAAGCGGCTTTCGCATTGGATACGTCCTTCGGGATGTCGATTAACACCGGACCCGGCCTGCCCTGAGTCGCAATCGTAAACGCCTCTTTGACGATCCGCGGCAGGTCATTCACATCGCGCACTAAATAATTGTGCTTTGTAATCGGCATGGTAATGCCCGTGATATCTGCTTCCTGAAAGGCATCGGTTCCCAAAAGGGACTGATCCACATTGCCGGTGATGCAGACCAGCGGAACGGAATCCATCATCGCGGTGGCAATCCCGGTCACCAAGTTGGTTGCTCCCGGACCGGAAGTGGCCACGACGACGCCAGGTTTCCCCGTCGCACGCGCATAACCGTCCGCCGCATGAATGGCACCTTGCTCATGGCGGGCCAACAGGTGGCGGATCTGCCCATCATAAAGCGAATCATAAATCGGTAACACAGCTCCACCCGGATAACCGAAAATCACCTCGACTCCTTCCTGGATCAAACATCGAAGCAAGATTTCTGACCCGGTAAACTTTCTCTCCTCAACCTTCGTCTCAACTAACTGACCAGACAGGGTTTCCATCTGGGGAGCCACTGGCATTTCTCCTCCTTTTAAAAAAGCAAAAATAAAAAGAACCTGATCCGCCCTTTGCTCGCATGCCAAGCAGCGCTCATTGGGACGAACAGGTTCGTGGTACCACCCAATTTTGTCGACTTCTCGCGAAAATCGACCTCACTGAGTATGGATCAACTCCATACTCCTGCCGTTAACGGGACAACCGGTAGTGTACTACTCAGCGCTGCAAAGCGCCTTTCGACACTCAACTCCAAGGTGAGAGATGTACAAGGCTGCGGTTCCGGTCTCAGCAAACCCGGACTCTCTGTATCGCGCCTCCTTGCCATCGTCCTTTTCATCGTCTTAACTTATCGAATTATCCGACGAATCGGCATTGCAAAAGCAATCCCTGCAATTATTGGAGGAAATATTGGATCGGATAAATAAAGAAGCTTCAATCTTGTAACCCTCGGGTAAAGATTTTGATTATTTAGCTGATATTATAGTCATCATCCTAAACAGCTGTCAACACAGTTTCTCTCATTTTTTTATTACAAATTTGCAAGCGTTTACAAAATTCTAATAATCCGCTCCCGACAGGGAACGGAAGAAAAGTCACACCTCTCTTAACACAGCTCCGGTATTGGCCGAAGTGACAAGACTCGCATACCGGCGCAAATATTTTCCGGAAACCTGAACGTCCGGAGCTTGCCAGCGGGCACGTCTGGCAGCCAGTTCTTCTTCATGGACATCCAGATGAAGGGTTCCTTTTTCCAAGTCGATCTCAATCCGGTCTCCCGACTGAACCAAAGCAATCGGTCCGCCTTCTGCGGCTTCAGGTGAAACATGGCCGATGCAAATGCCCCTTGTCGCTCCGGAAAAGCGGCCGTCTGTGATCAGCGCGACTTCCTTGCCCAGGCCCATTCCAACAATGGCCGAGGTCGGTGAAAGCATTTCAGGCATTCCCGGCCCGCCCTTGGGACCTTCATATCGAATGATGACCACATGGCCCGGTGTTACCTTGCCCAAGGCGATCCCGGCCAAAGCGGAATCCTGTGATTCAAAAACAATGGCTTCGCCGGAAAACTTCGTGATTGACGGATCAACGGCTCCCGCTTTGATAACTGCGCCATCCGGAGCAAGATTTCCGTACAAAATTTTCAGACCTCCCGTTTGGCTGTGGGCCTCTTCCACCCGTTTGATCACACGGGGATCTTTTATTTCGGCTCCGGCGATATTTTCCCCAAGCGTCCCCAGTGTCACCGTCTTCGTGTCGAGATGAAGCAAACCGTCGATGCGGCTTAACTCATTCAAGATCGCCGAAATCCCGCCGGCGCGGTCCACGTCTTCCATATGCCACTGCCCGGCCGGGCTCACCTTGCAAATATAGGGAACGCGTTTGGAAAGTTCATTGATGCGGGACAACGGATACTCCACCCCGGCTTCATGGGCGATCGCCATCGTATGCAGAACGGTGTTGGTGGAACCGCCCATCGCCATGTCCAGGATAAAGGCATTGTCCAACGCTTTTTCCGTCACAATATCCCGCGGTTTGAGATCGGCTTCGATCAGGCGGATGATTTGCCGTGCCGCGCGCCGCGCCAATTCTTCCCTCTCAGGAGTCCGGGCGAGAATGCTTCCGTTCCCCGGCAGAGCAAGCCCGAGCGCCTCGGCCAAGCAGTTCATCGAATTGGCGGTGAACATGCCGGAACAGGAACCGCATCCCGGACAACCGAATTTCTCAAGGGTTTCCAATTGCTGTTCATCAATTTTCCCCGCCTGATACGCTCCGACGCCTTCAAAAACGGACGAGAGGTCCACTTTGTCTCCTGCCGGCGTCACACCTGCAGCCATTGGACCACCGCTGATGAAGATCGTGGGAATATTAACCCGGAGCGCGCCCATCATCATACCGGGTGTAATCTTGTCGCAATTGGGGATGCAGATCAGCCCGTCAAACCAGTGAGCGAGCGCGACCGTTTCCACCGAATCGGCGATAATTTCCCGGCTGGGCAGAGAATAGCGCATTCCGATATGGCCCATGGCAATCCCGTCGTCAACACCAATCGTATTAAACTCAAACGGAACGCCACCAGCTTCCCGTACGGCTTCCTTCAAAATTTCGGCAAAACGGTTAAGGTGGATGTGCCCCGGAATAATTTCCACAAACGAGTTGCATATGCCTATAAACGGTTTGCCAAAATCCTCTTCCTTGACGCCGGCCGCACGGAGCAATGCACGATGGGGAGCCCGGTCAATTCCTTTTTTGATTCGGTCACTTCGCATCTTATCACCTTCCCTGGATGGTGCAAACTTTTTTTCATATCAGTTTATATCAAATATTTTTTTATGTCACTCTCTTATTTTCGTAAATGTTAGTTGCCGACCGGGTCGATGGAGAAGCGCTCACGCCGGACCGAAACGGGATGAGCGTTCGGTCTCCAACATTCCTGAACGAAATACGGTATTTTCCTGCGTGCAAATTAACCTGCCTGACTGGGCAAATTCCACACTCGGCTCTATATAGATAAATTAATATTTTTAATAAATAAATTTATATTGCCTGAATAAACGAAAAAAGATATAATGATGGTTAAACTATTTCACTTACTTAAACATTAGTATTATGAATCCAACTGTATGAATTAAGGAGATTTTCTTATGTCAGACCGATTGGAAATGAGTCTGGAACTCGAACAGGTTTTTCGCCATATTTTGCGTGATTTGCGACGGGATTTGGCAGAAATCTGGGGTGATCGAATTAACGGAGCGGAGTTTGGCGTCTTAAAACAATTGGAGCAAAAGAGCCCGCAAATCGTGACGGCGCTGGCACAGGAATTTAATGTTTCCGTAAGCCACATCACCCATGTCGCCGACCAGCTGGAAAAGAAAAACCTGGCCTACCGAAAGCGTTCCAAGCTGGATAAGCGGGTGGTGGAATTGCACATATCCGAACTCGGAAAAAAAACAATTGAAGAATTGTCTTATAAAAAATCGGAGTATTTTCGCCGTAAGTTTGAAAAATTAACCACCGAAGAGATTGAAACACTTTTGACTTTGCTGCAAAAGATAAGTTAAACAGATAAACAGATAATCTCTTTTTGCTCCAGTCCGGGATCATGACAGCAGTCGACCCTTGACCATTCAATCATTCCAAAAAGGGGTTACCAGTCGGTGGAACACTTATCCTCCAAGCAGAAGATGACCATCATGGTCGCGATTGTTGCCAGTTTGCTGTTTGCGGCATTGAATCAAACGATCGTGGGAAACATCATGCCGCGGATTATCGCCGAACTGAAAGGAATGGAGTATTTCCAGTGGGTGTTCACCATCTATATGCTCACCTCGAGCATTACCGTGATTTTGGTTGGAAGGCTGTCAGACATCTATGGGCGGAAGCCATTTATCCTGATCGGCTTGGGCATCTTTGTGATCGGGTCACTTCTTTGCGGTACTTCATCGACAATTCTTGAATTGATCTTGTACCGCGGATTGCAGGGATTTGGCGGAGGGATGGTGATGTCCACCGCCTTCAGCGCTGTCGGAGACCTGTTTTCACCCAGAGAACGCGGGCGCTGGCAGGGAATCATGAGCGGATCGTTTGGCCTGGCCAGCATTTTGGGGCCTGCCCTGGGCGGGTATATCGTGGATCACTTGGCGTGGCATTGGTGTTTCTGGATTTTCCTGCCCTTTGGCATTATCGCATTCGTCTTGATCTGGTTCCTTTTCCCGTCCGTTCCCAGAAAAGGGCCTGTCTCAATCGACTACCTGGGCTCCCTTTTCCTGATGATCACCATGATTCCCTTGCTGCTGGCCTTTTCCTGGGCCGGCACGCGATATGCATGGACATCACCGGTCATTCTCGGACTCTTCGCCGGATCTGCCGCTTTCCTGATCCTTTTTCTGCTGATTGAACGATCGGCACAAAATCCGGTTTTACCCCTCAGCCTTTTTCGCACATCCATTTTCTCCCTGTCCAATGCGGCTCTTTTTTTGATCGGATTTGCCATGTTCGGTTCGATTATGTACACCCCCTTCTTCATTCAGGGGGTGCTGGGGCTGTCGGCAACCCATTCCAGCTTTCTCATGATGCCGATGACCCTCGGCATGGTGCTCGCCAGCACCGGGTCCGGGCAAATCGTGACCCGCACCGGACGGTATAAATGGATTGCGCTTACCGGGCTGGTCATCATGGCCTTTGGCGTATTCAGTATGACAACCCTCACGGAAAACGCCGACAATTGGCAAATCGCCTGGCGCATGCTGTTGATCGGCATCGGGCTGGGCAGCAGTTTCCCGATCTTCAACCTGACGATTCAAAATGCAGTCGATTACAGGTTTCTCGGGGTGGCCACTTCCGCTTCCCAATTATTCCGCCAGATGGGCGGTACGGTTGGGGTTTCCATCATGGGAACGGTGATGAATACAGCGATTCAAAGCCGGATGGGCACCTTGATGGCCAATATCCGCCACCATTTGCCCGCTGCGGCCAGAACCCCGCAGATGCTGAAGAAAATCGCATCGCTCGGCAATCCGCAACTGCTGATGGATCAAGCCCAGCTCATCCAGATTCGCTCCCGTTTGCCCGGTTCGCTCATTCCCGTGTTCGACACCATCGTTTCATTCTCAAGGGGAGCGCTTACCATCGCGATTCACCATGTTTTCTTCATTGCCGGCTTGATTTTGCTCATGGCGATTCTCATCGCGCTTTTGGTCAGGGAAATCCCGTTGCGCACCTCCAATGCGCAGGCGGTGGAAGAAGATCCCGACTGGCAGCGAAAAACAGCTTAATTCTCTTACACTCTCGCCACAGAGAGTGTTTTTTATGCAAAAAAGGCCCTTTTCCTCCCGGGAAATCCGGGCCGGAAAAAAGCCTTTTTGTGAGTCTGGGTTACTTTGCGTTTTTCGCAACGTTGACCAGTTCAGCAAATGCTTTTTGATCGCTGACGGCCAGTTCAGCCAGCATTTTGCGGTTGATGTCCACACCTGCCACTTTCAAGCCATGGACAAATTTGTTGTAGGAAAGACCGTTCATCCGCGCAGCAGCATTGATCCGAGTAATCCACAGTTTGCGGAAATCGCGTTTGCGTTGACGGCGATCGCGATAAGCGTACATCAAGGATTTCATCACTTGTTGTTTCGCCGTGCGGAACAAACGGTGTTTGGAACCAAAATAACCTTTCGCCAGTTTCAGTACCTTTTTGCGACGAGCGCGAGTAACGGTACCACCTTTCACTCTAGCCACAATAAATCCCTCCTGAAGTAACTTCTGTCTCTAATCAATTGCTTACATATATGCGATCAGTTGCTTAATCCGTTTTACATCGCCGGAATGAACGAGTGCGCTTTTGCGAAGCTTGCGTTTGCGCTTGGCAGTTTTTCCTTCGAGCAAGTGGCTTTTAAACGCATGGTTGCGTTTCACTTTGCCTGTTCCCGTTTTTTTGAAACGCTTTGCTGCAGCGCGTTTGGTTTTCATTTTTGGCATCGCGTGTATCCTCCTTGCAACTACTGTTTCGGTGTTAAAATCATAATCATTTGACGGCCTTCAAGCTTTGGCGGACGCTCGATGTCCGAGATCTCCTTCACCTCGTCCGCCATGCGGTCCAAAATCCTGCGGCCAAGCTCCTGGTGCGTGATTTCACGTCCGCGGAAACGGATGGTCAACTTCACCTTATTCCCTTTTTGCAAGAACTTCTTCACGTTGTTCAGCTTGGTTTGGACATCATTTTCTTCGATCGACGGACTCAGACGGACTTCTTTAATCTGAATGATCTTTTGGTTTTTGCGGGCTTCTTTCTCCCGTTTGCTTTGCTCATAGCGGTATTTGCCATAGTCCATGATTCGGCAAACAGGCGGCTTTGCTTGCGGTGCGACATTGACAAGATCCAGATTCGCTTCCTGCGCCAAGCGTAATGCTTCCCTGAGCGGTTTAATCCCCAACTGCGACCCATCGACTCCGATCAAGCGAACCTCACGAGCACGGATCGACTCATTAACTTGGTGCTGATGTTCCTTGCTGATAACCTGCCACCTCCGGAAAAGTATTGAAAACAAAAAAATGCGGGCGCAAGTAAACGCCCACATTTAAATCCCATTATCACAAGGAAATTCAACCGTTTCCTAATGACCTGTCAACAGCAACACAGCGTCGATCAGGTGAGAAGCGGGCGCTTCTTCTTGCATGATGAAGATATCGTATCATACGCTAACAGGAAATGTCAAGCTTACGCCGTTTCACGATCACAGACAGACAACAGGGTATCGAAAAATATCCCTGCTGTCAAGCGAGTCCTGATCTCATCCTGCGAAGCCCCTTTATGCCCATTGAAGGCAAGGGCACTCCGAACGGATTGGCCTACAACCTGCCTGTGCGGTGACTTTATCTTCTTTCGCCGATCTCCTCTTTCAGCTCACGGATTACCTCATCCAGCGGTTTGGCGCCGAGATCCCCTTCGGTGCGCTTGCGGACGGCTACCGTTCCGGAATTCAGCTCTTTTTCCCCGACGACAAACATGTACGGCACTTTTTGCACCTGAGCTTCACGGATTTTATAGCCGACCTTCTCGTCACGCGCATCCAGTTCGACGCGGATGCCGGCTCTTTGTAATTCATCCGTCACTTTTCGGGCATATTCATTATAATCGCGGGAAACCGGAATCACGCGCACCTGAACCGGCGCCAGCCAAAGCGGGAAGGCACCGCCGTAGTGTTCGACGAGAATGCCGATAAACCGATCGATGGAACCGTAAATGGCGCGGTGAATCACCACTGGCCGATGCCGTTCATTATCTTCGCCGATGTAGGAGAGATCGAATTTCTCCGGCATCTGGAAATCGAGCTGAATTGTGGCGCATTGATGGCTGCGTTTCAGGGCGTCACGAATGTGGAAATCGATTTTCGGACCGTAGAAGGCGCCATCCCCTTCATTGATCCGGTAGTCGATTCCGGCGCGGTCCAACACGCTTTTCAGAGCGGACTCCGCTTTTTCCCACAATTCATCGGATCCCATCGAATCTTCCGGACGGGTGGAAAGCTCAACGGAATAAGGGAATCCGAAAACAGAATAAATTTGGTCAATCAGTTTCAGCGCATTCATCACTTCTTCTTCGATCTGGTCCGGGCGCACGAAAATGTGGGCATCATCCTGGGTAAACGTGCGAACGCGCAACATTCCGTTTAAAGCGCCCGACAACTCATGGCGGTGCACTTGCCCGAACTCGGCCAGACGGAGCGGGAGATCACGGTAAGAGCGAATCTCATTTTTAAAGATCAGCATGTGCCCGGGGCAATTCATCGGCTTGACGGCAAATGTGGCTTCGTCCACATCGGTGAAGTACATGTTTTCCCGGTAATGATCCCAGTGGCCCGATTGTTCCCAAAGGCGCTGATTCATCATGAGCGGCGTGCGCACTTCTTTGTATCCCGCTTTGGTTTGCATTTCGCGTGAAAGCTGCTCCAACTCATTGCGCAGGGTCATCCCGTTCGGCAGGTAGAACGGCATCCCCGGAGCCTCTTCGGAGAACATGTACAGCTTCAGTTCACGCCCCAGTTTGCGATGATCCCGTTTTCTGGCTTCCTCCAGAAAATGCAGGTACTCTTCCAACTCCGATTTTTTCGGCCAGGCCGTGCCGTAAATGCGCTGGAGCATTTGGTTGTCGGAATCGCCGCGCCAGTACGCCCCGGCCACACTGAGCAATTTGAACGCTTTGATTTTCCCCGTCGACGGCAGGTGCGGACCGCGGCAGAGATCGAAAAACTCTCCCTGCTCATAAATGGTGATCACGGCATCTTCCGGCAGGTCGCGAATAATCTCCAATTTCAAATGGTCTCCCACTTTTTCGTAAAGGCGGATCGCTTCTTCCCTGCTGACCACTTTGCGGACGATCGGCAGATTCTCTTTGACGATCTTGTTCATCTCCGCCTCGATCTTCGGAAAGTCTTCCGGCGTCAGGCGCACCGGCAAATCGACATCATAGTAAAATCCGTCTTCGATGACCGGACCGATTCCCAGTTTCACGTCAGGGTAAAGCCGTTTTAAAGCCTGTGCCAGCAAGTGCGCCGTACTGTGCCGGTATACCTCGACTCCGTCTTTGTCTTCCAGCGTCAGAATTTGCACCTGGGCGCCGTCGGGAACTTCCCGGTTCAAATCGACCACTTTTCCGTCGATTTTTCCCGCCACCGCTTTTTTGAGCAAACTTTTGCTGATCGATTCCGCCACGTCGCTTACAGTCACCCGGCGGTCGTATTGGCGAATCGAACCGTCAGGCAATTTCACTGCCATTTCCATTTTGCTTCTCCTCCTTCAGTATAGGAAAAAATAAAAAACGCCCGATCCCCGGAAAGGGACGAGCGTTGCTGTCGTGGTTCCACCCTTTTTCAATCCCGTTGCAAACAAAAAGAAAACCAACGGAATCCTCCAACACAATAACGGTGTGTTGCCGGCAACGGATACTGGCAAACTTCCGCGTTCCCCGTTGCAGCTTGAAGGGGGTAAGCACCTTCCCAGCGGGTACAGGGGTTTGCAGCCGGTGACCCCCGCTCTCTGAAACCATGGAAAACTGCTCGTGTCCTTCGCATTGCCGCTAAAATTGAAATTTTTATGTATTATACTCATTTCCCCGCATTTTAGTCAAGCATCTTCTCCCCATTTTACTGCCGGTTTGCACCGGCTGCAACCATCACAAAGCATAATGCGGCCTTTAAAGATTTGCAGCAGGGTGCGGATCACATTTTCATGCCGTTGTTCCGTATGTACGACCACCCGTTCAGGCACGGCTGTCAGCAAGGCGCCCAGAATATAATCCTCATTGGAAAAAGGAGTTTCCCATCCTTCATACCCCCATTCATTCAATTCTTTTTGCGGAAGCGTCCGACCGTCTGCCAACAGCAGCCGAAACCCGCCATCCGCCTGGTGAACAACATGAATCAAGGGAACCTTGGGAACTTGGAGTTGAACAAATTGGCGCAACAGACGGATAAATTCCTTATATTCCTGATCAAGGCGATAGGAGGCGACTGCTTCTTTGACACAGGAGGCCAGTACGCGGAAATGTCCTTTCATGCGAAAGCGCACATAACCGTCAACAGCCAGCCGGCAATTCTCCCGCAAGTACCATTCCACTTGTTCCGCCAATTTCTCCCTGCGGTCAGCGTAGACGGATTTCTTGTACTCCCAGGCGCTCGACTTCAGTTGCCTGAACACCTCCCGCCTGATTCTCCCGACCTCTTCATGCGAACGAAAAGGATCATACCGGCGGATCATCCAATTGATCAGGTCCGGTTCAATCTGATCGCATATGTAGCGCGCCACGGCCCAACCCACTTTTTTTCTTATTTCTTCTTCACGTCCCGGCGGAAATTGGAGCCAAAAAAAATGTCTTCCTTCAATTTCCGCCAACGTCAACGAACAACGGCGTTCGGCCAACAGATTTTGCAGATAGGGCCGCAAGCGCAGTTCTTTTTTTCGGTCATGAAAGCGAACGGAAATTAAATAATTCACCCAATTCCCCCTTTCGGCAAAAGCTTAATAACAATATATGGGATTGTGGGAATCTGTATACACAAATCGCCCGGCTTTACAGAAAACCCTGTCGCAACAGCCGGTCAATCTTGCCTCCCGCCACAAGCATGGAACGCGCCATTTCCTTCGGTGTATCACATTTAAGCCGGGGGAATTTGGATGCAGCCGGCAAGGCGGACAGCGCACAAAAGAGCCGGATTGAATAATAACAATTTTTATTCTTCTGTCCATTGTTTCGTTTTCATGTTAAAACGCCTCCCGCCATCATGGAATTGCAGGTAACAAGGAAGAGGAAATGAATCTCCACCTGCTTCCAAAAACCGGTCTGAGAACCACTCGTACAAATATTCTTCAGCGCATTCGTCAAATTCTTCCATTTCACCATCATCCAGTTCGGTTGGATCAAAGTAACAAACAGATGAGAAGTCAAACCCCAGATCTTGTAACTTCGCTTCATAAATCGAACAGGACCCTTTCATTGGTATTGGACGAATTCCATAGAATCCCTCATATCCTTCTACATAAAATAAGATCCATTGGGTATCCGGAGGATAAGCTTTCCAACGATCGTTCTCTCCATCATCCCTTAATCACCTGCGATATTTTTTCTAAGTTTGTGATTCACATATGAATGGCGCTTGGTCCCCCTTATACAAACGGGGAACTCTTCTTTCACGTCTGCGGCTTAAACCATCTGCCAAGTTTACCTCCTGGCAGAGGTCAAGGGCAACACCCTGCCCCGACCTGCAACAGCGGTTTAAAACCAGCCCGATGAAGCCGCCTGCTGATAAAAAATATGGCCGACCAGATAAACAAATCCGATTGCAGCCAAAACCAGCGATAACGTGCCGATCAGATGATCTTCCTTTCCCCCGCTTTTAATATGAATCCCCAGTTTTTTCAGATTGAATTTTTTATGATAAGGCCACAAATAAGGTACACCGGCCGTGGTTAATGTGTCCGCAAATAAATGGGACAAATAGCCCATGACCACTGCAAATACATACGGGGGCGAAATCAGGTACGTAACCCAGCCAACGTAGAATACCGACAGAACCGAATGGGTAACCGTCCGATGAGGAACATAAGCCACCCCGGCTGCATAAATGCCAATGAGAAGAACCCACAACGGCAATCCTTTCACAAAATAAAGCGCAGCCATAATCACCCCCAATGCCGCTAACGCAAAGGAACGATAGGTTCGCTTCAATGAGGGAAAGATAAAGTTATTGATCAGACTCCCGTCTTCATCAATGTCCGGCAGAAGCGAAGCGAATCCCGACAGCACAATTGTCAAGCTGAGTTCGGCTACGTCATCACTCCCGGATGAACAGGCCAGTCCCACTCCTGTGGCGATTCCGATAGCCACATGCGTTTTTCCTTGCACTGTTTCTCCTCCTCCAAGAATGTCAATATGTAAAAAGTTCCATACAACCTTCTTAAAAATATCAAAGTTTTATAATAAAATCCATTTCACAAGAACAGTTTTATTATTTATAAAATAAATTACCAAAGAAAAAAACCCTGATCAGAATATACTCTGACCAAGGTTTTTGTGGTGTTCTCGCTAATTCTGCATGACAAAATCGCGGGCGGCAGTCTCGTTCTCCCCGAACACATGCAAAATTTGATATTTGGTATTGCGTTGGGCGGGGATTTTTCCTGCTTCCCGGATCAGGCGCAAAATCAGATTGGTATTCACTTTATGTGTCGTTCCCGCAGCTGACACCACGTTTTCTTCAATCATCGTACTGCCAAAATCGTTACAGCCATACTGGAGCGACAACTTGCCGATTTCCGGCCCCATCGTCACCCAAGAAGATTGGAAATTAGGGATATTATCCAACATCAGCCGGGCAATCGCCACCGCTTTCAGATACTCTTCCGGCGGAAGTTTTTCCCGTTTCAGATTGGTATGATCCGGCTGGAACGTCCAGACGATGAAAGCGAGGAAGCCTTTGGTCTCGTCCTGCGCTTCCCGGATGCGAAGCAAATGGTTAATACGGTGTTCGTAGGTTTCACCAAATCCGATCACCATCGTCGCGGTCGTATGCATGCCAACCCGGTGCGCTGTCTGCATCACATCCATCCAGTCACGCCAAGACCCTTTCAAACGGCTGATTTTCCTTCTGATCTCATCATCCAGAATCTCAGCCCCGCCGCCCGGAAGCGAATCAAGGCCGGCTTCCTTGAGCTGGCGAATCACTTCTTCCAGTGATAATCCGGATACTTCCTTCATTTTGAGAATTTCCGCCGGTGAGAAGGAGTGCATCGTAATGCCGGGAAATCGCTTTTTGATCTCACGGAGCAAATCAGTATAATATTCGAACGGCAAATCCGGATTTGTTCCGCCTTGCATCAGGATTTCCGTCCCTCCTACATCAACGGTCTCCTGGATCTTTTGAAAAATCGTCTCATTGGGCAACACATACCCTTCCGGAGACCCCGGCGCGCGATAGAAAGCGCAAAAACGGCAGTAAGTATCGCAGACATTGGAATAATTGATATTTCGCCCGATCACAAATGTGGTTACCGGCTCGGGATGCCACTTCTTCATGATCTGGTCAGCGGCCCGGCCCATTTTTTCGATTTCGTCGCTTTCCCATAATGCGATCCCATCTTCCAATCCCAAACGCTCACCGGCCAATGCCCGTTCCAATATGGAATCGATCTTCGTCATATATTCTCACCCTCCCTGACCAGGTCGGACAATCATTTGATTCAGGCGTGTTGAACGGATATCCTGTATCGGTATCAACATACCCGAATGAGATTACCTTGTTTATCGTATCACAAATGACGGGAAATTGTCATAGCCAGGGATAACGGCAACTATCCGATCCAGGTGGTTTTATCAGCAAACGGGGTCCGTTTTGCGGCAGGAGGCCGGAGATCCGGATAACCGGTATAAACAAAGCCGACGATTTTCTCATGGTCTGCCAGTGCAAATTCCTGTCTGGCCGCCGGATGATATGCCGCTTTTCCGGTTCGCCAAACGGCTCCCAAACCAAGCGCATGCGCGGCGAGCAACATATTTTGCACAGCCGCATGACAAGCCGCCAGCTCCTCTTCCTCAAGCACATTGGGACGGTCGGCAGGAGAAGCGACCACCACGATTACCACCGGAGCGCGAAACGCCTTGTTCAATTCACGCCGTAATTGCTCCTCTTTTTCCGCCGGCGAGAGTTCCTCGTTCTTTTCGTTCGCCACGGCCATCATCACATTGCCCAAACGCTTCCGGCCTTCCCCCGTCAGAACCAAAAAGCGCCACGGCTCAGTCCGGTGATGATTCGGAGCCCACGTCGCCGCTTCCAGCATTTTTTCGATTTTCTCTTTCGGCACCGGATCCGGCTTGACCTTGCCGATACTCCGCCTTGTGCGAATCGCTTCAAAAAGTTCCATCCGTTTCCCCTCTTTTCGCTCCATCAATTGATAATCGTTCTCATTTTACTTCATTGTACGCCAGAAGCCGTTCACCCGTCAATCAAAACAAAAAGCCCCCGTCAATCAAACGGAGGCAAAAAAATAACCTTCCGGGTGGAAGGACTTGGACCTGGTGCCGAGGGTCGGACTCGAACCGACACGGTAGTACACCCACCGCAGGATTTTAAGTCCTGTGCGTCTGCCAATTCCGCCACCCCGGCTTATAAAAAATGGAGCGGAAGACGGGATTCGAACCCGCGACCCTCGCCTTGGCAAGGCGATGCTCTACCCCTGAGCCACTTCCGCAAGATGGTGGTTCGGGACGGAATCGAACCGCCGACACGAGGATTTTCAGTCCTCTGCTCTACCGACTGAGCTACCGAACCAAACAAAGCTATTTGATTGGCTGACAAAAGAGATTATAACACGGGGAAAGATGGATTGCAATTGTTTTTATTATTTTTTTGTGATCACAAATTCCGAGAAGTATCATCCATCGGTCTCCCCGTGATTTGCTCAGGGAGTATTCTTATTTTCTTTTTGCGCAGCGCTAAATTTTTCGTTCATTAAACGAAGCTTTGCCCGGATTTGTGCCTGCCTGTCCTCCGTTTCCCTCTGCTGCGCCGGTGATTCTGCGGAAACGGCCTCCGCTTCAAATTGCTTTTTCAGCATTTGCGGCAACTTCTCCTCCTGTTTGGCCTGTCCCTTCAGACGCGTCTTTTTCCGTTTTGGTTCCCATATTTCCTTCCGAGCCTGCTTCAGGGCATCCTGTATAGTTTCAATCCCCAGCCGTTTCCACTGGCCGGCAATTTTCTCGACGAGATTGCGCGGCAATTTATAATCATATTTCAGCAGCACATATTCCAGCAGGACGTTAATCACTGCCGGCGGCAAACCATATTGGCGAATAAGCCTTTCCACCAATTCCACATCGCTGTCGGGAATCCGCGTTCCCTTATGATAATAGGAAAGCAATTCCAATGGGGAAATTTGGGCCAGTTGCTTAAAATGCTTCTCCTCTTCCGACAGAGATGCTTCGTCATGGCTCTTCGGGGCCTCCGGAGTTTCGTCGGTGCTGGTTGACGGTTTCAGCGGCTTGCGGGTTACGACCGGATTGTCGCCAAACCGCAACCGGTATTCGCTTTTTATATAGGAGCGCAGCCGATCTGTGTCGATCTGCCCATTTCTCGTAACATAAGGATTTTGCAATGCCTTCAGGAGATCCCAGTCATCGAGCTGATACAAAAAGCAAATCTCTCTCAATTCCCTTTTTAATTCATCTGTCCAGGCATTTTCATCAACCAAGGATGAAAGTCTCATTTTTATCAGGGCAAAACCATCGTCCGGGCCATCCAATTGCGGCCACTTTCCTTCATGCAAGCTCTCATCGATCTTTGCAACCGGCCCGACCGCCTCTTTCCCCAACTCCGCGGCCCGCGCCAACTCAGCCGGAGAAAGGCTTTTAAATACTTCCTGAAATGAACGGGTGAGATTGACCGTCAACGTGTTTTGATTCTTCTCTTCCTTTTCCTGTCCGCCAGTCAGCCAATCTTTCATCGCCAAGAAACGCTCTTTGCCGATCTGGTTATATAACGCGAAGCTGAGAACATCGCTTTGGAAAAATTTAGCCGGAGTGAGAGGCGGGATCAGCTCATATTCATAAAAATGGCCGTGCTCCTGATCTTTGATTTCGAAGGTGGAAATCAAACCGACTCCTTCGAGCAAATAGCGTGATTCCAAAAGTTGGTCAAATGTAAGCCGACAGAGATTAAGCAAATAAGAATGGCTGTGAAAATCGGAAAAACCGGCACGATGAACCGGCACTTGATAATAAAGCGTCATGTATAGAGAGATCGCCGTCGTGCCCACAATCGGCTGGTACAGATGAAGCAGGCAAAGCGAATCGGCGGTGTGAAGCGGACGGTGCGTACGGCATCGCCAGCCGAGATCTTTCCAAAAAAATGACATCGTCAGTCCCCCTCTACTTACAAAAACCCCGAAACGCTGTACCATTTTATCAGGTGATCCGGCATCTGCCAAGGATGCTTTTCCGGTTCATACAGACGAGGGATCAAACGTTTTTTGCGAAAATGTGTTGCAGATCAGCCGGCAGGACACCGCCGCCCTCCCGGTTTTTCAGGTCAGGATTGACGCTTTTTTTCTTCCTGCAGGGCGCGGCGCGAACGGTTGAGCAAATCTTCCAGTTCATTGACAAAAACGTTGATATCCTTAAATTGGCGATAGACAGAGGCGAAGCGGACATAAGCCACTTCATCAATATCCACCAGGCGCTCCATCACCATTTCACCGATCTCCTTTGAAGGAACCTCCGCCGAACCGGCCTGGCGCAAGCGGCTTTCGATCTCGGCCACCAGCGACTCCAACTTGGCCAGCGGAACCGGCCTTTTTTCACACGCGCGAATCAGCCCCCGCAACAGCTTCTCACGGCTGAATTCCTCACGGCTGCCATCTTTTTTGATCACGATCAGAGGTTGCTCCTCCACCATTTCAAAGGTGGTAAACCGCTGTTCACACTTTTCGCATTCTCTCCGGCGCCGGATGGCCCGCCCATCGTGAACGGGACGTGAATCAAGAACCCGGCTGCCGTTATTGCCGCAAATTGGACATTTCAAAGATACTCTCCCCTTCATTCCGATTTTGATCCCATAACACACCCGAAGTTTTATGACCGTTTATTCTATTCACATCCGTAATCTGCTCGCATCGGCCCGACTACTTCACACCACTGTTTTCTGATCCATCGGGACCACTTTTTCCTCTTTTTTGCGTGACAAAATCGCAACAGTGGAAATGATGCAAAGTCCTCCCGCCAACTCAAACGCTCCGGGAATATGATGAAAGCAAAAAACCGACATCACCGCCGCCGACAAAGGTTCGGCGCTGCCCAGAATTCCCACTTCATCCGGAGATAAATAACGAAGGCTGTCCAGATACAGATAAAAAGAGAGCAGCGTGCCAAATATGACCACAAAACCGACCAATGCCAGTACATGGGGCGTCATCATATCGGCTTTTATCCTCCCCGGGGCATTCAGATTGACCAGCCCCATGCCGATCCCCCCGACCAGCATCCCCCACCCGACGATGACAACCGAACCGAAGCGGCTAATCAATCGTCCGGGGTAAACGGTGTAAAAAGCGGCGGTCAGTGCGGACACAAGCCCCCATAAAACCGCGGGGAGCGGTACGGTCAGCCCTTTTAATGAACCATTGGTTACCAGCAAAAACGTGCCGAGCATAGCCAGCACAAGCGCAACTATATCGTTTTTCCCCGGGAGTTGCCTTATTTTCAGCGCCATATACACGGTGATGAAAACCGGGCCGAGATACTGCAAAAGCGTCGCAGTCGCAGCATTGCCCGATTGAATCGAGGCATAGTAACTGTATTGCACTCCGAGCATCCCGATCAAACCAAAAATAAGAATTTTCAACCCGGTCCGCGGATCTTTCCAAACAGCCCAAATTCCCTGTTTCTTCATCCCCGCCCAGAACAACAGGAGAATCCCGGCACACAGCAGACGGATCGTCACAAGCCCTCCCGCCTGGAAACCGTATCGTTGAAACAGAACTTGGGCCACGGTTCCGGAAATTCCCCACAGGGAACCGCCGACAATCACCATTGCAATTCCCTTCAGCCGCTTACGAAGCAAAGCGTTCACACGATCCCTCCAGCGTCCTTCTCTCTATTTCTCATCCTTTTACCAAATCCAATAACTTTATCATAGCGGATTAAGTTTATCGGGAAAAGAACCGCTTCTTACTTGTTACTTTTTGAATTTTCCTTTACAATATCAACAAGAACATAGATTCCTTTTCCTTCACCAAGGGGGGCCACATGCAAGGTCGAATTTTAACCAAAGACTCTTTCCAAGTGGTCGGGATCGGTTGGACAGGACCCTATACCTTGTCACGTGAGATTCCGAAACTGTGGGAACAGTTTGTAAAAAGGATACACGAAATTCCGCACCAAGTGAAACCGGGCTCTTTTGTCTGTCCTTGCCATGACCGTGTCACCGATTTCACCTGCTATATTGCCGTTGAAGTATCCGAAGCGGAAAATGTACCCGACGGAATGCTGGCGTTGACGGTTCCAACTCAGCGGTACGCTGTTTTTACCCATAGAGGATCGATTCGCAATGTTCCGGCAACCTATCAACGCGCATGGAAATGGATCGAAAAGATGGGTTATCGCAAGGATCACAGCACATTGGGGCTGGAGGTTTATGACCATCGCTATACGCCGGTCACCCACTCGCTCGATGCTCCGGACAATATGTTTGACATTTACATCCCAATTAAAAGATAAGAAATTCCCCTGAATTTTTCAGGGGAATTTCCGCTTGTTTACGCAATAAAAAGTTGAAATTTGTGAGACCTCGATATATTTTTCCAAGCTCCCTGGCCCATCGTCGCTGCCGAAAAAAACCCGTCCTCTTCCATCGAACACTTGGCGCTGATCCTGCCAACTTTCCAACACCGTTTTCTTCATTTTACCGACAGCCTCAAATTCTCCTGTTTTTTCAGGAGTTTGCTTATGCGGTCACCTTTTTCGCCGCCAGGAGCCGTTCACCGACATATTCGACCAAGTCCACAACCCTGCAGGAATATCCCCACTCGTTGTCATACCAGGCCAGCACTTTTACCTGCTTTTCTCCGATTACCATGGTGGAAAGGGCATCGATGACCGAGGAATGATCATTTCCGTTAAAATCCGACGAGACCAGCGGTTCCTCGGTGTAAGCCAGAATCCCTTTCATCGTCGTTTCCGCTGCTTGTTTCAGTACTGCGTTTACTTCATCTGCTGTTACTTTTGTCTGCAAATCGGCGACCAGGTCGACAACAGAAACGTTGGGAGTCGGCACCCGAAGCGCAAATCCGTTCAATCGTCCCTTCAATTCCGGAATTACCAGACCCAGCGCTTTGGCAGCACCCGTTTTCGTCGGGATGATCGATTGGGCACATGCCCGCGCCCGCCGCAGATCTTTGTGCGGATTATCCAGATTTTTTTGATCGTTGGTATAGGAATGAACAGTGGTCATCAGTCCGTATTCAATGCCAAACGCTTGGTGCAATACCTTGGCTACAGGCGCCAAACAGTTGGTCGTGCAGGATGCGTTGGAGATAATATGATGCTCTCCGGGGTTGTAAACCCTTTCATTAACCCCCATCACAATGGTCACATCTTCATCCTTGCCCGGTGCCGTGATAATCACTTTTTTCGCTCCGGCCTTCAGATGCTTGGACGCCCCTTCCCGGTCGCGAAACTTCCCGGTCGCTTCCACCACGATATCGATATCCAGCTCAGACCAGGGAAGCTGTTCCGGTTCCCTGTTGTTTACCAGTTGAATGAATTGATGATCAACGATCAGTCCGTCTTCTTTGGGGGTCACTTCTTTATCAAACATCCCGTGGATGGTGTCGTACTTAATCAGATGGGCAATCGTTTCCGGCGGATAACTGGCATTGATTGCGACCACTTTCACCATTGAATTCTGAATCAACCGGCGAAAAACCATGCGCCCGATCCGACCGAAACCGTTTATCGCGATGCGAATTGCCATAAAGATAATCTCCTTCCACCATATGTTACATACCAATTCCCTCTTATTATTATAATCAGTATGTCACATTTTGCAACAGACAAACATAAAACCCATTCCACAGCGGAATGGGTTTTCTCAATTTTGCCTGTGATTTTTTTGTTTTTGCAGGTAATTTTCATAACGGTCATTATATAACTGCTTATATTTTTCATAGTAGAAGCTGACGCGCTGGACATAATTACGCGTTTCCCAGAAAGGGATTTGCGATGCGTGCTGGCTTGTTCCATCCCAAGTCCCATTTTTAAGCCAGCGGTCCACTTTCCCCGGACCGGCATTATAAGCGGCCATGACCGCCACTTTGTTTCCATGGTACCTTTCCGTCAGGGAAGCAATATACCAGCTGCCCAGCTGAATATTGATCGCCGGGTCTTTGATGTAGTTCACAATTCCCGGGGAAAAACCGCCCCGTTTCACAATATCATCCACCGTTCCCGGCATCAGTTGCATCAGCCCCTGGGCTCCGACACGCGATTCACCGTCCGGGTCAAACTGGGTTTCGGCCCGGATGATCGCCATGATCAAAAAGGGGTCGGCTCCCGTATTTTGAGCGCTATTAAAGATGTTTTCTTCATACCTCAGCGGATACATCAAACGATTAAAGAGTGGAGATGCCACAAGCAAAAAAATCAATAACAGCACAAAGGCGATCAAAAGGACTCGTTTGGAAGGCAAGGCATCTACGGCTGGTCTGATCCACTTTTTAATGTTAGATATCTCCATAACTGATCAACCTGTCTTTCTGTTTCTTCCAGAGATCCGCTGTTGTCAATTATATAATCGGCCACCTTTTTCTTTTCTTCGATACTGAGCTGGGATTGCATCCGTTTGATCGCTTCCGTTTTCGTCAAGTGATTCCGCTCCATCAGCCTTTTCAGTTGAATCGCTTGAGGTACATATACCACAATAACTTGTTCAACAAATTGTGTCAAATTTTCTTCTATTAAGAGCGGAACATCCCAAATAACAATGCTTTTCGGGTTTTTGTCCAGACTTTCCGCCGTCATCCGTTTCATCTCATCCATAATCAGCGGATGCAACAGAGCATTCAGACGCAATCTCGCTTCCTCATCAGCAAATACGAGTTCCCCCAGTTTCGCACGATCCAGCTGCCCGTCCGCTGTCAACATTTCGCTGCCGAAAGTCTCTTTGATCCGGTTCAGGCCAAGACTCCCCGGTTCCACCACTTTCCGGGCGACCTGGTCGGCATCAACCACGACGGCGCCACGCCTTTTCAACATTTCAGCCACGGTGCTTTTGCCGGTGGCAATACTCCCTGTAAGTCCAAGCAACATCTCATCATCGCCCCTCTAAAAAAAACGAAGCAATCCCAATACGATCAAAATCAATCCGGGCGCATAAGCCACGAATCGCTGGTTAAAGCGCCCGGCATAGGAAAAACCGAGCCAGATGCCCAGCCGCAAAAAAAATGCGCTCATCACCATGATCACCGCCGCTGTCGGCAAAGGTGAAAAGCCGGCCAACGCCACTCCCAATCCGGCGCCAAACGAGTCCAGTGACAGGGCGGCCCCCAGCAACAACGCTTCCGAACTGGAGATGGAGCCCGAATTATCCAGATCCGCGGCAAGGGGTGTCTTCAAGATTTGCACGACGAGCCCGAGCTGGCGGATTTTAATCGTCCATACTTTGGGTTCCATGATGGCGGGATTTTGCCTTGCACCCGTTCCATTTTTCATCTCAAGTTTATTTTTGTCTCCCTGGTACAGTGCATAACTTCCGAGCAAAATCAAAATAAAAGCACCGACAAAATGGGTGACTGCGGGCGCCAGCCAGACAGCGATCCATTTTCCCACGACCATCGACAAGTAAATAACAGCCCCGGAACATCCGGCAATAATCACGGTCGATAGCAACGGGATACGAATTTTTCGCATTCCATATGTCGTGCCGGCTCCGAAGCTGTCCAAACTAAGTGCAAAGGCAATCCCGATGATCGAAAATATATGCCACATCACCGTCACCCCTCATCTCAGTAGGCTGTTGCGTATCCTATCTTATGATGAAGGGCTCAAGCATGTGTTATTTTTGGCATTCCGGACAGAAGTGAGTGCCCCGTCCCGCTACCACAATCCGCTCAATCGCGTTGCCGCAGCGCAGACAAGGCTCATTTTTCCGCCCGTACACTTGAATCTGGAGCTGAAACATCCCCATTTCGCCCTCGCCGTTGACATAAGAGCGAACCGAAGAACCTCCTGATTTTATCGCTTCGGACAATGTCTTTTTTATACTGTGGTACAAACGCTCCACCTCGGCCGCCGACAAGGAAGAGGCCGGCCTCTCCGGATGAATTCCGGCTGAGAACAGCGACTCGTCCACATAAATATTGCCGAGCCCGACCAGAAATTCTTGATTTAAAAGAACGGCTTTGATTTTGGTCATCCGCCTCGTCAACGCCGCTTGAAACCATTCAAGTGTAAACTGATCGGACAGCGGCTCGGGCCCCAGTTTTTTCAAAGGAAGATGCTGTTCTTCCTCTCCCGCGGGGAACAAATGCATCGTTCCAAACTGCCGCACATCACGATAGCGCAGTTCCGTTCCGTCCGTGAAGTGAAAAATCACGTGCGTGTGTTTCTCATACGGCTCATTTTGCCTGGCCAACCGGTATTTACCCTCCATGCGCAAATGAGAAACAAGAACCCATGGCGGGCAAACGATCTTCAAAAATTTGCCCCGGCGCCCGATTTCCGTGATCGTCGTTCCGACCAACTCTTTCCTGAACAGCTCGACATCTGCGGGCTCCCGGATCAGACGGGGCAAATGAACCGTCACATCGCAAATCGTTTTCCCCACAACAAGTTTGTTTAATGTTCTGCGTACAGTCTCTACCTCTGGTAACTCCGGCAACGCTGTTTCCTCCTGTCACTTCGCTTCATACCAGTTTTTCCCGCAATTGACATCAACCACAAGCGGAACCGACAGTTCAAGAGCGTGTTCCATCACATCCCGGACGAGTTCTTGCATCGCAGGCAGCTCGCTTTCCGGCACTTCCAAAATCAGTTCGTCATGAACCTGAAGCAGCATGCGTCCTTTCAACCCGCGCTCCCGGATCTGCCGGTCAAGGCGAACCATGGCGATCTTAATGATATCCGCTGCCGTCCCCTGAATCGGAGTATTCATCGCCGTCCGCTCGGCAAAACTTCTCTCCCCGAAATTGCGGGAATGGATTTTGGGCAAATAGCGGCGGCGTCCGGATAAAGTGGTCACATAGCCTTCCTGTTTCGCCTGGGCGATAATCGAATCCATATACTTTTTCACCCCAGGGTACGTTTCAAAATAACGCTCAATAAATTCCCGCGCTTCTTTTTGCGGGATATCGAGGCCCTGAGCAAGTCCGTACCCGCTGATCCCGTACACAATCCCGAAGTTGACGGCTTTAGCCTGACGGCGCATCAGGCTGGTCACTTCATCTTCCGCCACGCCGAAAACATCCATCGCTGTCTGCGTATGAATGTCTTTGCCTTCCTTAAACGCTTTTTGCAAATTGGCATCGCCGGAAATATGGGCCAGCACCCTCAGTTCAATTTGCGAATAATCGGCGGAAAGCATGTACCAACCCGGCTCGGACGGGATAAAAATCTGTCGGATTCTCCTCCCTTCCTCCATCCGGATCGGGATGTTTTGCAAGTTGGGTTCCGTCGAGCTCAAGCGGCCGGTTGCGGTGACCGTTTGATTAAACTGGGTGTGGATCTTGCCATCAGATCCAATCTCTTTTTTCAATCCTTCTATATAAGTAGAATACAGTTTTCCTACCTGTCGGTAGTGTAAAATTTTCTCGACAATTTCATGTTGCGGGGCCAGTTTTTCCAGGACATCGGCACTGGTGGAATACCCCGTTTTCGTCTTCTTGATCACCGGCAGGCCCAATTTGTCGAACAGGATTTCTCCCAATTGCTTGGGGGAATTGATGTTGAAAGGCACCCCGGCCAGTTCGTAAATCTCCTCCTGAAGCAAATCCATGCTCCGTTTCAGCTCCACCCCGAGCTCGTCCAAGCGTTCCCGATTAACCAAAACCCCGTGCCTCTCCATGTTGGCCAGCACGGCAGCCAGGGGCATCTCCAAATCAAACATCAGCGCATCCAATCCGGCCTCTTGCAATTGCCGGTCAAGCACTGGATACACTTGATAAATCGCTCTGGCTTTGCGAGCCAGATGTTTTTCCAATTCCTCTCCCTGCAACTGGCGACGTTTGGCCCCTTTTCCGTAGACTTCCTCATCAGAAGGCAGGTAACCCGCTTCAGCCCGTTTCACGATTTCATTCAGTTCCATCTGCGACTCCGACGGATCCAGCAAATAGGCGGCCAACAGCACATCAAAGGAAAGGCCGGCCACATCGAGTTCCTTTCGCTTCAGCGCGAGACTCGTCTTTTTGACGTCGTAAACCACCTTGTGTCGTTCGCCGTCCGCCAGATATTCGCGAAACGCCTGCCAGTCCATAGCCTCTTCAATCGGAATGTAGAGCTGTTTTTCCCCGTCTGACAGTGCCAGGCCGATCACATCGGAATGGTGCGGATTTTCCCCGGTCATCTCCACAAACAGCGCCAATCCGCTTTGTTTTAAAAACGGTTCCCACTCGTCCCGCGCTTCCTCGCCAAATACTGTCACTGATTCGATCGCGTCCTGTTCTTCACAGACGGTCTTCGTCTCCTCTTCATCGGCGCCGCTGAACTTCTTCAAGCGATCCAGGAGCGTTTTAAATTCCACTTTCCGGAAGAAGTCGGCAATCCGGTTCACATCCAATTCCGCCAGCAGCAGATCTTCCAATTGCAGATCAAGGGGAACTTCCGTGTAAATCGTCGCCAGCTTTTTGCTCAACAAGGCTTGATCACGGTATGTTTCCACTTTTTCCCGCAATTTTTCCCCGGGCAACTCGCTCACATGGTCAACGATCTCTTCCACGGTCGGAAATTGTTTAAGCAGTTTCAGCGCTGTTTTTTCTCCCACTCCGGGGATGCCGGGAATATTGTCGGAAGCGTCTCCCATCAATCCCTTCAGATCAATAATCTGTTGCGGGGTCAATCCATACCGGTCCGCCACGGCCTTCCGGTCGTACCGTTCCGTCTCGGTGACGCCTTTTCGGGTGAGCAATACGTTCACTTGCTCATTCACCAATTGCAGCAAGTCTTTATCCCCGCTGACGATCAGGACTTCCAAATCCTTGCCGGCCCCTGCGCGGGCAAGTGTCCCGATAATATCATCGGCTTCATAATTCTCAATCGCATAATGCCGAATGCCAAACGCGTCAAGCATTTCCCGGACAAGCGGCATTTGCTCGGCCAGCTCTCCCGGCGTTTTTTGCCGTGTTCCCTTGTATTCCTGGTAATCTTGATGCCGAAACGTCGTTTTTCCGGCGTCAAAGGCAACCAGCATATGCGTCGGTTTTTCTTCTTCCAACACCTTCAGCAACATCATGGTGAATCCATAAACGGCATTGGTGTAGATTCCGCTCGAGTTGGTCAGGAGCGGCAATGCAAAAAACGCCCGGTAAGCAATACTATTGCCATCGATCAACACCAGTTTACCCACTTTTTTCACACCTTTATCCTTAATTCGCCTTTTCCGGTCCGTTTGTACAGGTTCAGGTCAACATTCTCATTCTATCATGCCCGTTTCCCCTCCTTCCAGCAAATTGGTAACAAGTTCCGAACAAATGATCCTACTTCAAAAAACAGAAAAAAAACCGCCTCCGCCGAAGCGGAAACAGTTTGCCCGCGATTCCCCCAATCAGGCTCAGTTCAGATCAGCCTGTTTTCCTGTTTCGATATAGATGATGTTTTCCGCAATATTGGTGGCGTGATCAGCGATCCGCTCCAGATAACGTGCGACAAAGCAGCATTTTAACGCAACCTCGGCATAACGGTTACCGGTCGGAAAGTACACTTTCATCTCCTTAACAATGGAATCATATAGCCGGTCCACCTCATCATCGTCTTCGGCCAATCGTTGGGCCAACATCGTATTTCCGTCTATATAGCTGTTAATCCCGTCATTCACCATTTTCTGAACCCGTTTGGACATGGTTACGATTTCTTGCAAAGGATTAAACTCCGGAAAATTCATTTTCGCCAAGGAAATCGTCTCGATGGCGATATCTTTCGCCAGGTCTCCCATTCTTTCCATGTCGGCCGCTATTTTCAGCGCAGAGATCAGTTTTCGCAAGTCACCGGCAACCGGCTGTTGTGTTGCAATCAGTTTTGCCACCAGTTCATCGATCTGAACCTCGATTTCATCGATCTGACTGTCTTGCCTGACAATCTCATCCGCCAACAGCTCATCGCGGCCGACAAGTGCTCTCATTGCTTTATCTATCGCAATTTCAATATGGGCTCCCATTTTCAGGAGCATCGCCTGCACATCGTTTAACGACTGGTCAAATTGGCGCGTAATCATGTCCGTCCTCCCATCCCCGTGCGAGCCTATCCAAATCGTCCGCTGATATAATCTTCCGTGCGCGGATCACTTGGATTGGTAAAGATCTGATCCGTAGGACCGCTTTCGACAATTTCTCCGTTCAAAAAGAAAACGGCAGTATCGGATACGCGTGCTGCTTGTTGCATATTGTGTGTCACGATAATAATGGTGTACTGGTCTTTCAGCCTCATGATCAATTCTTCCAACCGTTCAGTGGAAATGGGGTCCAATGCGGATGCAGGCTCATCCATCAGAATCACTTCCGGCTGCACCGCCAATACCCTGGCCAGTACCAGGCGCTGTTGCTGTCCTCCGGACATTCCCAAGGCGGAGCGGTGCAAACGATCTTTCACTTCGTCCCATAAATTGGCCTCCGTCAGTGTCCGTTCCACGATCTCATCCAATCTCTTTTTATCCCTGATTCCGTGTAGTCTCGGCCCATAGGCGACGTTGTCATAGATGGAAAGCGGAAACGGATGGGGCTGTTGAAACACCATCCCCACCTTCTTCCGCAATTCCACCAGATCCACTTTTTCACCATAAATATTTTGACCGTCGATATGGATCGTTCCGGTCGTTCGCACACCCTTGATCATATCGTTCATGCGATTGATACTGCGCAAAAATGTGGACTTGCCGCAGCCCGATGGACCGATCAGTGCGGTAACCTGATTTTCTGCGAGATCAAGATCAATATTTTTCAATGCATGATTGGTTCCATAGTAAAGCTGAAAACAGCGAACACGAACTTTTTGCGACATCCTTCCCCCTCCTTTCCCCCGCTTAACCAAACCGCCCTGTCAAATAATCTTCCGTCTCTTTTTTCCTGGGATTAACAAACAATACATCCGTCCGGTCATGTTCAATCAATTCTCCCATGTAAAAATAGGCGGTGTAATCGGAGATGCGGGCAGCCTGCTGCATATTGTGCGTCACGATGGCGATGGTAAACTCGTTCTTCAACTCTTGGACCAACTCTTCGATTTTTCCTGTTGAAACCGGGTCAAGGGCGGAAGCAGGCTCATCAAGCAGGATAATCTTGGGCTTCATGGCAATGGCCCGGGCAATGCACAAGCGCTGTTGTTGCCCGCCGGACAACGCCAGGGCGGAAGTATGCAAACGATCTTTCACTTCATCCCACAATCCCGTTTTTCTCAAGCTTTCCTCGACCAACTTCTCTTGTTCCTTCTTGGAAATGCCGTAAAGGCGGGGAGCAAACACGATATTTTCATAAATGGATTTGGCAAATGGATTGGGCCGTTGGAAAACCATGCCGATCTGGCGGCGAAGCTGAGTCACATTAATTCTGGAATCGTTGATATTCACACCTTCGACCAAAATCTTGCCCATTACTCTTGTCCCGGGAATCATATCATTCATCCGGTTAAGGCAGCGCAAAAAAGTGGACTTTCCACAACCGGATGGGCCGATTAATGCTGTCACCGTGTTTTGATATAGCGGAAGATTGACTTGTTTAATCGCATGCTTTTCACCATAATAGACATCCAAATCCAGTGTTTCCAGCTGGATCGGCCGCGTTTCATCCGTCAACAACGATCTTCCATCGGTTTTCGGCTGGAACCGGAAAGGGGTGATTAATTTTTCCATCCGCCATCCTCCTCACCTTGTCGAAGTCAAACGGGCATGGATCAGGCGCCCAAACCACCGTGCAAACAAATTAAAAATCAATACGGCGATGACCAGCAGTGCAGAGGCCCCGCTGGCAATCTCTTTCGCATCCGGAACAATTCCCTCGGAATTGATTTTCCAGATGTGAACTGCCAGCGTCGATGCCGGCCGGAAAGGATTGAGGGGTGAAACAGGCGAGGTAATATCCCAATTGCTGAAATCGAGATCAGGCGAAGACATCCCCGCCGTGAACATCAGTGCCGCCGCTTCCCCAAACACCCGTCCGGCCGCCAGGATCGTTCCTGTCAAAATGCCGGGAAGCGCCGCCGGCAAAAGAACTTTGACAATGGTGTGCCAATGGGTGACTCCCAAAGCAAAACTCGCTTCTTTTTGTTCCCGGGGCACGGTTCCGAGCGCCTGCTCCACAATCCTTACCATCAACGGCAGATTAAACACTGTCAGCGTCAACGCGCCGGCAGCCAAAGAGAACCCCCAACCGGTGTATTGGACAAATACCATCAATCCAAACAATCCGACAACAATGGAAGGAAGGGATGATAATACCTCAATGCTTAACCGCAGGACATTCGTAAGTTGACCCGGTTTGGCATACTCCGCCAGATAAATTCCGCCGCCGAGACCGAGGGGAACGGTGATGATCATGGTTAAAACAAGCAGATAAAAGGAGTTAAACAGCTGGGGGCCGACTCCTCCGCCGCCGGTTAAAACCGAACCCGGCGCTTCGGTAACAAAATCCCAATTGATCACATGCAAACCTTTAAACAAAATAAAACCGATCATCCCGGCCAAAATGCCAATTATTAGGATGGCGATCAAATAAAAACAGAGAGTCGCGATCCGGTCTGTCACCTTCGCCCTCATATCAAACCTCTCTCCTTCGCGCAATAAAACGGATTGCCAGGATCAAGATGAGAGTCATCAGCAGCAAAATAAGCGCCATCGACCATAAGACGTTGTTATAAGTGGATCCTTGCACCGTATTTCCCATATTGAGTGTAATCACGCTCGTCAATGTGCTCATCGGTTTCAGCAGGTGAAAAGGGAGATCCGCCGTATTTCCGATCACCATTTGCACGGCGAGCGCTTCGCCGAATGCGCGGGCAATCCCCAAAACGACAGCGGTCAGCAATCCCGGCTGTGCCACGCGGATTACCAGCCCGGAAATCGTTTGCCATCTCGTCGCTCCCAATGCATAGGAACCTTCACGGATCCCCTGCGGAACCGAATGGATGGCATCGGCACTGATACTGATGATCGTCGGCAAAATCATGACCGACAAGACGATGATCCCGGCCAACAAGCCAAATCCCACCTCGCCGAAAATCGAACGAAGAGCCGGGACGATGAGGGTAAGCCCGATAAAACCATACACAACCGACGGAATGCCCACCAGGATTTCCACCGCAGGCTGCAAGATTTTCCGGCCTGCCTTCGGAGCGATCTCCGTCATGAAAAGAGCGGCCCCAATTCCAAGCGGCCCGCTGATCACGGCCGAACCCAGGGCCACCATCAGCGATCCCAGGATAAAATCGAGGGCGCCGTATTGCGGTCCGCCCTGCTCAGCAGATAAAGAAGGCCCCCAATTGCCGGAAAAGAAGTCGGCGAGGGTAACCTCTCCGTGAAGAAAAGGGGCGATCCCTTTGGAAGCGATAAAGTAAAGCAACGAAAACAGGGTGATGATCAATACCCATGCACTGACCAGCGTCATCACTTTTCCTCTGTATTCAATGCGAGTCCATTTCTGATTCGGTTTGGTCAGCTCTTTTTCCATCGATGAAACGCGAACGGCTGCTTGTTCCATCTTCCCACACCCTTTCCGAATAAACAGCACAAGGGATAGAGAGAATTCTATCCCGCGCTTGAATCATCAATCTTTACTCCGGTTTGACACTCCCGTCGGCATCACGCTCCACCTTCATTTGGCTGACGGGAATATACTCCCTTTTTTTGACCAGCGCTTGTCCTTCCCCGGAGAGGATATATTGAATAAAAGCATTTTCCGTTTTGCTGTTTTTGCCGTTTTTATTGGTGTACATATGCTCATAGGACCAAACTTTCCATTTGTTCGTACAGACATTTTGGTTGGTCGGTTCGACACCGTCCAGCTTCAAAGCTTTCACCGAGGAGTCGATATAGGAGAAAGCGAGATATCCAATCGCACCCGGCGTTTCGGAGACGATCTTGCGCACCGTGCCGGAAGAATCTTCTTCAATGCCTCCCTTCGCGCGGAACTCCGTATTTCCTTTCAAAGCATATTTGGCAAATGTCGCCCGGGTTCCGGAACTTTCCGGACGGTTGACCAACACGACAGGCAGGTCTTTTCCCCCGATCTCTTTCCAATTTTTGATTTTGCCCGTGAAAATGTCGATCAGCTGCTGCTGGGTTAGGTTATCCACACCCACATCGGGGTTGACAACCGGTGCGAAACCGACGACAAACAATTTATGATCAACCAATTGGGATGGGTCGATATTCTCATTCGATTTTTCTTCCGCAAACAAATCGGAATTGCCGATGTCGGCCGTATCATTCATCACCGAACTGAGTCCCTGTCCGCTTCCCCCGCCTTGAACATTGATTTGGACGTTTGGATTTTTGGCGGAATATGCTTTGCCCGCTTCCTCAACCAAGGGTTGCATGGCCGTAGAGCCAACGATGGTTAAAGAACCGCCTGCCTGCTGTTGTCCGGACGTACCCTCGCTGCAACCTGTCAGCGCTCCGAATGCCAAGGCAAATACGCCTCCAAGTAAGAGACTTTTTTTCAACATGATGAAAAGTTCCCCCTAATCAACGTCATGATCATCGCAAAAACAATGATTTCAATTTGAACTATAATCTACTTCTTTTATATAAAAATGAATGCGATGTAAATGTTTGATAAACAAAAAAAGGGCATCTGCCCTTTCTACAGCGATCAGGCGGTTCAGATACCTTGAATACAGAAATTTTTAACAATAACATGCACAATTGGGTTTCGCACTTCTAAAAGCGAAACGCAGCGGCCGATCAAACCATCAGTCTGATCCGCCGCTGCATTCTCTGTAAAAGAATTATTTCGCCGTACAGTCAATCAGACGGGGATAACGGAAAAGTGAGGATAAACGACGTCCCTTCCCCCACCTTGCTCTCGACCTGAATTTTCCCATGGTGCACTTCGACCAGGTGCTTGACGATCGCCAGACCGAGGCCGGTACCACCCGAATTTCGCGCCCGTGCTTTGTCGACGCGGTAAAACCGTTCAAAAATGCGAGGAAGATCACTCTCCGGAATACCGATCCCTGAATCGCCGATGATCAATTGCCAATCTGATTTTCTCCGCCGCGCTACCACGGTGATATGCCCTCCCGCAGGGGTATAGTGAATGGCATTGGTCAGCAAGTTTAAGATAATCTGCCGGAAACGGTCAGGATCCACCTCAACCTCAAACAGCTCGTCGATCTCAATCGTCAGATTTTGGTCTTTGGCCTTCAACTGATCCCGCACCATTTTTTGGGCAGAGTAAATCAGCGTATCAACCGGGACTATTTCGGTCTTCAAATGAAATTGTTTGGATTCGATCCGGGACAAATCGAGCAAGTCGCCGATTAATCGCTGCAACCGCAAACTCTCCTCATGGATGATTTGCAAAAATTCCTGACATGTCTCCCGGTCGTGCATCGCCCCGTCCAGCAGCGTTTCGGCAAATCCGCGAATGGAAGTGATCGGGGTTTTCAATTCATGTGAAACATTGGCCACAAAATCCCTGCGCAGTTGCTCCAAGCGGCGGATGGCCGTCAAATCATGGAAAACCACAACCACACCGACACCGTTTTTCTCCACCCACATCGGAGTGAGATGCGCGAGCAACATCCGTTCTTCAGGGTAATAGAGATGAATCTCTTTCCGCAGGCGAATGCCCGATTCGGCACACTCGGTGATCAATTCGCTCAGATCATAGGGATAACTCAGCTTCTTGTAAGAATGGCCGATCAAATCAGACGCCGGCATGGAGAACATGCGTTCAAAGGCGCGGTTGGCCAGGCTGACATTTCCCGTCGGGTCCACCATGATCAGGCCGCTTTCCATCGATTCAATCACACTGTTCAATCTTCGTTCAGACTTGCGAATCGTTTCCATCTGCTTTTGCAAACTGCGGGCCATCCGGTTGATCGCCTGCCCCAGATGGGCGACCTCATCCCGTCCCTCCTGCTGAACCCGGCGATAAAAACGTTTCTCCGCGATATCCCTGGCGACTTGCGTGATTTCTTCAAGCGGGCGGGTCACTCCGCTGGCGATGCGCGAACTGAAAAAAGCGGCCAATGCATAGGCGAACAAGAGTCCAAGAGCCAGTGAGAACCAAACTTGATGCAAAGAACGATTGACTTCCCGGATGTCCAATGATAAGCGAACAGCCCCCACGATATGACCATTCCGTTCGACAGGTAATGCCGCATGTAAAAAGTCATTGCGGATGGTCGGATCGGGAATGTGGTTTTTCAGGGCTTCTGCCACTTCCGTAAACTCTTTGCCGTCGAACGATTTCCCTTCAGAGTCGCCAAGCACCCGTCCGTTCCGGTCAAAAAAGGTAACCCTCACGTCAAGCGTCTGTGCATAGACCTGCGCCTGATGCTGTAACGATCTGTCTGAATCCCACCGGGTTGTTTCCGCCAGCATTTTCCCTTCTTTTTGCAAACGGCCGGACAGGGAATCCAGATAGGATGTTTGTAACAGAAGCGCGACAAAAATCCCTGTCCCGAGAACGGAACAGCCGATTAAAAGCAGAAATGACCAGGTAATTTTCGCTTTTAACGTTTTCATGCTCGTTTCGGGCCTTCAAATTTGTAACCGATTCCCCGAACGGTTTTAATGAAGAAAGGATTTTTAGAATCGGTTTCAATCTTATCCCTGAGGTGGCTGACATGGACATCCACGATCCGTGAATCGCCGACATAATCATAATTCCATACCGCATTGAGCAATTGGTCGCGCGATAGCACTTTTCCCCGATGATTGGCCATATACAACAGAAGTTCAAATTCCTTCGGCGTCAGTTCGATTTCTTCCCCGCTTCTGCTCACAACATATCCTTCCGGGTCGATCTCCAGGTCACCGATCTTGATCAGCTCTTGATGCTCCCCGCTTCCGAGATTCTTTTTCAGCTGATCCACCCGTCGGAAAATCGCTTTCACCCTCGCTGTCAGCTCACGGGGACTGAACGGCTTGGTCATGTAATCATCGGCGCCCAATTCAAGCCCCAGCACTTTGTCGAATTCATCTGTTTTCGCAGTCAGCATCAGGATGGGGATATGGGTTTTTTCCTGCCGCATCCGGCGACACACTTCCAAACCGTCAACTTTGGGCAACATCAGATCCAAAACAACCAGATCCGGTTGGCTTTTTTCGAGCATCGCCAGTGCCATCTGGCCATCATAAGCGACTTCCACTTCATATCCTTCTTTTTCCAAATTAAACTGCACCAGTTTGACAATCGATGCTTCATCATCAACGACCAGGATCTTCTTACCCAAGGTGATCCCTCACTCTCCGAAATCATGTTTGAACAAAATAAATCATACCATAACAAAGTTAAGATTCCGTTAAAAATGGCACCCAATACATCGGGTACCAAATAAATGCATTCTTTTCTGTCATCCCTGTTGAATCGCTGACACCGGCAACAGCCACTCGTTTGCATGTCAGTTTTTTCACTTTTGGAAGCGCTGTCAAAAAAGAGCCTGCTTTGTTTCTCTTTTCAGAAATTATCTAGCAAACCTTGGAGCGGTTTGAGCGGTTCGGGCGGCACAACGGAGAATTCGCAATTCAAAATCACCTTCTCTCCTCTTCGAGCGCTTGCCTCTATGATAATCCGCTTCTCAGTCTCGATTTTGCCGGCAACTTGCAAATACAGTTCCATTTCTTCGTCGAGATGGGCCACTCCCGGCATGTTCACCTTCATTTCCCGAACGACGCTCCCCGGGCCAGGCAATCGCGTGGAAACGAGCGCGGTCAACCAGCCGACAAGCAACCCCGGCGGTACGATCACCCGTTCAAATGGCGTTTGTCCAGCATAATTTTCCGTCAAATACAGCGGGTTAAAATCACCGGCGATCCCAAGATAGCCGAGCACATCACGAAGCTCGACAATTCGTTTTTGCACGACGCTCTCTCCGATTTGCACCTGATCAAAGCATTGGCCATCTGTCAAAATTCTCCCAAAATCCAATCGAATCCCCTCCTTATGTATATTTTTATTTTACTTAAAAAAGAAGCCCGGAGGAAGGCACCCCGGGCAATTCGTTTCTCCGATTATTTCAATTTAAAACTTTCATCACTTTGCGCACGGACTCAGCAGATTTATCGAGTGCTTTTTTCTCTTCGTCTGTCAATTCAAGCACGATCACTTTCTCCAAACCGTTGCCGCCCAAAATGGTCGGTACACCGAGATAGAGGTCATTGTAACCGTACTCCCCTTCAAGGTAGGCAACAGCCGGCAGAATGCGCTTTTTATCTTTCAGGATCGCTTCCGCCATTTGCACGAGAGAGGCCGCCGGTGCGTAATACGCGCTTCCGTTGCCCAGCAGGCCGACGATTTCACCGCCGCCTTTCCGCGTGCGCTCGACAATCGCTTCCAAACGCTCTGCCGGAATCAGTTTTTCCAGCGGAATGCCGCCTGCATAAGAGTAACGCACGAGCGGAACCATATCATCCCCGTGTCCGCCGAGCACAAATCCGGTCACATCTTCAACCGACACATTCAGCTCCTGCGCCACAAAAGTGCGGAAACGTGCAGTATCCAGGACACCGGATTGACCGATTACGCGGTTTTTCGGAAAGCCGGAGGTGCGGTAGACTTCATAAGTCATGGCGTCAACCGGGTTTGTCAGGACGATGATGATACAATTCGGCGAATACTTCACAACATTCTCCGTTACCGAACGGACGATCCCCGCGTTGATGTTGACCAGATCATCCCGGCTCATTCCCGGTTTGCGGGCCATTCCTGCAGTGATGATCACCACGTCGGAATCTTTGGTATCTTCATAGTTGCTCGTACCGATGATGTTGGCATCGAATCCTTGCACCGGGCTTGCCTCAAGCATGTCTAACGCTTTTCCCTTGGTTGGGCCTTCCGCTTGGGGAATATCAACCAATACGACATCGCCCAGTTCTTTTTGAGCCAGCATAAGCGCTGTGGTACTTCCGGTAAATCCTGCACCGATGACGGAAATTTTTCTGCGACGAATGGCCATCTTCGTTTCCTCCTTCAATCCACTTACATATTTTTAATCAGATGATCGGCGAACTCGGAGCATTTCACTTCGGTCGCCCCTTCCATCAGACGGGCAAAATCATAGGTGACCGTTTTTTCACGGATGGTTTTGCCCATGGCTGCATAGATTAAATCGGCTGCTTCTTGCCATCCCAAGTGCTCCAGCATCAGGACGCCGGACAAAATAACCGAACCGGGGTTAACTTTATCCAGGCCGGCGTATTTGGGAGCCGTGCCGTGAGTCGCCTCAAAGATGGCATGGCCCGTGCTGTAATTGATATTGGCACCCGGAGCGATCCCGATTCCGCCCACCTGTGCGGCCAGCGCATCGGAAATGTAATCCCCGTTCAAATTGAGTGTGGCGATTACATCATACTCGGCCGGACGGGTTAAAATCTGCTGCAGGAATGCATCGGCAATCACATCTTTTACGATCACTTTTCCTTCTGCTTCCGCTTTGGCCTGAGCGCTGTTCGCCGCATCCGTTCCTTTTTCCGCCTTGATGCGGTCATATTCAGCCCAGGTAAAGACGCGATCCTTGTAGTCACGCTCTGCCACTTCATAACCCCAGTTTTTAAATGACCCTTCGGTAAACTTCATAATATTTCCTTTATGTACCAGGGTTACGCTTTTGCGCCCGTGGCGAAGTGCATACTCAATCGCAGCTTTTACCAGCCGTTCGGTTCCTTCACGCGAAACCGGTTTAATGCCGATTCCGGAAGTTTCCGGGAATCGAATTTTCTTGACGCCCATTTCCTCTTGCAAGAAGCGAATCACTTTTTTTACTTCTTCGGATTCGGCTTCCCACTCAATCCCTGCGTAAATATCTTCCGAGTTTTCCCGGAAAATGACCATATCGACATCTTGCGGGCGTTTGACAGGGGAGGGGACACCTTCAAAGTAACGAACAGGACGGAGGCAGACATAAAGATCGAGCTCCTGGCGCAAAGCGACATTCAGGGAGCGGATTCCTCCGCCTACAGGTGTGGTGAGCGGTCCCTTGATGGCAACCAAATACTCGCTGATCGCGCTCAGGGTGTCTTCGGGCAGCCATTCCCCAAATTTTTGGTATGCCTTTTCACCGGCGAATACCTCATACCAAGCAATCTCTTTTTTTCCGTTGTACGCCTTTTTCACGGCCGCGTCAAGCACGCGTTTGGCGGCAGCCCAGATATCCGGCCCCGTCCCGTCTCCCTCGATAAAGGGAATGATCGGTTGATCCGGAACATTCAGCTTTCCGTTTTCCACGGTTATTTTTTCCCCTTTGACCGGGGCTTCAAGATGTTTAAATTGTGCCATGCTACCACTCCTGACTTTATAGATCGAAGAAAGGACGGTAAAAAACCCCGTCCCATTTATTCTAAACGATTTTCTCAGCGTTGGTCGATTGGAACATATGACTGGTTGGTCAGTCCGGTGTATTCTGCACGTGGCCTGATGAGACGGTTATTCGCATATTGTTCCAGTACATGCGCGGTCCAGCCGGTCACACGGCTCATGGCAAAAATCGGCGTGAACAGATCGCGCGGGATTCCAAGGTAGGTATAAACCGATGCAGAATAGAAATCAACATTCGGCTTCAAGCCTTTTTTCTCATATACCAGCTTTTCGATGGCGGCAGACATTTCATACCACAGGGAGTTCCCGCTTTGCTCGGCCAAGCGGCGAGACATTTCACGCAAGTGTTTGGCGCGCGGATCACCATCTTTATAAACGCGGTGGCCAAATCCCATGATTTTTTCTTTGTTGTCCAGCTTACTTTGGATATACGGCTCGATCCGTTCAAAAGTACCAATTTCTTCAAGCATTGCCATCACGCGCTCATTGGCTCCGCCGTGCAACGGACCTTTCAGGGTACCGATGGCAGTCGTGATCGAGGAGTACAGATCCGACAGGGTTCCAGTTGTGACGCGGGCGGCAAACGTAGAAGCGTTCAATTCATGGTCTGCATGGAGTACCAGCGCTTTATCAAAAGCTTTAACAGACACATCCGAAGGAATTTCTCCATTGAGCATATAGAGAAAATTGGCGGCAAAGCCCAGTTCTGCTTTCGGAGAAACCGGTTCCAATCCTTGGCGAATACGAGCGATCGCCGTGATAATGGTCGGCAATTTTGCCGTCAATTTAATCGCCTTAATATAATTGGCATCCTCACTGTTTACTTCTGCCTCTTCATCATAAAGAGCAAGGGCGGAAACAGCTGTTCGGAGGAGTGACATCGGATGGACGTTCTTCGGATACGCTTTCAATTGTTGCAAAAGTTCATCAGGAATGGATGCGTGCTGGCTCAGATCCTTTTTCAATTGGTCGAGCTCGGATCGGGTCGGCAATTTGCCGTGCCACAAGAGGTAAGCCACTTCCTCGAAATTGGCATATACCGCCAAATCATCAATATTATACCCGCGGTAGGTGAGTACGCCATCCACGATGGAGCTAATTCCAGAAGTACAAGCAACTACGCCTTCTAACCCTTTAGCAACCGTCATATGATCCGCTCCTTTTCTGAAAACTTGCAAGAGGGCACTCTGACTTAAAACTTGCAATTGAAATGTTTAAGACAAGAGACGATGAATGAATCATCATTCTCTTTATTTATTATAAAATATCTTTTTGAGTAAAACAGCACTTGTTCGTATTTACACAAATTTTGCAAGATTCGAGTGCAGGAATCAAGTACAATGTTTGCCCTTAATATCACTTAAGTATGCAATATTAAAGGAGAGTCAGTTTTTTTGGTCAGTGCCCACTCTTCCTACCGTTTTTTATTTTATCATAAATTGAACAAATTCGCACATAACGCGTATTTATTTATTTTTAACATGCGCACCCTGAAAGTGGAAGATAACTGGACTTCACTGTGGATTTCAACAAAAAATGGTATAATGAGTCAGAAAGGATTACACACGAGGGGGTCCATACAGATGAATTTAAACCCTTGGGTTGGACCGGTTACCCGAGCCGTCATCGTGCTGGCAATCATTATTTGTACATATTTGCTCATCTCCTTTGCCCTCCCTCTGGTTTATCCGTTTTTGATCGGCTGGCTCATCGCCATGGCAATCGAACCGATGGTCAGGTGGCTTGAACGGCGGGCCCGTATGCCCCGTTGGGCGGGTGTCACTGTGATTCTGTTTATATTGCTGGTTCTCCTGAGTTCTTTACTGATTTTCATCGTGGCCGAAGTGGTCGTTGAACTGGCCAAGCTGGCCGAATTTCTGCCGGTTCTGTTTAACAAGGTCGGCCAGATGGTCGTGGGTACATTTACCAAAAATCAGGACTTTCAGCGGATCATCGACACCGTTCAGTCCTATTTGGAAAAAAATCCCGAACATCAACAGCGCATTGCTTCCAGTATCCAGGAGAACATCGGCATTCTTGCCAATAAAGGGACGGAGATGATCACCGACATTCTCTCGGGAATCGGGTCGTTCCTCAGCAACTTGCCTTACTACATCACCGTGCTGGTTTTTATCACACTGGCTTCGCTGTTTATCGGGCTGGAATGGCCGCGGCTCCGCTCGATCTTGATTTCGCTTATACCAAACAAGATTCACAAGACAGTCGGCTTTGTGCTGGATGATTTGAAAAGAGCGCTGTTCGGATTTATTCGCGCCCAGCTCACCCTGGTCTCCATCACCGCGTTGATCATGTTTATCGGTCTGGTGATTTTGCGGGTTCCCTACGCCTTTACGATCGCCATCATCGTGGGTGTCGTCGACCTGCTCCCTTATCTCGGGGTCGGGGCAGTGGTCATTCCTTGGATTATCTATCTTTTCCTGACCGGAAATATTCACCTCGCTGTCGGGCTGTCGATTGTCTACGGAGTGATTATCATCGTCCGGCAATTGCTGGAACCGAAACTGGTGGCAAGCAATGTGGGAATCGACCCCTTGTTGACGCTGATCGCCCTGTTTATCGGATTAAAGCTGATCGGATTCTTCGGATTGATCTTGGGGCCGGTTACCGTCGTTTTCCTGCAGGCGCTTCATCGCACCCATGTGTTTAAGGACATTTGGCAGTACATTGTTGGCAAACCTGCTGAGTAGGGACTAATACCGGAAACAGGTTGCGTCCCGTACCTTGTATGCTCATCATCCAATCCCATTGCCCGCTTCACGCCAACGGTCAACTCATTCCCCGGGCAATGGGATTCTCTTGCCTGAAATATTTTTTGAAAGATCCGTCATGAAACTCTCCTTTCCACATTGGAAATCTTCACAAATCACCTCTGACAGGAGCCATCAAGATGAAAACAACAAAGAAATGGTTTATCGGCATTCTCATTGCTCTCCTGCTTCTCGTCTTTGTCAATCTGTTGCTGACAACGTTCTTCACCCCGAAAATGCCCACAGTCTTACCGGAACTGGAGCGGCCGGTGCAAATCGCGCATCAGGGCGGGGCATCACTCGCTCCGTCCAATACGATGACAGCCTTTGATCTGGCACATGCGCTTGGCACACCGGTGCTGGATCTGGATCTTCATATGACGAAAGACGGGCATCTGGTAGCCATTCACGATCCGACCGTCAACCGGACGACAAACGGAACGGGTTCGATTAGCAACCATACCCTGAAAGAACTCAAAAATCTGGATGCCGGCTACAAGTTTACCGATTTGCGCGGGGAACATGCCTATCGCGGAATGGGTGTCACGATCCCGACATTGGAAGAGATTTTTCAAACCTACGGCCCCGATTCCTTTTTCAATATCGAGATTAAAGATGATAATCCCGCCGGACAGATTCCGCAAATCGAGCATAAGCTGTGGATGCTCATTCAAAAATATCATCTCGAGCATAAAGTGATCATCAATTCGTTTGATGATGACATCATCCGCTCTTTTAAACAAATATCGCACAGACAGGTCGCACTTGGCGCCAGCCGGGCCGAAGTGAAGCGTTTTGTGATTCTCAGCAAATTGCACTTGTCCGGTTTTTACCGACCGCAAGCCAATGTTCTGGAGATTCCCGTGGAAAACAGCGGCGTCAATTTGCGGGACAAACACTTGATCGAGACGGCACATCGCTTCAACATGCAGGTTTATTATTGGACCATCGACGATAAAAAAACAATGCGGGAATTGCTGAATTTGGGAGCAGACGGCATTTTGACCAACCGTCCGGATCTGTTAAAAGAAGTGGTTGAGGAACAAAAGAAAAAAAGACAGGGGGGCAATGCTGTTGTCAAATGATTTCTTGGCGGCGATGGGAAACTAACGCCGCCAAATCCATATTTCCCCGCGCTCCCATTTGGCGTAAAGCCATCGCTTCAGCAAAAAAGCCACTATTCGGCGCGTATAGGGAAAAATGAGGAAGAAACCGAGAATATCGGAAAAAAATCCGGGCGTCATCATCAGAACGGCTCCGGCAAGGATCGACGCTCCTTCCAGCAGTGTTTCCCCGGGTGGTTCTCCATTTTGCAGTTGCTTCTTCAACAACTGAATCGTCGCCCATCCTTCCCTCTTGGCCAAATATCCCCCGATGATCGCTGTCGCGATCACGCACAGCACGGTCGGAAATGCACCGATCCACTCCCCCACTTTGATCAGTCCCCACAATTCGATGACAGGCACAAGTATGATGGCAAGCACAATGAACCAAAACACCATTCCTCATCCTTTTTTCGGATTGTGCATCTGAACCAGCAGCTCATAAATCTCCGGAAATGCACGTTTTATGTTTACTCTTTTCATCTCTTTATTCACCCACAGGTGTGTCGTCGTCCCCTTCGCCAGCTTTACACCGGTCTCCTTGTTTGAGATCTCGTACGAGAAAACGACTTTGGGACCGGATAACTCCTTCATCTCGGTACGGATCAAAACCAGGTCATCATACTTGGCTGAATGCATATACTTACAATGGATGTCCACCACGGGCAAGAGCAGACCGTTTTCTTCCAGCTTACGGTAAGAGGAACCGAATTGGCGGATCAGTTCCGTTCGGCCGATCTCAAACCACACGAGATAGTTCGTATGGTACACGACACCCATTTGATCCGTCTCCTGATAGCGAACCCGCAGAACGGTTTCATTACAAGGTACATTTGCATACTCTTCCATTAAGTATTCCCTCCAACCAAATGAAGTATCAGACAAAAGCATTCACAGAAAAAAGGAATTGGTTTGTGAGCGAAGCATTCCAGCCATTGCCATCAGTTTTTTTCCAATTATGACTTTTGTCTTATTGCCCCAGATCGCCACTCTTTTTATAATAGTCAATAGCCGATGGGTTAAAACCGGGTTGTACACATATTTGCCCGCCCGACTTCACATAATGAGAACAGCCAATTCCTTTTTTACAGATAAAATCAATTCTGAAAAAAGTGCAACCTAAGAAAGAAAGGAGCATCGTCATCATGAAACTCAGAAAGAGAAAACAACGGCGCAAAAGACTCCGTTGGTGGATCTACCCCCGTTTAGGACTGCTGTAAACCCCATTGATTCCGCACTTATTCGAAAAGCGCTGGATGTCTCCAGCGCTTTTTTTATTATAGCACGTTGGCTTTACCGGAATAGATTTGACCGCGATCCGCATCCACCGTGACCATGGTCTCGGCAGCCAACAGGCTGGTTGCATTTTCCACGCCCACGACCACCGGAATTCCGAGGCTGACACCCACAACCGCCGCATGGGAGGTCAATCCACCTTCTTCCGTAATAATCGCGGCGGCCCGTTTGATTGAATCAATCATGTCCTTATCCGTGGCGCGAGTAACCAGTATCGCCCCATCGACCATTTTTCCCTTCAGTTCTTCAGCCGTATTGCCAACGACGACCGGCCCGGTGACCACTTGCTTGCCGATCCCTTGTCCGCTGGCGAGCACTCCGCCGATCACATGCACTTTCATCAAGTTGGTTGTACCGGATTTCCCAACCGGCACGCCGGCGGTGATCACCACCAGATCCCCTTGTTTTACACATCGGTTTTCCAGGGAAGCGGATATGGCGGTGGCAAACATTTCGTCCGTTGTCGGCGCTTCCTTGCCCAAAACAGGGTATACGCCCCAGACGAGAGAAAGTTTTCGGATAATATCTTCATTTGGCGTAACAGCGATAATCGGGGCCAACGGCCGGTATTTGGAAACCATCCGTGCAGTGAAACCCGTTTCCGTCGCAGTGATGATAGCCGAACAATCCAAGGTATGAGAAGTATGTACAACCGCCTGGCTGATCGATTCGGTGATCGTATTGCCGATTTCTCTCGTCCGCTGCCGGAACAGTTCCCGGTAACGAAGGGAGGATTCGGTGCGCAGAGCAATTCGTGCCATCGTTGTTACCGCTTCAACCGGGTATTTTCCGGCAGCCGTTTCACCCGAAAGCATAATGGCATCCGTACCGTCCAAAATGGCGTTGGCGACATCGCTCGCTTCAGCCCGGGTGGGTCTGGGGTTGCGCTGCATCGAATCCAGCATCTGCGTGGCCGTGATCACCGGTTTGCCCAGCTGATTGCATTTGCGAATCATCTCTTTTTGCACGACCGGCACTTCTTCAACCGGGATTTCCACTCCCAAATCCCCGCGCGCCACCATCAGCCCGTCGCTCACTTCCAGGATGGCATCGAGGTTTTCGATTCCTTCCTGATTTTCGATCTTGGAAATGATCGGGATGTTCGCACCATGCTCTTCCAGTATCCGGCGAATCTCCAGGACATCTTGCGGTTTGCGCACAAAAGAGGCTGCTATAAAGTCTACTCCCTGTTCGATTCCAAATAAAATGTCTTCTGCATCCTTTTGCGTAATTCCCGGCAGATTGATTTTGACCCCCGGGATATTTACGCCTTTGCGGCTTTTTAACGTGCCACCGTTTTGGATCGTGCAGTGAATTTCCGTTCCCTCTACAGCATCCACGGTCAATCCGATCAAACCGTCATCGATCAAGATCAATGAACCGACTGCGACATCCTGCGGCAAACCTTCATAAGAGACGGAAATCCGGCTTTGATCTCCCAAAATATTCTCTGTGGTCAAAGTGATTTTTTCGCCGGCGACCAGCTCGACTGCAGGTACCCTCAGATCGCCGGTCCGAATCTCCGGACCTTTCGTATCCAGGAGGATGGCCACATTTTTCCCTTCTGCTTTGGCCGCTTCGCGGATATTTCTGATCCGTTTTCCATGTTCTTCGTGCGATCCGTGTGAAAAATTGAGGCGTGCGACATTGAGGCCGCTCGAAATCAGCTTGCGCAGAATTCCAATCTCTTCACTGGCCGGGCCAATCGTACAAACAATTTTCGTCTTTCGCATCATCCTTTTTCATCCCCTACTCACTAAATGGATAAAATTTTGGCTAAATCATACAATTGCAAATCAGGCTTGTGTTTCATGGAAAAGGCTTTGTCAAAGTCGATTCCCACAACCTCATTATTCCGGATCGACACCATTTTGTCTTTTTTCCCTTCCAACAGAAGCTCAACGGCTTTTGCTCCCATCCTGCTGGCCAAAACCCGGTCAAATGCCGTCGGGGAACCGCCTCGCTGCACATGGCCCAATACGGTTACCCGCGTTTCACATCCGGTGATTTCTTTGATCTTCTCTCCAATCTCGATGCCGCTTCCAACCCCTTCCGCCACAATGATAATGCTGTGTTTTTTCCCGCGTTCATTGCTGTGCTTCAAACGCTCCACAATCTCGTTCAAATCATAAGGTGCTTCAGGAATCAAAATCGATTCCGCTCCGTCGGCAAGCCCCGCCCAAAGAGCGATATCACCGGCATCCCGGCCCATCACTTCAACCACATAAGTCCGCTCATGCGAATAAGCCGTATCACGAATTTTATCGATACAGTCAATCACGGTATTAATCGCCGTATCAAATCCGATCGTAAAATCCGTTCCAGGAATGTCATTATCAATCGTTCCCGGAACTCCGATGGTGGGAAATCCGAGAGCTGTCAATTTTTTCGCTCCCTGAAAACTCCCGTCCCCGCCGATGACAACCAATCCGTCAATCTTGTTCTTGCGCAACTGTTCAACCGCTTTTTTGCGCCCTTCCTCGGTTTTAAATTCTTCACAGCGGGCACTGTATAAAATCGTTCCTCCACGATGGATAATATCACCGACATCCCCGAGCGAGAGAAGTTTCAGATCACCTTGAATTAGTCCCGTATAACCACGATAAACCCCAAAAACTTCCACACCGTGATAAGCCCCGCTTCGTACAACCGCCCGAATCGCGGCATTCATTCCGGGGGCATCGCCACCGCTGGTCAAAACAGCAATCCGTTTCATGATGTATCACCTCTATTAAAAGAATATCCCATCCCTAAGGGACAAAAAATGTCCATGCGGGACAAAAAGAAAAACCGCTGATCGGTTTTTCAACTGGTGAACAAAGTTCCAAAACAGGAGTCCGTCAGGTCTTGGTGCTTCTCTTTGCTCCGGTTTCTTTTTTCACAAAGGTCGCTGCAGAAAAGCACCAATCCCCTCCCGTTCCAAACTTGTCCACAGCCTCTGTTTTTTACTTTGCCACCAAGGAAGTGAATTCTCCCATACCAGCGTATTTTTTATAACGATCCTCCAACAGTTCGTCCGGCGTCAATTGCAAAAGCGACTGCAAATGTTCATTTAACGCCTGTTTGATATAGTTTGATTGTAACATGGGATCTTTATGAGCTCCACCTTTTGGTTCGGGAATAATCTCATCGATTACCCCCAACTCTTTCAAGTCTCCTGCCGTGATCTTGAGGGCTTCGGCGGCTTCCTGGGCTTTGGCGGAATCCCTCCACAGGATCGCGGCTGCTCCTTCCGGGGAAATGACGGAATAATAGGCATGCTCCAGCATTAGCAGGCGATTTCCCACTCCGATCCCCAGAGCTCCGCCGCTGCCTCCTTCCCCGGTAACCACGCAGATGATCGGAACGGTGAAGCCGGCCATCTCCCGGAGATTGCGGGCAATCGCTTCACTTTGTCCGCGCTCTTCCGCCTCCACCCCGGGGTGAGCGCCCTGAGTGTCAATGAAACAGATAATCGGGCGTCCAAACTTGTTGGCCTGCTGCATGAGGCGAAGCGCCTTGCGATACCCTTCCGGATGCGGCAAGCCAAAATTGCGGGCGATCTTGTCTTTGGTATCCGTTCCCCGTTCATGTCCGATCACGGTCACCGGTCTCCCGTTGAACTTGGCGATTCCTCCGACAATCGCCGGGTCGTCCCCGTACAGCCGGTCCCCGTGCAACTCGATAAAATCGGTAAAAATCGTATGGATATAGTGCAATGTCGTGGGACGGCTCGATTGCCGGGCGATCTGCACTTTTTGCCAGACCGTCAGGTTCCCGTAAATCTCATCTTCCAGCCGCTGCGCTTTGGCTTCAAGCGTGTTGATCTCTTCCGACATATCCAGTTGTTTTTCGGAAGCAAACTTTTTCAGTTCCGCAATCTTGTCACGCAACTCCACCAACGGCTTTTCAAAATCCAAGTAGCCATTTTTCATTTCGCTTCCCTCCCATATGCGTGAAGCTCCAGAATTTTCATGAGCGTATCACGCATCTGGTGGCGCTCCACGACCAGATCTAATTGTCCGTGTTTAAGCAAAAATTCGGCTGTCTGAAAGTCCTCCGGCAACTTCTGGCGCACCGTCTGTTCGATGACGCGCCGCCCGGCAAACCCGATCAGCGCCCCCGGTTCAGCAATATTGATATCCCCCAGCGAGGCAAAGCTGGCAGATACTCCTCCGGTCGTCGGATTGGTCAACACGGAAATGTACAAACCCTTTTCCCGATGCAAACGCTCCAGCGCCGCACTTGTTTTGGCCATCTGCATCAAGGAAAGGACCCCTTCTTGCATCCGGGCACCACCTGAAGCGCAAAACAGAATAAACGGATAGCGTTTCGTCGCCGCACGATCCGCCGCACGCGCAATTTTCTCGCCGACAACCGATCCCATGCTGCCCATGCGAAAGCGTGAATCCATCACACCGATCACGGCCGGATAACCGCCAATCGTCCCTTCTCCCGTAACAACTGCTTCATTCAGATTGGTTTTTTCCATATCTTTTTTCAGTTTGCTCATATAATTGGGGAACTGAAGCGGATCTTTGGATAACAAATCCCGATCATACTCAATGAAATGCCCTTCATCAACCAGGGAGGCGATTCGCTCCGGAGCGGAAAGCGAAAAGTGATAACCGCACGCTTTGCATACCTTCAAGTTCTTTTCCAGTTCCTTGGTGATCAGAATGGTGCTGCACCGCGGGCATTTTTGCATAATCCCTTCGGGGACCGCCTTTTTGACTTGCTCAGAAGGGATGGTTGCGTATTTCTTTTGCTTTCTGAATAAATCTCTTAACACAATAACACCTCATCTGAGTTTGAACTTAACCGATCATTTCAAGCACAGCTTCGCCTTTCAAATCCCGATTCTTTTATGCTCCCGTCATTATATCTCATTCCCTTGATCCGATTCAACGGAGCCATAAAAGACGTTAATGCGCGCATTCCATCAAGGAAAAAATCCGTTCAAACAGCATCATCGCTTCAAGCTCCTGCCGTTTTTTGAAAGCCAGGACAATTTCATGATAGTATCTTAACATTTTGTGCGCAAAATACTCCTGTTCCATCCACCCTTTTTGCCCGATTGCTTCTTCAAAATGAACAATCGGATACCAGATCCGGGTCAGCAAATAATTGTTAGCCATCCTGATAATCTGCGCATGAAAATCCCGTACTTCTTTTTTCGGATTGTTTTGCTTTTCAAGCAAGTGCTCAATTCGAGCCAATATTTTTTCCAGTTTGTCGATCTGCTCTTTCGTCGCTTTCCTCACCGCCATCCGAACCGCGCCGGTTTCGATCAGCATTCTCGTTTCCGTCAGATCCCCTTTTGACCGCTGGTCGCGCAAGATGAACCCGGCCAGCAAATCGACGAAGTGATGGGCATGATAAGGCTCCAAAAAAGTTCCTTCCCCCCGTTTGGTGCTGATGAGTCCCAACAGTTCAAGCGAGCGCAGTACCTCGCGCACAGTTGAACGGCCGGCGCCAAGGCGTTCGGACAACTCACGTTCGGATAGCAAACGATCACCAGGCTGAAGCCCGTCCTCTTCGATCAGTTGCTGAATTCCTTTGAAAATCTCCTTGAATTTGTTTGATCCGGTTTCTTGTTTCCTCACTTGGAACTTTCACCCTTATGATACAAAAGAACTTGTCAGGCGTATCGTTTTTCTGTAGATTTCCTCAGGATCCACCTGAATCCGGGCTTCTCCCGTCTCCATTGCCACCCTGGCCACTTCGGCAGCCACTTTGGCCGCCACACGCGGATCAAATGGCTTCGGAATCACGTAATGGGGAGACAATTCATGTTCTTCAATCAAATCAGCAATGGCGTAAGCAGCCGCAATCTTCATCTCTTCATTAATGCCTTTGGCTCTCACATCGAGAGCACCTCGAAAAATACCCGGAAAAGCCAGCACATTGTTAACCTGATTGGCGTAGTCCGAACGGCCGGTTCCAACTACCGCAGCGCCCGCTTCCATTGCTTCTTCCGGCATGATCTCGGGAACCGGGTTGGCCATCGCGAAGATAATCGGATCATTGTTCATCGAGCGGACCATTTCCGGGGTGACGGCCCCTGCCACGGATACCCCGATAAAGACGTCGCTTCCTTTAATCGCTTCCGCCAGATCACCGGTAATCCTCGTGCGGTTGGTTACTTTTGCGATCTCTTCCTTGATCGGATTCATCCCGAAGGATCGTCCTTCATAGATGGCTCCCTTGCTGTCGCACATGATCACGTCTTTGACGCCCATGCGCCGCAGCAACTTGATGATCGCAATCCCCGCTGCACCGGCTCCGCTCATGACAACGCGAATCTCATCCATCTTTTTGCCCACGACTTTCAGGGCATTGATCAATCCGGCCAATGTGACGATCGCCGTACCGTGCTGGTCATCATGAAAGACAGGGATATCGAGTTCCTTTTTCAGCCGTTCTTCGATCATGAAACAAGCCGGAGCGGCAATATCTTCCAGATTGATCCCCCCAAATGTCGGGGAAAGCAACTTTACAGTCTCCACAATTTTATCGATATCGGTTGTATCCAGACAGAGCGGAAAGGCATCGACACCTGCAAACGCTTTAAATAATACGGCTTTGCCTTCCATCACCGGAATGGCTGCGTGCGGACCGATATTTCCCAGCCCCAGTACTGCGGTTCCGTCCGACACAACTGCCACCAGATTTCCTTTCGCTGTGTAATCGTAAACGGTTTGAGGGTTGGTATGAATCTCCCGGCAAGGCTCAGCCACTCCCGGAGAATAAGCCAGGCTCAAATCGTGGGCCGATCCCACCGGAACTTTGGATTGAACGGTGAGTTTTCCGCGCTTCTCACCATGCAGCTTCAAAGCTTCTTCCCGCAAACTTGACAAAAAAATCGCTCCCTTTCCCGACTGTTGGTGGTCAGACCACCAGCATGTCCCATTATATCAAATTTAGGCAACTTAAAAAACGGAACGAACATGCGCTTTTTCGCTTTCTACATACGATTCCTCCGTCCGATGCCGGATCCCTGCTTCGTTCACTTTATCTTCCAAAAAAAAGAACACAGCGAAACCGGCTGTGTTCTGTCGAGGAGCAAGCTTATTTCAGAGTCACGGTCTCCGTTTGGTTGTTCCATTCCAGCTGCAGCTTCAACTCCTGAGGCTTGTCCTCCGCTTGTTGCGCAAAACTGACCGCTTCATATTGCCCGTTATCCCCCAAGACAAAATTTCTTGTATCGGCCACTTTTCCATTTTTCAATAGTTTGTATGTAACATTGCCAACCATCACCGCGTCGGAGCCCAGATAGCGAATGATCAGTTTCTTCTCAAAGACGGAGTCCTTCATCTGATATTGGAATACGGCAGACCAATGCTCACTTTTTCCGGACAAACTCCCCTTGCCCCCCTGTCCGGAACAAGCGTTCAACAACATGAAACAAAAGATCAACAGGAACCAAGCCACTCTCCATCGTAATATCATGTCATCAACCTCTGCTTTCCCATTAGCCGCCTTAATCCAAATTCCGGTTATATTAGCAAATCCTTAATTAAATTTATCATCTCCGCCAGATCGGTTCTATCATTTCTTCTCAAACTTCCATACGGCAAATTTTGCCACCCGCCCGATCGGTCGACGCTATTGTTCCGGTACAGGGCTCGTCCAACGATAGTTCTGACGCGCTGGAGATTATTTTTTCATCATGGCGACCATGGCATCATGGAATTTCATCAATTCCTTTTCCAGCCAGGAGTCAAATTCGAATATAAGTCCGCGAACATAGGCCGCTGCCTCTTCCTCGTCCCGGGTACGAAAACCCAGATCTTGATCCATCCAGATTTCCCACGCGCCGTCGGCCCATTTTACGGAGATCTGCACTCCATAGGCAACATCAAAAAAACGCCAAACCCCTCCTTCCTTGCGCACATGCTCCAGATAAGAAGAGAGCCGGGTGCGAAAGCGTTCATATACTTCTTCCAGAACCTGTTTCATTTTTGCTTCCTCTTCAATACGCTCTTCCATCTCCTCTTCCCCGCCTGAGATGATGAGATCGCTCTTTTCCTTCGCAAACCGCACCAGATACCGGCAACCTCCAAGCGGATCAACCAGTTCCCGCTTTCCTTCTTTTCGCATCAGCGATGACCATGCTCCATTCATGATGCAATCCTCCTCTTTCTATTTTCAGATAATAAGGAATGATACAAAATTAATCAATCCTCTTTATTATAAACAAGTAAGGATCACGAAAAAACAGACATCTTCTTGCACCTGGTTTAAAAACAAGTCGTTTTCAATTGAGTTGATCTCAATCTTCCCGCCTTTGATCTCTGCTGTTCTCCGCATCTTTTTTCTTCAGCAGCAAACTGGCATCGTACCTTTTGATATTCGGATTCTGGTGCGCAATCCGGGCTGCGGCAGCAGCGGCGATCCCTGCAACCAGATCATCGAGAAAGACATGAATCTGCTCCCCGTGATTATTCAGCTTTTTCATAATGCCGACCTTATTTTTATCAAGGTATCCGAAACTGGTCAAGCCGATTGTTCCATAAACATTGGTAATGCTTAAAGCCAGAATTTCATCGATTCCGTAAAGAGGTTCGTCCGCTTCCATAATCGTTTGAAACGGTTCGGGCAGCTGCTTTTGCTCTGCCAGCATATCAAGGGAAACCCCGGTGATAATCGCATGCTGAACTTCTCTTTTGTGCAAAACGGCATCAACATTATCCACGCATTCGTCCAATGTCAGGTTCTTATTGTATGGCCGCTGCAAATCGTAGACGATCCGTGCGATATCTTCCGTCGTCACTCCGCGTTTTTCCAGCAATACAACTGAGTGTTCATAAAACACAGTTTCTCACCTTCTCAGAAAAAGGCCCTTTGTCTCCTTGAAGAGCCGGTTTAAACCAATATATGCAGGCCGGATTTGGAACTTGCCCGGACAACCCCTGCCCTGACCGGCTGTCTGATGACCTTTTTTACCTCCGACCGTTTTTTCGCAGAATCAGGTCGTGGTGCCTCCCGGATCCCTCCTGCATTTCCAACCGTCGCTCCGCGGGGCACCACTTCCCTTCATCGCTCGCTTAACTTTCATCCCTTTTCGCGATGCGGACGCTTCCTTCTCCCAAAAGCTGTTCCAACTTGGCCAGGCTCCCCTTGTTCACCGAAAGGCCATAGCGATCCGGTGGCAATGACAAAACCTTTTTGCTCCGCTCATAATACAAATAGACAGGCATTGTCCCGCGATACTGGCCAAGGATCTTTTTCAACTGATGAAGTGACTGCGGATCTTCCCTTTCTTGAGAAATTCTGAGATAAACGACCTGCTGCTTCGGCAGGCGACCGTCAGACAAATCTGCGATTTTAGCGGCGATCACTTTGACAGACTCATCCTGGCGGTCAACGCTTCCCCACACCAAAACCGGCTGATCTTCCTTCAGCCAGGAGCGCCATTCGGCAAACCGCTGCGGAAAAATAACGATCTCCGCCCTGCCGCTGCGATCTTCCACTGTGAGGAAAGCCATCATCTCTTTCCGTTTGGTCTGGACCAGCTTCAGATGTGTAATCCATCCGGCCACTGTCACTGATTGGCGATCCCGGCATTCCGGCAATTCATTTAAACGATGGGTGATCGTCCGTTCAATCATCGGTTGCCAGCGGTCAAGCGGATGGCCTGACAGATAGATTCCGAGCAGTTCGCGTTCCGCCTCCAGCTTTTCTTTTTCCGTGTAGGGAGAAACGGACTGAACCTCCGACAGCAATTGCTCGAAGGTAATCTGATTCCCATCCTGAAACAAGCTGATCTGATCCTTGCCCTGCCTCTTTCCGTCACGGCTGGCTATTTCGATCACATCATCCAGTGCCGCCAGTTTGTGCGCGCGGTCACCAGGCAGGCAATCGAGCGCACCGCAACGGATCAGCGCATCCATCACCCGTCGGTTGCATAAGCGCAAATCGACCCGGCGGCAAAGATCGAGCAAATCGGCAAATGGCTTTTCTTCCCGTTCCTTCAAAATATTCTCGATCGCCAGCGTCCCCACGTTTTTGACGGCCGCCAGTCCGAAGCGAATCGCCCCGTTTTCCACGGTAAACGAAACGCCGCTTTTCTGTATGTCCGGCGGCAAAACGGGAATGCCCATTCTCCGGGTCTCATCGATGTATTCTGCCAGCTTGCTCTGATTCCCGACGACTGTCGCCAACAGCGCCGCCATAAATTCGAGCGGATAGTGCCTTTTTAAATAAGCCGTCTGATAAGCCAATACGCCATAGGCGGCGGAGTGGCTGCGGTTAAACCCGTAATCGGCAAAGCGGACGATCAGGTCATAAACGCGATGACCGACTTCTTCGCTGTATCCCCGATTGATACAGCCTTCGACAAATGCCTTTCGCTGCGCGGCCAGGAGATCTTTCTTTTTCTTGGAGACAGCCCGGCGCAAAAGATCGGCCTGCCCCAGGGAAAATCCGGCCATCTTGGCGGCAATTTGCATAATTTGCTCCTGATACACAATAATCCCGTACGTATTTTTGAGAATCGCTTCCAGATCCGGGTGAGGGTAATCCACTTTTTCCAGTCCTTGTTTGGCACGGATAAAGCGCGGAATCTGCTCCATCGGACCCGGCCGGTACAGTGCCAAAACAGCGATCAGGTCTTCAAAGTTGGACGGTTTCAGTTCCCGGAGCACTTTGCGCATGCCGGCCGATTCCAATTGGAAAACACCGGTGGTCTCCCCGCTGGCCAGCAATTCATAGGTTGCCGGGTCATCATATTCCGTTTGCGCGAAATTCACCTCTGTCCCGCGACCGGTCCGAATCAGCTGCAACGCTTTTTCAATGACCGTCAGATTGCGCAGCCCCAGAAAATCCACTTTCAACAGCCCGATCCCTTCGAGGACTTCCATCGGATACTGGGTCAGCGGGATGCCGTCCGTTCCTTCCTGCAAGGGAACATGGTTGGTTAACGGCTCATTGGAAATCACCACTCCCGCGGCATGAGTGGAGACATGCCGGGGCATTCCTTCAATTTTGCGCACGACAGAAAAAAGCTCGCGTATTTCGGACTGCTGTACCATTCGCTTTAACTCCGGCTCCATGGCAAACGCGCGCTTCAGCGTCATGCCCGGTTGGGCGGGGATCAGCTTGGCAGCCTGATCGACCGCCTTGTACGGCAACCCCATCACCCGTCCCGCATCGCGTACTGCTGCCCTCGGTGCCATCGTTCCAAAGGTGATGATCTGCGCCACCCGGTCAGCTCCGTATTTGTCGACAACATAGCGAATGACCTCATCGCGGCGTTCATAATTAAAGTCGAGGTCAATATCCGGCATCGTCACCCGCTCCGGATTGAGAAAACGCTCAAACAGCAACTGATACCGGATCGGATCGATATCTGTAATTCTCAGCACATAGGCTACCAGGCTGCCCGCCGCCGAACCGCGCCCCGGCCCGACAGCTATTCCCGCTTCATGCGCAAAACGGACGAAATCCCACACGACCAGAAAGTAGTCATTAAATCCCATCCGGTCGATGATCTCCAGCTCATAATCCAGTCTCGCTTTCGCTTCCTCCGTAACCTCCCCATACCGCTCACGCAATCCGTCGAGACAAAGCATCCGCAAATAGTCTTTTGCCGTCATGTCCCCGGGTACGGGAAAACGCGGCACCAGGCGCATTCCCAGCGGAATTTCCACCTGACAGCGTTCGGCGATCCGGGCCGTGTTTTCCAGCGCTTCCGGTACATGAGAGAAAAAGCGTTTCATTTCTTCTCCTGATTTCAAATAAAAGGAATCACTGGGAAACCGCAACCGGGATTCATCGGCCAATTTCCGTCCGGTGCCGATGCAGAGCAAACAATCGTGCATGGCATGATCTTCCCGGCGGACATAATGGACATCATTGGTGGCAACGAGCGGAATCCCCATTTCCCTTGACCAGGCGATCAATTGCCGGTTTACTTTCTGCTGTTCCGGCAGTCCGTGATCTTGAAGTTCAAAGAAAAAGCGGTCCCGGCCAAAAATATCCACATACTCCTCGATCAGAAGACGTGCTTTTGTCAGGTCTCCCTCCAAAATCGCCCGGGGAATTTCCCCGCTCAGGCAGGAACTGGTGGCAATCAGTCCCTCGGAAAACCGGCGCAACAATTTTTTATCGATTCGCGGTTTATAATGAAATCCATGCAGATGAGCCTCCGTGGTCAAACGTAAAAGATTGCGGTAACCCTCCGTCGTTTCCGCCAGCAACAGCTGGTGACAGATTTTTTGTTCCCGCGGCGAAGGACGATCGCGATAGTCTCCGGATGCCATGTACATCTCACAACCGATAATCGGCTTGATTCCTTGGTTGAGACACGCTTGATAGAAAGGAACCACTCCGTACATCGCACCATGATCCGTAATCGCCAGTGCGCTCATTCCCAATTTTTTCGCTTCGCCGACCAGTTCCTCGATCCGTCCGGCACCGTCCAGCAAGCTGTATTCCGTATGAACGTGCAAATGCACAAATGGATCCATTGCCCCGACCTCCCATCTTCCTTCTATTATAATGGATCTCCATCTGCGAACGTATGTTTTATTCCTCCCATATTGAACCCGGTCAGAGTCATCAATCTCCAACTCTCCTCATACGATTTTAAAAGAATCCAGAGAAGGACGGGTTGCTTATGGAACAGGAATTTTGGGCCACCACGATACTCGATTTCCTGATTGCCCTCGGAGTCGTGCTCGGCGGCGTGATCCTTGGGGGGATCGGCGCCTTTATCACCGACGAATATCCGATGTTTCGAATGGTCCGCCTGGCTGAACAGCTGAAAATCTGGGCGATGGTGGCGGCAATCGGCGGAACGTTTGATACGATCAAAAACTTTGAGATCACGATTATGGGCGGTCAGCTCAACCTCGCTTTTCAACAATTAATCTTCATCATCAGTGCTTTTTTGGGCGCACATGCCGGCACGCTCCTGGTGCGTTGGCTGATTCAGGGCTGATGGGTGAGTGAGACAATGGCACGCGAAATCTATCGCGGAATTGTCAAAAACAAACGTTCATGGGTGATGTTTTTCATCGGTATCATCTTTGGCGGAAGTATTTTTCTTTTCCTCTACGGACAGAAAATCGACAGTCTGTTATCCGAACGCAATGCCATCTACTATGCCAACAATCAAAAATACAAAGAAATCCTGAAGCTGCAGGAAGAGATCGAGAATCTGACACGAAAAGGCGAAAAAAGGGAGGAAAAAGAAGACCGCATTGAAAAAATCATCGTCGAAGTCAACAGCGATCAGCCCTATATCACCGATGCCGTCAAGACACAGGTGGAGGAAAAACTTTCTCCGTTTCTCAATAAATCAATGCAATGGATCAGCAACAATCCGGACATCATCGAGCTGATTCTGGACAAACAGCCGATCGTGATCGATGGCGCCCAGAAAAGCAAAGTGGAAATTCACTTGAAATATATCTCTTTTTACCGCTCTACGTTGAAGATATGGATTACTGCTTCGGATCTTTCCGGAGAAGAGATCCCGGAAACGGACGGTTGATACCATGCGGGTCTTCCCCCTTCAGTCGTCCGGCCTGTTCAAAATCTTTTTTTTGCGGTAATATTAAATGACAGGAAAGGGGGGGACCACCATGATCATAAGTCCAAAAGCGCTCGCCAGAGCCAAAGCGGAAAAGCTGAAAAAAGGCTACACTGCATTTGTTGAAACCGAAACCGTTGCACATTTCCTCAAAAAAGAAATCGAAAAACAAAACCTCCGTGTCGTTGTCGATCAAACCCCTCATGGATGCTGGTTTACCCCGCTTGAGCGAGAAGAGTAACACCGGTCACTGCTTATGGGGCGCATGAGCAGTTGCCATGCTCCCCAAACTGTTTTTCCATACGCTTTTTTGGGAGGTTATCCTCATGCAAGTAGTCGGAATTTTGCTCATTTGCCTGATCCTCATCACGATTTTCGGCACTTTTTTCAACAGCATCCTGCAACGGCGCAATGAAGGAATGATCAAGCGCCTGTACCAAGCACGCATGAATATTAACATGGGTGTCATGTTCATCTCCATCGCCGCGTTGCAATTAACATTGCCCGGCTCTTCCTTCCTACGTTATTTCCTGCTTTTTCTTGTCATCGCAGCAGGCCTGATCAACCTCTACTACGGAATCAAATACCGCCGCTACTATACCGAAATGATCAACAAGCAATCCGAAGCCGCTCAATGAAAAAGCGCAAAAAGAAAAGCCGCTCTCAAGCAGCCTGAGAAGCCGGCTTATTTTATCTTTCAATCGTATGGGCCGTAATCAGCGCTTTGGCGACGATCTGGTGATCCAAAACCATTTCCACATCGAGTTTGGCCTGTTTTCTCCCCAAATCGAGGATGCGCGGCACCAGTTCAACTATGCTGTCGATCTGTACTGGTTTGAGAAAATACAAGGTGAGATTGTGAACAGACAAGTCCCCCCGCCTCTGTTTGCGCAGGGTCCGAAGCGCCGTTTCCGTAATGAGGGCAGTGCAAACCCCCGAGCTCAAGGTTCCCAGCGAATCGGTCATCTGCGGGGTGATTTTCCCCCGATACACCGGCTGGCCGTTTTTCATCAGTTCCTCAAACGAACGAAAGCTGAGTTCCTGAAATGTTTCACCCACCTGTGGCTGTTTTTGCATATATTGGAGCGATTTGATCACATCCTGGCGGCTGATCACACCCAAGAGACGACGCTGATCATTCACCACCGGCAACAGTTCGATCCCTTCCCACACCATTTCATGTGCGGCCGAAGCGAGCGATGTCTTTGGATTGGCCACAATCGGGTTCCGGGTCATCACTTTTTCCACTTTATCATCTGAAACAAAACCCATCACATCTTTGGCCGTGACCATACCGACCACACGCATCGATTCATCGACCACGGGGTAACGGCTGTGACCGGTTTCCCGCACCAACTGATGAAACCGTTCAACATTGTCATGCACCGTCAGGTAAACCGGAGACGGCTCTTTGCTCATAACATCCTCGACCACCAGGATCTCCTTTTTGATCAGCCGGTCGTAAATGGCCCGATTAATCATCGCAGCCACCGTAAACGTGTCATAACTGCTGGATATGACCGGAAGTTCCAGTTTATCGGCCAATGCTTTCACTTCATCCGTGGCATCAAAACCGCCGGTGATGAGAACGGCTGCTCCGCGTTCCAGGGAAATGCGATGAACGTTATCCCGGTTTCCCACGATTAACAGATTGCCCGATTCCACATACCGCATCATTGCTTCCAGCTTCATCGCCCCGATGACAAAGCGGTTCAGTGTTTTGTGGAGTCCGGCTCTCCCTCCCACAACCGTGCCGTCAACGATGTTCACCACTTCTGCAAACGTGAGTCGTTCAATGTCGGAGCGCTGCTTTTTTTCAATTCGCACCGTCCCGACCCGTTCGATTGTATTGACCAATCCCTGCGCCTCGGCATCCTTGATCGCTCTGTAAGCAGTTCCGTCGCTTACGCCCAAATCCTTGGCGATGCTTCGCACCGAGATTTTTTCCCCGACTTCCAAATTGGCAATGTATTGCAAAATCTGCTCATGCTTGGTCGTCACATTCTCCCCTTCTTTCCTCCGCCTTCGTTGGTCTGTTATACCATATTATATAACAAACGGAGGGACAGGAAAAAGAAAAGGAGCTGACCCGTTGGTCACTCCCGATAATTCTTTTTAAAACAGATGTTTTTATTGTAAAGAAACAGATTTGACCCGCCTCATTTTCATCTGCTCCTTTTTCCACTTCCGCTCCGCAGCCAGCCATTCCAACCGTCTCTCCGCTTCCATCCTCTTCCTTCTTTGTTCTTGCATCCTGCGCATCTGCCGGGCATTGGCCATGATATAGAAAAGCATTAAAATAACCCATGTCAACGCAAATGCATCCGCCAGCGGCGATCCGGACCCCATGGTCAATTGGGAAATGCCGAACAAAAGCAGCAGAATCCCGCTCACCACAAGCACGCCGTGCTTCATAACCACCCTTTCCTCCTCCCTTGTGACAAGCTCTTTTTAAACATGTACGCAGGAAACTTCTGTTTCATGCAAAAAATGGCTGCAATTGCAGATATGATTACTAAAAAACCACAATGCCGATGAAACACATGCGGCATTGTGGAGTGGAAAAACTGAACAAGAATAGAAGGATTCAGGATTGACCGGTCTTTTTCAAATATGCTTCCAAAAAAGCCCTGTCGTCCTCATCCTCGGGAACCAGTCTTAAATACTGATACTCCCAAATAATTTGCTGTTGATGCGGATTTGCTTCCGAAAGATCGGTATAGTCAAAATCAATCTTGAATTTTCCGAAGTTATCAAGGATGAAGGTCAGATTGGTCCATGGTTCATGTCCTTGTGACTGATATTCAGTCCACAGTTCTTCCAATTCATCAAGCAACTGATGTTTTAATTCGGCAAATTTCTCTTCAGACACGTGAAAAAGCTCCGGGATATCCAGACTATAAACCGGTTCCCTGCGTTCACTCGGATAGTAGAAGAAAAACGATTTGCTGAATCCATCTGCGACTTCCCCGTACAAATAAACCTTTTCCCATTCCTCCGGGATCATTTCGATTACCGTTTCCGCCATTTGCTGATATAATTTCCCCAAACGGGTGTCATCCATCTCATTTTCCTCCCGGTGTATTTTTAAACCTGGCTTCAACCCATCTGCCAATCAGTCCATAAATTATCCATTTTTTTCATTCTGATTATTCAATCATTCATTGGAACCGCTTTATCAACACTGTCGGAACTTCTGAGGATTCGCCGGCGATGCACGCCTCGCACAGGCCGGGCAATCCGCCGGTGTTGTTGCACTTTGTTAAATAAAAAATGACCCCGAAAGCGCCGGACAGGTTCATGCCCTTCTCCCTGCCCAGGCACTTTGAGGTCGTGAGCGAAGCTAAATCCGGCTCAAAATTTCCGACCGCTTGATCTTTTTGTCACTGCCTGCCGGATAATTTTCGAGCAAATGCTTTTTCAACCGTTCAGCCCACTCTTCTTGATATCCATCCACTTCTCTTATTCTTTCCATAAACTGATCAATGGATTGATCACTTTCGCTTTCCAAGAGTTGGGGAACATACTCTGTCTTTTCATATTGATAAGCTTGCCAGATCACGTAACATACCGCTTCAATGATCGAAAACAGGACGGATTTGGCTTGCGGATTTTCTTTTACCCCGGGATATCCTTCAATCAAAATTAATCCGTCATCTTCATCATCAAATCTCTCATAAAGGTCATCTGCACCGTACTTCTTCTCTTCAACCCATTCCCAGCACATGTCTGTCATTTCTCTTACCAGAGGGTACCATTCGTATTTTTTGGTTTGATCAATGATTTTTTCAGTCAAGGTCAATACATAAGCAGCTTTGGCATCTTCATTGATCTTCTCGTACCACCCCATCATAACTCCCCCTTTACTACGGCTTGTACGGATATTGTTTACCATTTTTCACTATAAAGAAATGCTTTTTTGTCACTTTTGCTCCTTGATTAACTTCACTTGAAACAACAATCTCAAGATTTGGATACCGCTTGCTGAGTTGACTCAGAATTCCGTCCATCGCATTCGGATTCTTCCCGAGTCCCGATTTGCACGAAGAGCATACTCCCGTTGGATTGGATTGATGAATATAGAGTTTCCCTTTCACATCAAGCCGATTTGGAAACTTCGCATCAACCTTTTGAACAAAATCATTGATGACCATCTCTTCAGCATGATTTTTGGCCTTATCCAGTCCAAACGGTGATTTAATCGGTCGGTTTGGCATTAACGTATCCAGATCCGGCAAACCAGCCTCTTTCAGTACTTGAGGAGAAGCACCTTCAAATACTTCTTTTTCCAATCCTTTAATATCGGTTCTGCCTACTGCGACGGTCTCTGTTTTAGGCACATTTAATTTGTTTCGATAGGCGGCCAGATCATTTTCCAGCAGTTTCGTATTAATGCATGATGTTGCTACGGCAAAATAGCCACGCTCCTGATTCAGTGCCACACAATTGGTCGCACTTTTAAAGAGGTTTTTTACAATCGGCGTTTTGGCCAGCAATGGTTCCAGTGAGGAGGCCGCCTTATTGACCGCCGGTTCGGCAAAATGGAAAAGTCCCAGCATTCCGGCTCCGAAGACCCCGGAGAAGATCATCATTTTCCAGTTGATCTTCCGGCCGTGCAGGAGATCGTCGGCCATACTGGTTCCTGCACCTTCAACTGCATTGACAAATCCGGCCCGGGTAAAGATTTTTTGCATCGGCCCGGGAAGTTTCCCGATCAGTTTGCTTCCCCCGCGCATCAGCGGACCCATAAATCGGGATTCAGCCAGTCCGGTCAGCAGTTTCTGCCCAACTCCGGTGGCCAGGGCTCTTGATGCTCCGCCGGCGATGCCCGCCCCGCACAGTCCAAGCAATCCGCCGATGGCCGCATCCATAAAAGTGTGTTTATCGATTTTCCCGCCATTCAGCCCGGCGCTGATCAAAAATGATAAAGCTGCACCGCTCAATACGGCAGCTCCCAGCGGCGGGGCGACAAAGCACAAGACCACCCCGACAATCACCACGGCCGCACAAGCGATGTACTCTTTATACTTGACAATCCAATTCCAGGTGGCGGATAACGCATCCACTACAACTTTGGCGATCTTGTCACACACCTTGCAAATCCAGTCCCAAAGCTGTGAGGCCTTGTCTTTCGTCCAGTTCCAGGCATCGGAAGCCTTGTCCGAGGCCCAATTCCACGCGCTCTTAAAAGGTTTGGTCACCGAATGCCAAAATCCTCCCTCATCTTTCTTTTCAGGCTGGGGAGGCAGCTGCGTCTTCGACGGCGGCGGATCTTCCTTTCCTTTATCAAAATGGTCATTTACCTGCGGAACCTGAAAGCTTCCGGCGGCATATGCCTGACTGCTGTAACATCCTGCACCGACAATGAAGACCAGAAGGAGCAGCAGGAACCCGTAAAAAAATTTACTCCTTCTGATGTAATTAACATTTTTCAAAATGATATCCACCACCTGAAGGGTTATTTATTTATATGAATATATTATGTCAACAGCCAATTGATGGAAAGGTCTAATAATATGATAAAATAATAAATTTCTATCCTCTTTGAACAAAAATACTTTTTCACCCATCATTCCAGGGATTCAATTCAGGAAAGCTCATTTTTCATCCTTAAATTTCTGTTCACATATGGCAAAAATCCTCGCTATTCTGCGCGAAGTGTTAAATACAAAATAACCCCGAAAAGCGCCGGACAGGTTTATGCTCTCCCTGCCTCGTCTCTTTTCGGGGATCATGATCGAAATTAAATCTGACTCAAGAGTTCCGACCGCTTGATCTTTTTGTCACTGCCTGCCGGAACATTTTCGAGCAAATACTTTTTCAACCGTTCAGCCCACTCTTCCCGATATCCGTCCACTTCTCTTATTTTTTCCATAAACCCGCTGTTTGTATATTCGTCATTTACCCCCTCAATAGGTTGCGGAACTTTATGTTTCTTACGTTCAAACACATATGCTTGCTTGATTGTATAAGAGGCTGCATGAAATACACACCAATAAACCAACTCGGCTTGCCGGTCACCTGTGAAAGGATCCTCTTCACAGGAAATAACGAACAGCCCCTCATCTTCATCGTCGATCGTTATGTAAAGGTCATATCCCTCATGCTTTCCTCTACCCATTCCCAGCACAGGTCGATGGATTCCCTGACCGTTGGATACCAATCATAATCGGTTAATTTATCCAATACTTTTTCGGATAATGCTAAAAAATAAGCAATTTTTGCATCAGCATTGACATTCTGATACCATTTTTCCAAAATCGATTGCCTCCCTGTTAAGCACGGTACTTGTTCTCACGACAGCGATCGTATTCATATCAGCATTCACCTTCAAAAATGACAAGGGTGTACCACTACTGCTCCCGGCAGCAGGGAGAAAAATAAACAAAAAAAAGAGACGGTTTCCGGGGCCGTCTCTACCAAAGGGGGTTTTCATCCTGTATTTATTTTAGTCGATGATTTTTACAGGATGATTACAGGAGATTTACAATTCCATATCTTATAGTTCGAGGGATTCTCCGGCTTTCAGCGCCGCGCCTTTGATTCCTTTTTGCTCCAATTTTTTCACGAATGCCTCTCCATCCTGCTGAATCGCCGGGAACGTATTGTAGTGCATGGGAATCACTTGTTTTGCCCCGACCCATTCAGCGGCAATCAAGGCATCATCGGGGTCCATGGTGAAGTTGCCGCCAATCGGAAGCATGGCCAGATCAATCGGCTTTTGCATCCCGATCAGTTTCATGTCGGAATACAATGCGGTATCCCCGGCGTGATAAATCGTTTTGTCTCCGAGCGTCAGCACAAACCCGGAAGCAGGCCCCATGTAAATGATTTCTTTTTTCTCATCCAACACCAGCCCGCTGCCATGCAGGGCATTGATCAACTTGACGCTTCCAAATTCAAAGGAGAAGGTTCCGCCGGTTCCCATCCCATGGGTATTTAATCCCTGCCAGCCGAGCCAGACGGAAAGTTCGTGCGGGGCGATGACCGTGGCACCGGAGGCCTTGGCAATCTCGACTGTATCGCCGACATGATCATTGTGGCCGTGTGTCAGCAGGATATAATCCGGTTTCAAGTTCTCCGGTTTTACTTTCGCCAAGGGATTCCCGGTAATAAAAGGATCAATCAGCAGACGGTAACCGTTGTGTTCGATTTCAAAACAAGCATGACCATGGTATGTAACTCTCATTTTCTTACTCTCCTTATTTCATTTCTTTGCCAAAAATATCTTCTACAGGCTCCATGATAATGCGCTGCAAATCCTGAAGCAAGATCATCAGTCTTTCCTCCGCCTGGAGATAGGCAGTAATGGCGGGCACTCCCTGGATGGCAGTCGACAACTTTTCCATTTCTTCCGACTGCTCCGGAGACGGTTGTTTCCCCTGAAGATAAAGGGTTTGCATCTGAAGGCGTTTCTCCGTAAATTTGTCCAGCATCTCGCGAAACTTGGGATTCTCCTCCAATTTCCGCTTTGCTTCCTTCACTTCCAGATACTGCTGTGAAGCCCGGATGCTCCGCGCCAACTGATGGGCGTGGTCGTACGGATTAACCATGTGCATTCCCCCCTTTCTCTCATCCTACCATTTTCTTATCCCAGATTCATCCGTGAATGCCAAGCCTGTTTTTTTCACCCTGCCAAACATGCCTACATACGATGAATTAGTCATTTCAGGCGGAAGGGGATAGTCATGGGGGGCCAAAAAGTACAAATTCAAATTGTTCCCGAAAGCCAATTTCCAAGGAATATCAATATGGTTATGAGCCGAATGCTGGCAAAAAAGCTGAAAATAGAAACCAACCCTTTTTGGGTGACGTTTGGTTCCGCAACAGCCAAAGGAGCGATTGCCTTTACCAACAAAACGAACAATTTGGTACGGATGAGTTCCCGGCTGGCCTCACAATTGAAAATGATCAACCAACCACTGATTCAAGCACGGTTTGACTCCCGCTCTTTCCGCTTGCGGTTTGGCCCTTTATTTGGAATTTTAATCAATGCCGAACCACAGGGCAAACAGGATCAATTATTCGGACTGATGACTCGCTTTTTGGAAGAATGCTGCGCCGCGGGGCAATCGCAAGGCGTCCGCGTCGCCATCTTTTCCCCGGAACAGCTAGATCTCAAATCTTGGGAAACCGGCGCTTGGGTTCGCGAGAAAGGACGATGGATCTTCACCAGGCTTCCTCTTCCCGACGTGATCTACAACCGGATTACCTCCCGCAAGCTGGAGCAGCAGGATCAGATTCAAAATAAACTGTACCAGCTGAAAACGCATTTTCATATTCCGGTCTTCAACGAAAAATTCCTTAACAAATACCAAGTATATCAAATCCTGATCAAAGATGAACGCACCCGGGAGATGCTTCCGGAAACCTATCCATTTCGCGTTTCCAGATTTAAAGAACTGCTTCAGCGCTATCCGACTGTTTATCTCAAGCCAAATAACGGCAGCTTGGGCAGCGGGATCATCAAGGTGAGCAGATCCGGCGGCAAGTGGATTTGCCAATCCTCCACGCCCGGCGGTACATTGACGCGCACGACCAAAACTTTAGCCGAGATGTGCAAACTGATGGCCCAAAGGATCGGACGTCAACCCTATCTCGTGCAGCAAGGGCTGTCCCTGGTGAAATATGATCAGCGGCAAATGGATTTTCGCGTTTTGGTGCAAAAAAACAGAACCGGAGACTGGCGGGTCACTTCTTCCGTCGCGAGAATCGCCAACAGCCAGCATATTGTCTCCAATCTCGCACGCGGAGGTACCGTGCGCAAAGCAGCGGATGTGCTGAAAGAGCTGAACCATATTCCCGGCAAACCGACAGACAGGGAGATTAAAGCGACAGCACTGGAAATCGCCAAAACATTTGAGTACCTGGCGGAAGGACACTTCGCCGAACTGGGAATTGACCTGGCCCTCGACACAAAAGGAAAAATTTGGCTGATCGAGATCAATTCCAAACCTTCCAAAACCGATGACACCATGGTCAATCCTACGGCCAATACCCGACCTTCTGTTTTGCGCCTGATCGAGTATGTGCACTTTTTGACGGAAACCGCGGGCGGACCCCATTCCCCTCCTTTTTCTCCGAAACCGGTACGAAAAATACGCGGGAGGGGTCCGACATGAAAATGGACATAAGCAAAAAGGTGTTAGGAATCATCGTATGTTATGGAAAAACGGAAAAGATGCCGCCCTTTTCAGAAGCTCCTTTTTTTTCGCAACTGGCAGTGGAAGGTGAGTCTCTGGGAATTGAGGTTTGCGTCTTCAATCCCCAGCTGGTTCATTGGAAAACGCGGACCGTTCCCTGCTGGATTGTGGAAAACGGCAGATGGAAAATGGCGGTCAAACCGCTCCCATCCCTGATCTATGACCGATGTTACTACCATACGACCGAACATTATTTAAGATATAAACCCTATGTTCTGAAGCTGGCAAATGACCCGCATATCCGCTTATTGGGGAGGGCGCTCGGCGGCAAATGGCAGACATATGAAATATTGAAACAGCATAAGGAAATCGCTCCGTATCTCCCGCACACGATTTTTTACCGATCAAGCCATGATGTGCTCGCTTTTCTGCAAAATCAGCCAAGCGCCCTGATCAAACCGAACGGCGGCAGTCACGGGCGGGGAGTCGTGGCGATCACGAAGCATCCCCCGGGCTATTTGATTCAGGGACGCACACAGGCCAATAAATTGTTTTACCGCCAGTTGAAAACCGTGCAGGAACTGGAAACCTGGATCCAAAACTTCATCGGCCGCACCCGGTATATCATCCAACCGCTTCTGCCGCTGATGACACCGGATCAAAGACCGTTTGATGTCCGGATCTTAGTGCAAAAGAACGAGGAACGGAACTGGGAAACAACGGGAATGGCAGTTCGGACGGGCAAACCGAATTCCATCACCTCCAATCTTCACGGAGGAGGGCAAGCTGTCGCATTCAGACCCTTCCTCCAAAAACATTATGCACAAGAAACCATTTTTAAAATTCAAGAAACCATTCAATTTTTGAGCTCGATCGTCCCCCGTTTTATCGAACAACAACACGGGCCGCTTGTCGAGCTGGGAATCGATGTCGGAATCGAACCAAGCGGGCGCATTTGGATCTTGGAGGTGAATTCAAAACCCGGCCGCGCTGTTTTCCTCAGAACCGGCGAAATCAACATTCGCCGTCGCGCTGTCCAACTCCCTATTCGTTATGCCCATTCTTTACTTAAGAACACCTAGGAGGGTCACTATGAAATCAATCATATGCCAAACCCGAATCCATTCCAAAACACCTGCAAAAGCGATCGTGATCAGCCAGGCTCTGATGGAGCAATGGGGTTGTGTCAATGGGCAGTCCATTAAGGTGGAAGTAGGCAATAAAACGGTTATTACCCGTGTGGCAAGAGGGAAAATGAGTGGGCAGCAAATTATTTTCTCGCCCGCTCTTGCCAAACAACTCACTCTCCCTTACCCCGGACAAACCCGGGCCCTTTTTTACAACAGAACCCTGAAAATCGGCCCGGTGATCGGCATCCTGACAACCGGATTCACCGGGAACGCCGCCCAGCCATTTGGCGGACGATCACAACTTTTCCTCAGTTTCATTCGAGCGGGTGCAAAGGAAAAACCTTTCATCTATGTGTTTACCCCCGATATGGTCGACTGGCAAAACCGGACCGTTTCCGGATGGTATTGCATTCAGAATAAAAGCGGGGGCATGCGCTGGATTCGCCTGCTTTCGCCTTTTCCCGATGTTGTCTATGAGCGTGTTCCCAACAGGAAAGCAGAGTCTCTTTCCCATGTCCAATCCTGTCTCTCCCGCCTGAGGGAAACCAATCAGAGCAAGATTTTCAACCAGGGCTTCTTCAATAAATGGTTCATTCATCAATGTTTGAGCACCCATCCGGAGAGTTCCCAGTATATTCCGGAAACCTATCTCTCCCCTTCGATTCAAACCATTAAAAAGATGCTGGAAAAACATCAGATGATTTATTTAAAGCCGAGCGGAGGAAGTTTGGGGCTCGGAATTTTTCGCATCACCTATCATCCGCGGGAAGGTTACTTTTGCCGCTTTCATCAGGGAACCAAAAATGTGCTCCACCGCTTCAACTCATTGGAAAAACTGATTCGCCACTACTTTGGCAGCAACGAGTCTGAACGGTTTAAACGATACCTCGTACAGCAAGGCATTCGCCTGATCAAACATAACGACCGTCCCGTTGATTTTCGCGTGCACATGCATAAAGACGGGTCCGGAGAATGGAAGGTGGTGGCGATCGGTTCCAAAGCGGCGGGCTTTGGCTGTGTAACCACCCATGTACGAACAGGCGGTTCGATCATCCCCACCGATGAACTGTTAAAGAAAGTTTTTCACGAAAATGCAAGCTATATCGAAATGTCGATTAAAGAATCGGCGATTTTGATCGCCAAGGTTCTTGAAGATCAGATCAATGGTCCGCTCGGCGAATTGGGGATGGATATCGGAGTCGACCGCAGCGGAAGAGTATGGCTTTTTGAAATCAACGCCAAACCCGGCCGCCATATCTTTCTCCATCCGTCTCTCAGGGAAGCAGGGCGCCAATCTGCCAAGTATATAACGGATTACTGTCTAAAGTTAGCCAATTTTATCTGAGAAGGAGGGGGCATAAGTGAAGGTGCCAGAAGCAGGTTGGTTATCCATCCAACATAATCGCGGACAATATTTTTTCATTCCGCTGAAAGGTCACCAAACTTCGGAGTTAAAAAGTCCGCTTCCCGCCATTGTCGGAGCAAAGACACCCGGGCAACTCATCATCAGAAATTGGTCTTCCAAGCAGCACCTTCCCGTCTTCACCCCGGCAAGAGTGAAGAAAACATCCGATCATCGCTACCAAGTGGGCCCGTTTGTCGCCATTCTGGCTGCTGACGGAAAACAGCCCTTTTACGGAAATCAGAATAACTTTGCCGACATTATCCGAACCGGACGCACAATGGGCGTCAGCGTTTATGTCATGACCCCCGCCGGGTTCAGGCACAACCAACAGAATCCCCATACCGTCAGAGGATTTCTGTTGGATCATCGCAGCCGCAACCTGCGCTGGATTCCGGCCGAACTTCCGATGCCCAATGTCGTTTACAACCGCATTCCCACGCGGACCGAGGAGCAGAAACCGGAAGTGCAGCAAGTTGTAAAACAATTGATGAACACACCCGGCATCCATTTTTTCAACCCCGGTTTTTTTGACAAATGGTCACTCTACCGGTTGCTCTCCGCCTCTCCGCGGCTGCGCCAGTTCCTGCCGGAAACAGCCATGCTGGAAAATCCGGCCGGTCTGAAACAGATGCTCGAACGCTATCCTTCCATTTATTTAAAACCGGCCAACGGCAAAGCGGGAATCAAAATGATGCGCGTCAATAAAAAGCCGGACGGCTTTGAACTCCACTATCAGTCGGTGTCGGCGAAAAAACGTTTTTCAATCGCATCGCTGCCTGCACTTTGGAATCATGTGCAACAGTTGAAAAAACCCGGCAACTATATCCTGCAGCAGGGAATTCCCCTGGCACAGTATCATGGCAGGCCTTTTGACGTGCGCATGCTGCTGCAAAAAGACGGTCAGGGAAACTGGGGATTAAGCGGCGCCGGCATTCGCGTGGCCGGTGCAACGGCGATCTCCACCCATGTTCCGATGGGCGGGAAAATCGAATCACTTGATCAGGTATTCCAGGCCGCATTTGGCGACAGGAAAAAAGAAATGAGGGAAAAGATCGAAAATATCGGTTTGGAGTTGGCTTCTTTCATCGAGACGAAACAGGCCGGCCCGCTCGGAGAGATGTCGATCGACCTCGGGATCGAGCCGAATGGGAGAATGTGGTTTTTCGAAGCGAATTCCAAACCGATGAAATTTGATGAACCGGATATCCGCATCCGCTCCCTGCGCCGAATCATCCAATATTCCCTGTATCTGAGTGAGTTTTCACAGGCAGTGAAAGGAGGAAGATGATGATTATCCGCCAGTTTGAACCACAGGATATCGAAACGGCCAAGGTTCCCGTCATCCGGTTTATGAAACGGTACGGAGATGGGCGAATTACCCATCGCGCTTTGCGCTGGTTTCAACGTTTATCCAAGCAAAACATCCCGGAAGGCACATATGTGGCGGCTGCGCTGGACAAAAAGAAATTGATCGGCGTGATCGTGTTCGGTCATTACGGACTTCAGGAATCCTTCATCGCAGTGCATCCGCAGTATCGCAAACGCGGTGTCGGGGAAGTTCTGCTCAAAAGCGCGCTGGCCAAACTCCCCAAAATTTACACGCGGGTCGCCTGTGATAATATCCCCAGTCTCAAGCTGTGTTTTTCCTGCGGATTAATCGCTTTTAAACTGATCAAAGGGCCGACGGGAAAACCGACGCTCTGGCTTGCCGGCGGGGACTATTCGACGGAAGACGTCATTCGGATGGAATATATCGCCAAAATCTCCCCCAGAGCAGAAGAAAAAAGAAGCGGATCGTAATGTCCGCTTCTTTTTCCATTCATTTCAAGCTTACTTATCCGGGATGACGCGTTTGGCTGTAATATATCCTTTATCCAGCCACGGTGTGCTCAGACTGTCAAAGCGAACGCCGCCCGGACCCCAAGTATGCAGGATTTTATTGTCTCCCACATAAATGGCCACGTGTCCAATTTTGCCGTGGGAGTGGCTTGTGGAAAAGAACAGCAAGTCCCCTTTTTGAATTTGGGAACGCGGGATGGTTTTTCCCACGTGTGCCTGTTCACGGGAAGTACGCGGCAAATGAATTCCGTTTTTCCCGTAAACGTATTGAACAAAGGAAGAACAATCAAACGTGGAGGTTACTCCGGAAGGAGACCCTAATCTGTAAGGGGTGCCCAAATATTGTTTACCCAATTTAATAATGTTGTCCGCCACTTGCAGACGATGGCCATTTGATTGTTCTTTCTCTGTTCCTTGTACCGGCTTGTTTTGCACTGGCGCCTGCACAGGAGTTTGTGCAGATTCGTTATTGGATACAGGTGTAAACGTTTTATCTTTAACTTCCGAAGAATTGGAAATTGCTCGGCTATTATCGAATACCCACTCTAAACCGACTTTGCTGAAAACAGAGCTGAGAAAACTGGAATTTTCCGATGTTGCATTCAACGTGGCAGCATGGGAAATCCCCGTCGGAATCAATCCGGTAACCATTAAAGATGCAGCAACTGTCCAAACTGTTTTCTTTATGCCTTTATTATTTCGCATCAAATCCCCCTCTGCAAATAAAATTTTTATTTGTTAACGGCATGTCCTATGGTAACATAGATCAACACGAGATGATTATGTAAAAACTTCCATTGTCAGGAAAATCCGATAACGGCGTTTGTCGCGAAAAATGTCCCATTTTTTTCTATTGACATGTTTCCATCTCCCCGCCCGGTGAATATACCTAGAAGAGGAATTTGCATAAGAAAGGGGCCTGGAAATTGAAAAAGCGAAGATCATCCTCATCCAGGAAAACAGGGACAACATCCCCTCACCTGCGCGATGAAATCATTCTGGAAGAGCTGATCCGGCTCGAACAGGAAGAACTCAGGAAAAAAAAGGCGTCAGCCCGGCCAACGCAGCAACCGGCAGAATCAAATGAACCGGAAGAGAGTTTGAAGAAGCCCGAATATAATGAACCGCCGTCCCCATCGATCAAAGAGACGCGCAATGTGACCGGATCCGAATCCTTTATTTACACGGATGATCTGACCAATTATTCCGTAACGAGAGAAAAAATCGCCAATCAGGCTGTCGATGGAAGTAAAATCAAAAAAGGTTCCATCAGCGCGGACCATATCGAACAAGATGCAATCATCGAGGCCAAGATTGCCGCAGGAGCCGTTACCGCTCCCAAAATCGCGGAAAAAAACATCAAGTCATCCCATCTCGACGATGATATCATCGGGGAAGAAAAAATCAGAAAAGAAGCCATCACTGCGAGACACATCAAAGACAATTCAATTCCCGGCACAAAACTGGAAGACCAGAGTATTGGTGAAAGCAAAATCAAAGACCGGGCGATTCTGGGCAAGCACATCGGACTCGGCCACATTCAGAGCGAACATCTGGCCGACCAGTCGGTCAGCGGAGAAAAGATCAAAAGCGGTGCGATCAGTACGAATCACTTGATGAATCAAATTATCAACAATCCCAAAATCGCCGATGGGGCGATCACGGAAGCCAAGATACAAAACGGCAGCATCAGCTCCGACAAGATCGCCGGCGAAGCAATCACCTCCGACAAAGTAGCCAAAGCGGCCATCCGTTCCCACCACATTGCCGATGAAACCATCCAATCCCACCATCTGCAAAACAAAGCGATCACCAGCAATAAATTGGCCAATTCTGTCATTATGTCAGACCATTTGCGCGATCAAATCATCGGGTCTCATCATATCGGGCCAAGTGTGATTCAAGGGAAGCATTTGGCTGATGATTCCATCACCAGGGATAAAATCGCCCCGGCAAGCATCGACGCCCATCGGATTCAGGATCAGGCGATCAAATCGAATCACCTGGCTCCTCGCAGCATTTCAGAACAGCATTTGCAAGAAAACAGTGTCAACAAAACGCACATCAAAGAGGCGAGCATCGGGGAGCAACATATTGCCAACAATTCGATTCCCGGCACAAAACTGTTGGATCATTCCATCACGACCTCGAAGCTCTCACCCGAGTCGATCTCCTCGGATAAAATTATCGATCAGGCGATCAGCACCAATAAAATAGCAGATCGAGCCGTAAACTCAGGCAAGCTCGCCCCGAAAAGCATTCAAAGCGAACACATCGAAGAGCGGGCGATTTTGCATAAGCATATTGGCGCGGAGCAGGTAAAAACCGAACATCTCTGCGACGAAGCAATCACTTCAAACAAGCTGGCACGGGAAGCGATACTGGGCAAACACATCGCCGCCGACACCATCACCGCATCCCACATTTCACCGTATGAAATTACGGAAAATCATCTCGCCGACCACTGCGTCACCTCGTCAAAAATAGCTCCGCAATCGGTGGAAGGCGGGCACTTGGCTGAAAACGCCATCCAGAGCCGTCATATTCAAAACGGGCAAATTTTAACAAACCATCTCGCACCCAAAGCAGTCAATTCCGAGCAACTGGAAGAAAGATCGGTGGGATCAGGGCATATCAAAGAACAAGCGATCTTATCCATGCATCTCGCTCCGGAACAAATTGAGGAAGAACATCTGAAACGGCAAACCATTACCTCCGCCGTCATTCAGGATCAGGCGGTCACCGGGGATAAAATCGCCCCTGCCGCCATTAAAGCAGAGCATGTACAGGAACAAGCCATCCGCTCCTCTCATCTTGCATCCGAACAAATACAAAAAAGACATTTGTCCCCCGGAGCAATTCAATCCAAACACTTGGAAGCAGAGGCGATCCAAAGCCGGCACCTCGGAAAACAGATAATCCGGGGAGAGCATATCGACATCCAGCAAATTAAAACACACCATTTGGAAGCGGAATCAGTGACGTCGGAAACACTGTCACCGGAGTCAGTCCAGTCAGTGCATCTTGCAGAAAACGCGGTCAGGTCAAAACATATCGGAGAAGAACAAATCCATGCACATCATTTGGCGAAAAACATCATCCATCAGGATCATATTCAGGAACAGGCGATCACCGGAGATAAAATCGCCAGCCATTCAATACAGGCAAAACATTTGGATGAAAAAACGATCCTCTCCCATCACATCGGAGACGGACAGGTGCAAAGCCATCACCTTGAACCCCGGGTAATCGGCTCCGATCAACTGGCAAACGAAGCGGTACAACCCAAACACATCACAGAAAAAGCCATTCTTTCCACTCACATCGCGGAGCGGCAAATTCAAAGCCACCATCTGGAAAAAGATTCGATCACCTCGGAATTACTCGCATCCGGAGCAGTCGAAACGAGACATCTCGTGGAAAATATCATCAGCAAGGAGCATATTGCCCCGGGTCAAATCGACGGGCAGCATCTAAAACCTGAAATCATCACCAATGTTCACCTGCAAAACCATTCGATCAATTCAGACAAAATTGCTCCAAACAGCATCCAAGCAAATCACTTAACGGAGCAGGTAATCAACGCTTCCCACATCGGGGACGAACAGGTGCAGAGCCATCACATTAAACCCCAGGCAATCGGCTCCGGCCAACTGGCAAACAAAGCGGTACAACCAAAACACATCACAGAAAAAGCCATTCTTTCCACGCACATCGCAGAGCGGCAAGTACAAAGCCACCATCTGGAAAAAGATTCAATCACTTCGGAATTACTTGCATCGGGAGCAGTCGAAGCCAGACACCTCAGGGAAAATCTCATCGGCGAGGAGCATATCGCCCCAGGTCAAATCGACGGGCAGCATCTTAAACCTGAAACTATTACCAACGTTCATCTGCAAAACCATGCAATCAATGCAGACAAAATTGCTCCAAACAGCATCCGGGCAAATCATTTAACAGAGCAGGCAATCAACGCTTCCCACATCGGAGATGAACAAGTGCACAGCCGCCATCTCGGCGCACATTCGGTTACCTCTGCCCATATTCAAAACGAAGCCATAACTGCGGAAAAAATTGCTCCCCTTTCAATTGGAACCCTGCACTTTAGCGAACAATCAATTCAATCCGCCCACATCGGCCAACGCCAGATCGAAGGACACCACATCGCAAAACAAGCGATTTCACCGGAACATTTACAAGAAGAAGCGATCCGTGCCGGACACCTGACTTCCCAATGCGTCACCTCCCGCCATATCGATTATGAACAAATCAAAACGAAACATCTGGAGGATGAAGCGATAACCGCCCAAAAAATCCGCTCCCAGGCAGTGGAATCGCATCATATCGCCAAGCAAGCCGTTCAATCGGATGCCATCGCTGACGGAGCTGTTACGGCTGAGAAGATTGCCGACGGGGCAATCGGTCCGGAAAAACTGAGTTTTGCTTTGCCCGGGCCTGCTGCCGCCATTTCCGGATCTGCTCCGTTTGAGATTGCGGCCGGGAAACCGGAACAAACCGTACACATCCATCTTAACGGTCATATTCCCTCGCCCTACATTGTGGTGGCCATGACAAACCAGCCCTATTGCTTTGCGACTCTCTCCGATTTGCAGGAAGACAGCTTTGTGCTTCGCGTGCACCAAATCAAGGAAACACAAGAACAAATTAGAGGCACGGTCTTTTGGATCGCCAATCCGGTACAATCCTTTTCCGGCTCTCCCGCTGAGATCCCGATTGAACAGGTTGAAACAAAAACAGAAGACACACTGCAGATCGCTTCTTGCCGAAAAACGGATTCTCCCGCCTCAACCCATGATGAAAACCCGTGGGACTAAACAAAAAAACTGCTGATCAAAAACACGATCAGCAGTTTTTTGTGTGCTCCGCTTAAACGAACCGCCTGGTGCACTTTTTCCCGTTATAGCAAAATATGACCCGGCGTTCGTCAATCACCGTTTCCAGATGAACCGGCCGCCCCCAGAGAGCATAAACATGGGGCAGTGTTTTTTCCAGATATTTAATGTCCAGCTCAATTCCTTCATACCGGTGAATCAGATATAATTCGCCATTTTGCAGATAATCCCCATCCTGCACCAGAATCACGGGATATCCTCCGTTAATCCGGCTTGCCACCAATTGATCCCGTACATTTTCCCAATCCTTATCCGTGACCTTCCATTCATTCCCCTGACGGCTGAAAACATAGAGATCCAGGTCTTCCACCAAATCCTTGGTCAGGTAATTGCGCAAGAACGATTGATCGGACTCCAGTTCACGCACTTCAAAAATCTTTTGACGCCCTTGTCCCGGTTTGCGTCCCAATTGCTTCTGTTCCTGTTCCGTCGGATTGTCCCAGCGCCTTTCAATGTCCTCAAACAACTTGAGTCCCAAATGATAGGGATTAATTGAGGTTTTCGATGGCGAAAGGACGGAAGCATTCAACTTGGCGAACTCAATTGCTTCTTCCTCATCCAGATCCAGTTCCCGCATGATGCGAATATGCCAGTAGGAGGCCCAGCCTTCATTCATGATCTTCGTTTCCAATTGCGGCCAAAAATAGAGCATTTCTTGACGCAAAATCGTCAGAATGTCCTGGTGCCAATCCTCAAGGATTTTGCTGTTTTCCATGATAAAGAGCAGCAGATCTTTTTCCGGTTCCTCGGGGAAACGCTTTTTGCGGGGCTTCGGCTTGGCAGGAGGTTCGGCGATATGGTCCAACTTCCACAGATCATCGTAAGGGGAGGTGCGGTTTGGCTTCGGGGTATCAGGCGTTGATTTTCGTTTTCCTTTCCGGTGCAACCTGGCATCGATCAGGCTGGGATTGATATGCTCCTGAATGGCCAGTACGTGATCCAGAAATTCCTCCACCACTTCTTTCCCATACTCAATCTCATACTGGCGAATGCGCTCGGCACTGGCAGCCATCGTTTCAACCATGTCACGGGAGGTATTGGAAAAGCGGATATTATTTTTGAAGAAATCGCAGTGAGCAAGAACATGAGCCACAATCAGCTTGTTTTGCGTCAAACTGTTCCCCTTCAACAAAAAAGCGTAACAGGGATCGGAGTTGATCACCAGCTCATAGATTTTGCTCAGATTCAGGTCATACTGCAATTTCATCTTGTAAAAAGTTTTGCCAAAGCTCCAGTGGGAGAAGCGCGTCGGCATTCCATATGCTCCAAATGTATAGATAATATCGGCAGGACAGATTTCATAACGCATGGGGAAGAAATCGAGGCCAAATCCTTTTGCGATCTCCGTAATTTCTTCAATCGCCCGCTCCAGCTTTTTCAGATCCTCTTTCACTCGGCATCCCTTCCTTCCCTTGAAATGACCTTTCCCCGAGCCCGTGAAACTATCATCGGAAATCGGATCTGTTGGTGCGGTAACGAGAAAGATCTACACCCTAAGGAAACAGCCTTTGATAATGAGTGTCAACAACGAATCCTTAAAACTATTTCATTCAAAAGGGAAAGGTTTTGGAACAGCATCTTACACAGGATGAAACCTAAAATCGGGTATAGAAACGCTTAGTTTAATTATAAAGAATATTTGTCCATTTATCAAACTTCACATGCGCATTGAGGCCGATATTTACATAAAATAAATTGACAATCTCCGGTATCAGACGTTATACTAACTTCGATTCAACAGCATATGGAAAGCTCTTATCTCTATTAGGTGAGGTTCCTGTTCGGAGATACGCTACTGCCCAAAAATGTCGAGAGACACCAATGGGTCAGCAGGAAAGATCGGAATGAAGGTCTTTTCTAATGTAGCTGGTTTCGCGCAAACCTATGCCGTTCAGTGCCAAAGCTCAATGAGGGGGATAAGCGATCGGGCCTGGAAAGTGCGGGCTCAATTTGTGTTGAAACCCTCTCCGCCAAGAGTAAGGGTTATTTTTTATATTCGCAAAAAGGAGGGATTCACATGGATAACGCTTTGCTGAAACAGCATGAGCCTCAATCCGTGCTGGCAAATGCAGATCCGCCGGCAGAATTGTTGCACCAGCTGCAACCCTATGATCTGTCAGAAATGCTCAGGGAAATGGATGAAAAGAAAAGGCTCAAATGGATTGCCGCCCTTCCATTAACTCTAGCTGCCGAGGCGTTGGAATATCTGGAACCGGAGTTGCAGTATGAAACGCTCAACCACCTGGACGGCAATCTGGCTTCCATGCTGCTGAAGCAGATGTCGAGTGACATGATCGTAGACATGCTGCTTGCCGTCCATCCATTGCAGGCGGAAAAGATGCTCAAAATGCTGCCGGAGGACTACCGGGAAAAAATCAATGCTCTGATGCGCTATCCGGAATATACAGCAGGGAGCCTGATGACCGTCGACTACGTGTCCGCCCGGGCACATTGGACCGGAGAACAAACGCTCCGCCACATTCGCAAGGTGGGAGGAGAAGCCGAGATCATCTCCTATATCTATGTAACGGGAATGCGCGGCGAACTGGTGGGAATCGTTTCGCTTAAAGAAATGATCCTCGCCCATCCGCAGACCAAGCTGGCGGATATCGCCAAAAAGGATGTCATTTCCGTTCCGGCGGATATGGAGCAGGAAGAGGTTGCAGCCATCCTTTCCCGCTATGGTTTCTACGCACTTCCCGTCGTTGACCGGCAAAACCGCCTGATCGGGATCATCACCTATGACGATGTCGTCGAGGTAATTCAAGAGGAAGCGACAGAAGATATCCAAAAACTAGGAGGAAGCCAGCCGCTCAGCGAACCTTACTTTAAAACATCCGTCTGGAGCCTGTACCGCAAACGGATCGTCTGGCTGTTTATTCTCTTTGTCGGCGGGGCCTATACTTCGACCGTCCTGGAATCGTACCAAAGCACACTGGATAAAGTGGTTTCCCTTTCCTTCTTTATTCCCTTGCTGATCGGTACCGGCGGAAATACAGGGTCACAAATCATCTCCACCCTGATCCGCGCACTGGGAACGGAAGAAGTAAAGTTTCGCGACTTGTTTCGCGTGATCCGCAAAGAACTGGTCACCGGATTGCTGTTAGGCATTTCCTTGGGAATCATCGGCTTCTTCAGGGCCGAACTGATGGATGTGTCCGTTGCCATCAGCATGGTGGTCTCTCTGGCAGCCCTGTTTATCGTTTTGTGGTCTTCCTTGGTTTCCGCAGCATTGCCGCTTGTGCTGCACCGCCTCAAAATCGATCCGGCCGTTGTATCGGGACCGCTCATCAGCACATTGGTCGACGGAACCGGTTTGATTATCTATATGAGCATAGCAAAAGCGGTTTTGCATCTCTAAACTTCTAAGGAATCGAGGTTGATGAATCCTTGAGTACTGAGCAGAAGATGAAGGCAGGTACGGCTTGACATCTCCCGCTGGAACAACGGAGCATGTTCAAGGAGTATCTGCCTTCTTAATTATTTCCCCCGATCCGTCTCCTTCTTCAGAATGCCTCATCTTCGATCTGAAACACGATCTCCTTTCACCATTTAAACTCCGCATCCGGCAATTCCGGTTCCAACAGTGCATTACGCCGTTTTTTTCAAAATTGCGCGCACAGGACTGCCGTCTGCCCCCTCGAGCTTAAGCGGCAGGGCGATCAGCTCATAATCCCCGGCATCCGCACGACTGAGATCGACGCTTTCCAAAATATGAATGCCCGAGAGACAGAGAGCGTGGTGGGCCGGAAGCTCCTTGCTGTCAATGGGATCAACGGAAGGAACATCGATGCCGAGCAGTTTCACCCCTTTTTCAGCGAGCAACGGAGCCGCATCAGGGCGCAGGCAGCAAAAGGAATCGGGAAAACGGTCCGGATCTTCCCAGGAATCCGTCCGAATCAGCAACCGTTCAACTCCCGTCAGATCATGGGCCGCCAATTCTTCCGCACCAATGCTCTCATACCCCGGCAAATGAAGCACTCTGGCCTTTCCCACAAAGATATCGGGTTCCAATTCATGCACCTTTTTGCCTGCTTCGGAAAAATGATACGGGGCATCAACATGGGTTCCCGCATGGGTGCTGAACACCACTTTGCCCACATTGACAGAACCGCTCTGTTCCTTGGTCCATTCCAGATTGAAAGAAAAAGGGGTATCCCCCGGCCAAACCGGCATGCCACCCCGCAACGTCCGCGATATATCAATCCATTTCATCTATGCGACTACTCCCCTCTCCTGTTGGAATCGTTCGTATGTTCGCTCCTCCATAATCCGCTTCAAGCGGTCAACCACATCCCATACATCGGCAAATGAAGTATATAAGGCAACGGGAGCAAGGCGAATCACATTGGGGGATCGGAAATCAGGAATCACTTTTTCCGCCTTCAACGCCTTGGCGATGCGCACCGCTTCCACATGTTCCAGAGCGACATGACCGCCGCGGCGCTCCTCCTCGACGGGGTTGCCGATGGTAAAGCCCATGCCGTCGAGTCTCACCCGAATCAGCTGCATCAAGTACTCCGTCAAAGCGAGCGATTTTTTCCGGATCCGCTCCATTCCCGCTTCAGCAAACATTTCCAGCGAACCAGACAGCGGTGCCATGCTCAGAATATGCGGTGTCCCCGTTTGGTACGCACCTGCACTCCCGGCAGGTTCAAATGTGTGATCCATGTCGAACTGCCGGTCCTTTCGCGAACCAAACCAACCGGCCAAACCGGGAGAGTGTGAATGATGCTTCTCATGCACATAAAGTCCGGCCACCCCTCCCGGGCCGCTGTTCAGATATTTATAGGTGCACCAAACGGCAAAATCAACCTGCCACGCATGAAATTGATGCAAAACGGTGCCAATTGAATGGCAAGCGTCAAATCCGATCAAAATCCCCTTTTCACGGGCCGCTTCTGTCAATTGCTTCACATTCAGCAATTGCCCGCTGCGATATAAAACGGTCGGGAGCAAAACCAACGCCACTTCCTCCGTCATGGCGGAGATGATCTCCTCTTCGCGCAAATACCGCCCGTCCTCGCTTTTGATACGGATCAGATTCTGTTCAGGATCCAATCCTTTTAACCTGATTATACTTTTTATAGCATAAATATCGGTGGGAAAATCAAGTTCATTCGCGACGATTTTTGTCCTGTTTCCGCACGGACGGTAAAAAGTGGCCAGCAATTGGTGCAGATTGGTCGTGGTCGAACCGGCCGCCACCACCTCGTGCGGCTTTGCCCCGACCAGCGGCGCCATTTGTCCTCCCAATTGCTCGGCCAAATAAAACCAAGGCTTGTCACCTTCTGTCCAGCCATCGATACCAAACTGCTTCCAGGCTTCAACCATGTGCATAACCGCCCGTTCCGCCCGTTTCGACAAAAGCCCGAGTGAATTCCCATCCATATACAACACGCCCTCAGGGATATAAAATTCCCTCCGGTAGGAGCGAAGCTCATCACGCTGATCCCGTTCCTCCGCATACTCCCTCGTCTGGGAAAATGACGGTTCCATACGGCTCCTCCTCACTATAATTTGGTTCTGACATCCCATAGTTCGGGAAAAAACCGGTGATCCAACACTTTTTTCAAATAAGGAACCCCGGATGACCCGCCCGTACCCGGTTTATGGCCGATAATCCGTTCCACCGTCTTCATGTGCCGGAACCGCCACTGCTGCAACCAGTCTTCGAGATCAACCAGCTTTTCCGCCAGTTCGTAGAGATCCCAATAGCGATCCACATGGCGGTACACTTCCAGCCAGGCAGCCTCAACATCAGGGCTCGGCTGGTAAGGCTGGCTGAAATCACGTTCAAGCACACGGGACGGAATGTCCAATCCCTCTCTGGCCAGCGCCTGAATAGACACATCGTACAAACTCGGGGAATAAAGGGCACGGGTAAGTGTGTCCAACAGCTCGGGGGAATTTTGATAAATTTGCAAAATGCGCTGATCCTTACGGCCCAAAGAAAATTCAATCAGGCGATACTGGTAAGATTGAAACCCGGACGCCCGCCCCAAATGATGGCGAAATTCCATATACTCGGCAGGAGTCAGTGTAGACAAAACATCCCAGGATTGAATAATCTGTGACTGAATCTTGGACACGCGCGCCAGCATTTTAAAAGCGGAAGATAAATCCCCCCGCTGAATATTCACAATCGCCGCTTTCAATTCATGCAGGATCAGCTTCATCCATAACTCGCTCACCTGATGGATAATGACAAACAACATTTCATCGTGGTGGCCGGATAACAATTTTTGGCTGGACAATAAAGACTGAAGCTGGAGGTAATCGCCGTAAGTCATATGTTCACGAAAATCAAGATGAATCTGTTCGGCATCAGGGTGTTGTTCGGGCATTTTCTCCCTCCGTCCGCTTTTTCTCGAATTTTTTTGCAAATCAAGTGAATGCTTTCCTGATATTTCGTATGAAAGCGCTCCCGAAACCTATTATAATAAAAAACATTACCCCTTGAAAAAATAAATTGAATAATGGGAATCATATCCATTAAAATAGGGATGGACACTCATTTATTCCGAAAGTTGGGACGGAGACATATGAACAAACTGCTGCTGTACACCACATGGGATTACTGGAAAAGCTGGAACGAAACCGGGCATGCCATCCCTGCGTGGACCGAAGATCACGCCGGAGAATTCGAAATTTTGGTTGAATTCGACTGGAGTTCAATCGGGGAAATAACCGACAACGGCATGTTCATCATCAGCAAAAAGAAACCGGACATGTTCAGCCGGATTTATCTTTATACCAAATGGGAACTGTTCTGCCTGTGGCAACACGGACAAATACTTGAACTCGATCTCTGGACAAAAGATCACGTGACCAACTTTGAAGTGCTTTGTAGTTTCGCCTTTGACGAAATTCATGAACATACATATGGGGGCATGTTTATTGCCAAGAGAAAGGAAAACCCCTATTACTATCCCATTGTAAAAGAGGTTTGATATGTCTGTCAGCCGTTTTATTCAAGAAATCGATGCGATCAAAAGGGACTTGAAGGAATGCGAATGGCAAATTTATTATCACCAGGATGAGATGCAGCGGGCCCACCGTCAGGGAGAAAGCGAGATCGAGCGCTACCACCGGCAGGAACAATTGCGCTGGGAACGAAAGATGCGCACATACATAAGCGAATTAATCCGGGCTGAACAGAAACTGGATGAGGCCAAAGCGGAAGAACGGGAGCGGCTGGAACTGGAAAACCAGGCGAAAAGGGAAGGAAAAAGCCGTAATTCCTGGTATTAGGCAGCACCGGGCCCGCATCCTCTTCGCATCAGGGGCTTTTCGAACTTTGTTTTTCCTTTTGGGTTAGGAAAAGAGCAGATGGTGGAATATTATTTATGACTTGTGCCAATATCCACATAATGAACCAATCATCCAGGGAGTGAGCTTATGAAGCGGGTGCCTTACGTTGCGAAATGGTGTTTATGCATCTTGTTAACCTTATCATTTGTGGCTGCCACCGGTTTTGTTTCACCCTCGGCTGATCCCGTTCCCCAAAAAGCGGCAAAGAAGTCGGACGGTTGTCCGAATATTGCTGATCTGGTCAAACCCGGGCCGGATGCGGCAGATGAAATTCAGGCGGCTCTGCCGAAATTGATCCGCAAAACCTATGGCAAAGACCCCCATTACAAGGTATGGGAAGCCAAACGGATCATCTCCCTCGCCGATCCTGATTCGTCTCCCTATTCTGACATAGCCAAACAGCAATGCGGAGAAGAGGTCGCGAACCAATCCTGGCTGGTCGATCTTTTCTTTCCCGAGTTTCTTCCGAGCGCAAGCCTCTCTCAAGGGCAAATCTTTGTGGCCAAAACAAAAAAAGGCTGGGTCGCTTGGTATCGCTATCATTAAACAAAAGAGCCGGTGGGAAGTTTTTCCCGCCGGCTCTTTTGATCTTGACCGAATGATCGGAATCGTTCTGTGCAAACTAAATCTGGAAACATTCACCTACAGGAGGAAAAAACATGTTTCGGAAAACAGCCGGAGAAGCACTCGTCGATCTGCTCATCGAATGGGGAGTGGATCACATTTACGGGATGCCCGGAGATTCGATCAACTCGGTCATCGAGCCGCTCAGAAAAGCGCGTGACAAGATAAAATTCATTCAGGTTCGCCATGAAGAAGCGGGTGCCCTTGCTGCGGCAGCTTACGCCAAATTGACGGGAAAGCTCGGTGTTTGCCTGTCGATCGCCGGTCCGGGAGCCATCCATTTGCTCAACGGATTGTATGACGCCAAATTGGATCGCGTTCCCGTCCTGGCCATTACCGGCCAGGTAGAATCGGATCTGCTCGGAACAGACTATTTTCAGGAAGTGAATCTTGACCGCCTCTTTGATGATGTCGCCGTCTACAATCAGCGAATCATGTCAGCGGAACAGCTTCCAGCCGTCGTCAATCAGGCGATCCGCACCGCATATGTGAAAAAAGGCGTGTCCGTGCTGACCATTCCCGATGATATTCCCACTTTTGAATTGGAAAAAAAGGCGCTGGTCACCAGTACCTCTTATTCCGTTTCTGAAATCAGCCCTCCGTTGTCCGAATTGGAAAAGGCGAGGGAAATTCTGGATCAGGCCAAGCGGCCGGTAATATTGGCGGGAAAAGGCGCACAACATGCCAGTGATGCCTTGATCTCCTTTGCCGACAAACTCGCCTCCCCGATCGTTCTGTCCCTTCCGGCAAAAGGAACCATTCCCGATGAACATCCTCTGTGTCTGGGGGGATTGGGGCTGATCGGCACATCTCCCGCTTATCATGCCATGCAGACCGCAGATACACTGATCATGGTCGGCACTTCTTTTCCTTTTACCGGTTTTTTGCCGGAAGATGCCAATACGATTCAAATCGATATCGATCCGGCACAGATCGGCAAACGGTATCCGGTTGATCTCGGACTTGCCGGCGAAGCAGGAAAAACTCTCTCCTGGCTGACGGAAAAAATCAAGCGTCATGAAGATCGCTCTTATCTCGAAGAGCATCAAAAGATGATGAAGGAATGGTGGGAACGGCTAAAAAAACAGGAAGAGCAGGAAGCATCTCCGATGAAACCGCAAACGGTGATCAAAGCATTGCAGAAGATCGCCCACGATGATGCAATTCTGTCCGTCGATGTCGGGAACGTCACCGTCTGGGTGGCCCGCCATTTTCGCATGACCAGGCAAAAGTTCATCATCTCCAGCTGGCTGGCAACGCTCGGATGCGGACTGCCGGGGGCCATCGCCGCCAAAATTGCCCATCCCGAGCGCCAAGTGTTTGCCATCTGCGGCGACGGCGGCTTCGGGATGACCATGAACGATTTTGTCACTGCTGTAAAATACGACCTGCCCATCATCGTCGTTGTGTTAAACAACCATAAAATCGCAATGATCAAGTTTGAGCAGGAAGTAAAAGGAAACCTGGAATACGGAACCGATCTCCACAATCCGAACTTTGCGCGATACGCGGAAGCTTGCGGCGGTGTCGGATTCCGGGTGGAGAAGAGCGAAGATCTGCTCCCTGCCTTTATGCAGGCGAAAGAACTGAACAAACCCTGTATCATCGATGTCGTTGTCGATCCGGACGAAGCACCGATGCCCTCTCATATCACTTATGCCCAAATGTCCGGTTATGCCCGACACATGATTAAAGCCCTGTTTGAACAAGGAAAACTGGAACTTCCTCCTCTTTAAAAAACAGAATCTGCTTGAGACTGTTGCAAAAGATGACAGTCTCAAGCTCAATATCCTGCAACCTTTCCCGTCCTGCCGCTCATCATTGAAGTTCTTTGGCCAGTAGTTGCAATAATCCGACAAGTGTTACACTTTTCTCTTTCCCCATTCGCAAAAATGCTTGCGCCACCGCATCGTTCTTGATATCTGAACGCATTCTGCTGATGAGCTCATTTCCGCGCTCTGTCACCTGAAGCAACTTGCGGCGCCGGTCTTTCAAATCCGGAATCCGCACCACCAAATTTCTTCGTTCCAACAGGTCGATAATCGGAATCAGGGTTGGCGGTTCAATCGAAAAACTTTCCCCTAATTCCTTTACTGTCAAGTTCCCCTTGCTCAAACGAACCAAAATGGCATATTGGTGAGCCGTGATCTCTTCTCCCTGTTCCCTGAGCCGTTTCTCCAACTGTTGCTTGCTCATTTTGATAATCGTTCCAATACTCGCCAGGAAGGGCTCCGTAAGTTCCAACAACTCCTTTTCTTCCATCTGCTTGCTCCTTTCCACTTTATTAGCTATACGAATTATTCGCCTGTAAAAAGTATCACAAGCCGGAACGGCGGGGACACCAATCCCCTCCCGCTCTAAGTACTTCCCGTTCCCAGGTAGTTCCCGAAACGAGGTGATCGGTTTCTGTCCGTGATCTTGCATCCATATAAAAAGATAATGACACCAGTTTTAAAATACCATATCTTCGCCCGGATCACTATGTACGAACCAAAAAAAGGGGCAACATCACTTTTGATGTGCCCTGTCCTCAAGATATCTCCTCAGAAAATAATCAAAAACGGAACAAAAAACCCGAACGGGATAAAAAATGGTACAAAGAGTCTCACTTCTGCCTGACCGGAAGAACCCCTGGAACCGACGCGGGCCGGCAGAAACATGATTCCATTTTTGCGGACCTCGTCAATCGTCCCATAGAGTTTCTTTCCGTTCTTCAGCCGCAACATGATCGGTTTGCCAATGGCCTGGGTTAACTGATCATTGGGAATATACCGGTAACGAACCATCAGAAACCCTCCTTAACTCCAAAAAATTCAAGCAACCTATTCTATGAATGATTTGGAAAAACGGTAACGGCAAATGAAATAAATCACGATATAAGCAAAAGAGAATCATTGATATAATTCAACCCGGTTCTTTCTTCATATTTCTTCCTGTCTGGAACAATAGAGTCAATACTCAAAAACGCACAAAAAAACAGCGGCATCATCAGCCGCCAGCTTTTTGACAAGATCCCAAAACATGAATCCGCCGGGTAAGGGTGTTTTTCTTTGCTTCCGGTTCCTCCGTCACAAAGGTTGCTGCAAATAAACACCCATCCCTTCCTATTCGGTTTGTCAACATCCTCATTGTCATCATCAGTTGCTGTTTTTCAGTATGTTTAATGAAAGATAGCTTAAATCGAGAGGAAAACTTAACAAGCCGGCGGCTCTCCACCGCTTAAGAAACGCAACATTCCTTTCACCTCCCTTCAAGTCTGCTGTCTCATCCTCCTTCGATGGCTGCACTGAGCTGTGTATGCGCAAAATGGCAATGGCCGATGATTGGCAATCCGGGGCGAAAACGAGCTGTAAACAAAAGCATGATCCTTATTTTTATAAAACGGATAAGATTCAGCGGAGACAACTCCCCTTGTTCCTTGCCCGATCTGGTCTGCCAGTTTCATACCGCCATTTCTATGTTTAATAATTTTTAAAATAATTATACAAATGCCCTTTCGCTTTGGCAATACTTTTTATTTTAAAAAAACAAAAAACACCGACATCTTTAACCCTGAAACGGTTTGATTATTGACAGCCGTTTTATTGAAAAAAGAGGATTTACTCTGATATCCATCTGATATTGACATTATTTTTTTAAAAGATAAGAGTTTGCTCATCTATTTTGAGAAAAAGCGCCGGGCAACCACCCGAGCGCTTTTTGTGCGGAAACAAAAGGTTATTCGTCGAGAAACATCGCCCGAAACTCCGGGTCGCTCTTCACCGCGTCAAATTCCATCACCTGGTATTCAGCCACCCCGTTTTTAAAGAAGGGATCTTGTTCAATAATTTGTTCCACTTCTTCCCGTTTCTTCACCCTGAACAGGATCAGCCCGCCTGTTGGCGGAACCATCGGACCCGATGCGATCAATTGCTTCTTCCGATAGCATGTATCAAGATAATCCCGATGTGCCTGCCGATGCTTTGCCACCTCTTCCGCCGTCAGCAAATAGTGAAGAATGGCGAGAAACATATTTCATCCTCTCCGTTCGCCTGTCGAAATTTAAAAAAGTGACTCAAGTACTATATTGCCAGATTTGAAGGGGTATTTGTATTCTTATATAGAAATTTAAATCAAAATCATTAACATTGTCACCAGGAATCGTGGAAAGGAAGGAAGGAATTTGGGAATCGCACTGATCACCGGAGCCTCAGAGGGGATCGGAAAAGAACTCGCTTATCTCTTCGCCAAAGACGGGCATGATCTGGTGTTGGTCGCGCGCAATGTCGATCAGCTCAACAGGGTCGCCACCGAGATCGAAGAGCGTTATCAGCGAACGATCCACATCATCACCCAAGATTTAAGTCAGCCGGATGCTCCGCGCCAAATCCGCAATACGTGCGTAAGCCTCGGTCTGCAAATCGATTATCTCGTCAACAATGCCGGATTTGGATTGTATGGTCCGTTCGCCGAGCAACCGCTTGAAGACCTGATGCAGATGATCAATCTGAATATCAAGGCGCTGACGGCATTAACCCATTATTTTCTGCCTGATCTGCTCGCCAGCAAAAGCAGCGGCATTTTAAATGTCGGTTCGATGGCCTCCTTTGTGCCCGGGCCATTGATGGCTGTTTACTACGCCAGTAAAGCCTATACGCTCTCTTTTACTGAAGCGCTGGCCCATGAGCTGAAAGAGAGCGGAGTCAAGGTAACCGCCTTGTGCCCCGGGCCGGTTAAAACCCGTTTTGCCATGCGGGCAAAGATGCACCAATCCCGGCTGACGGAGAAAAACGCCCTTGACGCTTTTACCGTCGCCAAGGCGGGATATGAAGGTTTGCTAAGCGGAAAGCCAGTCGTGGTTCCGGGAGCGGTGTTCCGGTCTCTGTTGTTCGGAACGCGCTTTTTGCCGCGAAACTGGATCGCATCATCCGTCATGCGCATCCAGCAGGATCGAACACCGCTCCGTTAATCTCTTTTCAGCGACATCGCTTTGAACCAGCGTTGTCGCTGTTATTTACCGTATTTTTTCACATAGTGGGCCAAAGTTTTTAACGGCCACACATAGGGATAGCTGTGATAATAAACATAAAATTGCCCGGCAAGCCCGGCCCCGACAGGGTATGTCCACTCCCTTCCGCGCCGTTCCAAAAGGGCGAACATCCTTTCCATCCCTTTTTCGATCTCAGGAGTCGGCCGGTCATGGCAAGCGATCAGCGCATCCAGTGCCCAGGCCGTTTGCACCGCAGTCGAATAGGGAAGGGAAACGAATCTGCCTTTCACATCGCTCGCACACGATTCTCCCCATCCTCCATCCTCTTTTTGCTTGCTCAAAAGCCAGTTTTTCCCTTTTTGAATCATCCGGTGCTCGGGTGGCACGCCAACGGAGGTGAGCCCGGTGATGGCCGCCCACGTTCCGTAAATAAAGGTGACACCCCAGCGCCCAAACCAGGAGCCGTCTCTCTTTTGATTGTGATAAAACCAACTCCAGGCACGCCTTGCTTCGGGCCGGTCAATCGTCCATCCGAGCTCCTGTCCGAAAAATCGCAGAGTGCGTCCGGTCAGATCCGCACTGGACGGGTCTCCCCAGACTGTCTTCCCGTCAGGATAAGGCATGAGCCGGAGCCACCTTTTATTCGTATTTTTTTCAAACGCCGGCCATCCTCCGTCATTGTTCTGCATAGAAATGAGCCACCTGACCCCGCGATCCCATTCTGTGCGGTAACGGCCGGACCGAACGGAAGGCGCGAGCGCACTTAAACTGGAGGAAGTATCATCGACATCGGGATTGATTGTGTTGAGATCGGAGAACCCCCATCCCCCCGGGGCCGCGTACGGGTTTTTGATTGACCAGTCTCCCGGGGATGTCTGCTGTCTGGATTTGAGATAATGAAGGCCTCGCTTAATGGCGGGATGGCTGATTCCCACCCCTGCTTCCTGAAGGACATGCAGGATCAGTGATGTATCCCAGACCGTCGAAGTCGTTTCCTGCAAATGGGTCCCATCCCCGAGCGGGAAGGCAAACTGCGCCAAACCGTTCATCGCTTTTTGAATCACCGGATGACGCCGGGAGTAACCCAGCGACAGAAGGGCAAAAATCATTAAAAACGTCGTGGTCATATAACTGTACAGAGTTCCGTCTTTTTCAACCCGGCTGAGCATAAAGGACTCACCCCAGCGCAAGGCTCTTTCATGCAACCGCCGGCGCAGTTCCGAACTAATCGAACTTTCGGGGAACAGCTGCTCCGCAGTCCAAACATATTCCGCTTTTCTCCCTGAACGGCGTTGAACCGGAAGCCATTCTTCCACTTCGTCAAACCCGTCGAGTCTTGTCGCATATTCGCGGTCTGCGGCGATGAGAATCGGTGCCAAATGCACCCGGGTATATCCGACAAAATCAAAAAAGGAAATCGGTCCCGAGGGTGGAAGCAAGAAAAATTCAACAGGCAACTTGATAAAATTGTTCCAACTGAAGTGCGACAACAGGGCCAGAACAACTTTGGTCAGGGAACCGGCGTTCCCCGCTCCCCCATTTTCCATTATATACTCCCGTGCTTTGCGCATCGCCGGATCATCCGGCTGTTTCACTTTCGCATACAGAAGGGCCAAACAGGCATCCACCGTGGTCGAAAGGTTTCCCTCCGGCTCATCTTCGTACAGTTTCCAGGTTCCATCCCCCGTTTGCCGGGAGAGAATACGTTCAATCAATAACGGTTCGAGCGGATCTCCCCTTCTTTTAAGCACCCGGTTTAACAACAAATAAAATGAATCGCACATCACCCCGCTTTCAAAACAGAAACGCCAGCTTCCGTCCGGACTCTGCTTGCGGAGCAATTCATCTGACAAGCGCCCGATCCATTTTTTTGCGCGATCGATATGCTCTCCGTGCATCCGCCAAAACTCCTTTTAAAAACGAATTTCAGGCATGTTGATTTGCATCAGATCGGAAGGAGAAACGAGGAGATTTTTGAGTCCCGGGCTCTTCTTTCGCTGACTCAGCAGCGATAAACCGCTCTGTTTCAAAAATCCCGCCATGAAACCATACATTGGTTGATCAACATACCTGACGTGATTTCTTTACAAAGATATTCATGGAATCAAATCACATGATCCCAACTGAATAAACCGGCAAAGAGAGCACAAAATATCATTGGGCAAGTTGAAAGGAGGGGAATCCAGATGACGGTAGGTACAAAAATCAAGCAAACGATCGCCAGCGCGGAATCGGTAGCAGCCAACCTGCGTTCTTTTGCCCTTGACACCAACAACCAACAAGCAAAGCAAACATACAACCAATTGGCGCAAAACGTTGACACAGTGGTTCAACAACTGAAAGCGCGCGAACAGGAAATTATGAGCGAAGAGCCGCAATACAACCAACAATAATAAAAAATCGGAACCGAACACGCTTTTTCGGTTCCGATTTCCTGCTTCATCCACGCGGCTTAAACAGGAGCGCCGCCAAAAAGCCAAAAATGATTGCCGCTGAAATTCCGGCACTTGTCACTTCAAAAATTCCCGTGATGACACCGACCAAACCATACTTATTCGCTTCCATCATCGCACCGTGAACCAATGCGTTTCCAAAGCTCGTGATCGGCACTGTCGCCCCGGCGCCGGCAAACTTGATCAGCGGCTCATATAGACCCAAGCCGTCCAGAATCGCTCCGACTACCACCAGCGTACTCGTCGTATGGGCGGGGGTCAGTTTTAATCCATCCATCATCAATTGACCGATCACGCAAATAATCCCCCCGACCACAAATGCCCAGAAAAAGATCATTTTTTCGGGTCTCCTCCCTTTTCAATCGCCACAGCGTGAGCGATACAAGGTATCGTTTCTTTTTGCTGATAACTGATCGGAGACAACAGAGCTCCGGTTGCCACGATCAACACTTTGCGCAGTTCTCCGTTCTTCATGCGGTTGAGGACATGTCCGTAAGTGACGCAAGCGGAACAGGCACAACCGCTCCCCCCCGCCTGAACGGGCTGTTGCTCATCGTAAATCATCAAACCGCAATCCCCAAACTTCTCTTCCGGCAGTTTAAGGCCATGCTTCACCAACAAATCCCCGGCAATGCGATGACCGATCTTCCCAAGGTCGCCGGTTAAAATCAAATCGTATTCGTCTTCGGAAAGCCCCAGATCACGAAAATGGCCCTCGATCGTATCGACAGCCGCCGGAGCCATCGCCGCCCCCATATTGAACGGGTCACTGATCCCCATATCAACGACACGGCCAACTGTTGCCGCTGCCACGTAGATTTCATCTTTGGTCTTTTTGGAAGTGAGGACAGCCGCACCTGCTCCTGTCACCGTCCATTGTGCGGTCTGAGGTTTTTGCCCTCCGTATTCCGTCGGGTAACGGAATTGCTTTTCAACCGCAGCATTGTGACTGGCTGTGCCCACCAGAACTTTGTCGCCAAACCCGCTGCTGACAATCAACGCGCCGAGCGCCAAACTCTCCATCGAAGTGGAACAGGCCCCAAACAAACCGAGATAAGGCACAGCCAAAGTCCTTGCCGCAAAGCTGCTGGAGATCACTTGGTTCATCAAATCCCCGGACAAAAAAAACTGGATGTCGTCCGCTTTCATCCCCGCCTTGTCCACAGCTTTCTTACACGCCTGTTCCAACAACATCTTTTCCGCTTTTTCAAAACTGTCCTGCCCCAGCCACAGATCGCCGTGCAAAAAATCAAAGTCCTCTGCCAGCGGTCCGTTCGCCTCAAACGGGCCCCCGACAGCGCTGCTTGCTGCAATATAGGGCCGGTTCTCAAACACCCATGTTCTTCCCTGAATCACTCAGAATCCTCCCAAACTTTTTATGATCACTTTGATTGTGCTGATCACAAATGCGGAAAATACCCCAAATACAATTACCGACCCTGCCAGTTTAAACATATTGCCCCCGACCCCCAGAACGTATCCTTCGGAACGATGTTCGATCGCCGCTGAAGAGATCGCGTTGGCAAATCCGGTCACCGGAATGATGGTTCCCGCCCCGGCCACTTGTGCAATATGGTCATAAACCCCGAATCCTGTCAAAAGGACTGAAATAAAAATCAAGGTTGCTACAGTCGGATCTCCGGCTGTTTTTTCGTTAAACCCGAAAAAATGAATGTAAAAAGTGGAAATCAATTGTCCGAGCAAACAAATTGCCCCGCCAATAAAAAAAGCACACAGGCAATTCTTTAAAATAGGGCGTTTGGGTTCGCGTCCTTTCACAAACTGATGATATTCCTGTTGAACAGGGGTTAGCTTTTTTCTCGTTTCTTTTAACACTGCGCTCACCTCATCTTAACGTTCCCTTTATCTATTAAGTAATTTTTGGTAAAAACCAAAACGTTTTATACCTGCATTGGCAAACCAGGACGTAAAATACGCAAAAAAAGTCCAAAACACAGTCCTGGTAAAGATTCTTTCCTGTCGGCCCATTCCGATGATAAAACGAAGCAAGATTGCGCGAATTGCGTGGAACCACGACCTGATCAACATGGACTTTCAGGGAAAATTAAAAGAAGACCCGAACAAGGCCTTCTCTTGAAACGCTCATATTTGGCAAGGGCATGCAATCCTGTTGGTTTTTGTGGTAGAATGTTGCTCTCCGTTTGCCTCCAACTTCCCAGTTATTTTAATTTTAATTAAAAACGTTGTATTAAAGAATATTTTTCTTCTTTATCTCAAGCAAATATATCATAAGAACGGCCGGCCAAAATGCGAACCCCTTTTTCCATCTCGACCTCGATTAAATCCATCAAAGGAAGCTGAATCTGTGTTCCGTCCGCCAGGTGCAGTTTGATCGTTTTTACCCTTCGCTCCGGTTTATGATCAACATAGCAGACAACCCGGATGCCTTCGTTAACCTCCATTTGGTTCTCTTTGATTTCGTTTTTGAGCAATTCGATTTGCGAACGTTGCTTCAAATCTGACAAAAACGGTTGCACCTGTTCCATTTGTCCTTCCACCAGTACCTTTAACATTTGCTTGTCCCCTCCCAAAAGTCGCGTGAGCTTTTATGAAATAGGCAAGAAATTGTTGGCTAAAACCTCTTGATTACAGTTTATAAATCTAAATACTCATTTGCAAATTAATAAAAAATCACGCTGAAAAGAAGGTATTTTGAACATATGTGCCAAAATAGATAAATATCTGAACAAAACAACGAATATGTTCATCCATTTTTTGCACATATGTACAAAAACGGTATGATTTCCCTCTCAATCAACCAAAAAAATTTTTTAAATTGGGAGGTGAACCTTTTGTTACCGCTGGATCATGAGAATGCGGGCAAAGTGATTCGCAAGAGAAGAAAAGAACTGGGGTTAAGGCAGAGCGATCTGGTCGATGATGTGGTCAAATTGCACTCCATCCGCAAAGCGGAAAAAGGGGAAGTCGTCAACGATGACATCTACATGCGCATTTGCGAAAAGCTGGACATCGATTTGCAGCAACTCCTGGAAACTTATGAAGATGAATGCGACAAAGAAGAGCGCCTGCGGTTTCTCTTATTTGCGATTGAACATGATATCGATCTCGTCGGCCCCGAGGAAGGTTTGGAGCAGCTGAGAAATATCGAAATCGCAAAAGATTCACCGCTGCAAACCTTTGTCTATTTTCTGAAAGGAAAATGTTATGACCGCAAAACGCAGTGGAAAAAAGCGCAAGCCCAATACATGAAAACGCTCAGTCTCTTGAACCAGTTTCCCGAACTGGAAGACAGCAATCTGAAAGCCTCAACGTACAACGAATTGGGACGGTGCTGTTATTATCAGAACAATCTGGAACAGGCGCTCAATTATATTGAAAAAGGACTGGAATCGTATAATAAAAATGGTGAACGCGACTATATTATCTACCATTTGATGATCAGCAAAACGATTTATCTGGAAAAGATGAGCCGCAACGAGGATGCTTTTCGCACATTGGAATTTTTATGGGATCATATCGGCGAAATCGACAGCATGGAAATCCGCTTGTCGATGTACGAAGTTCACTCCGTGCTGCTGGCCAAGCAGGAACTGTACGAAAAAGCTGCGCAAGCGGCCACCCGCGGCATTCAACTCGCGCGAATCGACCAGAATGTGGATCGTTCGTTTGAGCTGTGGACGGCGTTGGGTGAGAGCTATAAAAACCGCGGTGATTTCTTTAAAGCCGAGATTTGTTTTCGCACCGCGCTGAAATTGGAGAAAAAAATCAGAAAAAAGAACATGCTGGTCTCTACCTATACACAACTCGGCATGCTGTACTTAAAGTCAAAAAAAATCTCCTCTGCGCAAAGCGCATTGCTGAAAGCGGTGCAAATCGGGCAAAAAACCAATGACGCCCTTAAGTATTGCAACGCACTGGTCGCTTTGGGCGATTGCTATATGAAACAGGGCAAGGATCTGGATGCCCGCTCCTGTTTCCAACAAGCGCTTTCCTTTGCGGAAAAGCATGGTTTGAAAATCCATCTGCCCGATATCCTGGTCAAATTGGCAAAATGTTGCGAGAGAGAAGACCCGGCTACTTATGAAAAGTACAAAAACCGCTTCTTCCAGTATTACGTGCAAATGATGTTTGAGAAAGGAGGCGAAAAAAGTTGAAACACCTCTTTGACGGCGAACCGCCAGCCTGCTGACTCGTTGATTCCAATGAAACCGTGAACGGGATGCAGCGTTTTGCGCTGCATTTTTTATTTTTTCGACAAAAACCGCCAAAACCGGTTGGAATTTGCCCTTACTTTTCAATCTTATCCACAACTTTTGTAGAAAGTTTATAACTAAATGACAGAAATGTCAATCTCCTCAGGCGATTTTTTGGGACATGTTTCGATTTTGTTCGACAACCAGAAAACCTTCGTAATTTCTTCTCCATTCCTGCCTATATTATATACAGGCAAGGTTTCTCATTTGCCCAAAAAGAGGTGAAAAACAATGTTAAACATTTATATTTCCGGAGAAGATGGCGTATTACAGGAAATAAACGAATTTGCCAAAGGTGCATGGGTTCACCTCACCGCTCCCGATGAGGAAGAAATTCAAAAAGTGGTGCAGTCGCTGGGAATTCCCGCCGATTTTATCCGTGATCCCCTGGACGAGGAGGAGCGGTCACGCATCGACAAGGAAGGAGACAATCTCCTGATCATAGTGGATATTCCCATCCTTGAAAATGAAGGAAGCAGGGATGAACAATATATTACGATCCCCCTCGGAATGATTGTAACCCCGGACCTGTTCATCACTGTCTGTCTGAAAGAAACACCCATTGTCCAGCAATTTATCACCAACAAGATCAAAAATTTCTATACTTATATGAAGACACGGTTCATCCTGCAACTTCTTTACCGGATTTCAACCTATTATTTAACCTATTTGAAACAGATAAACCGCAAAACGAGCAAACTTGAGAACAAATTGCAGGAATCGATGCAGAATCAAGAGCTGTTCTCCATGTTAAGCCTGGAAAAGAGCCTGGTCTACTTTACCACCTCGCTCAAAACAAACAATCTCGTCACCGAAAAACTGTTAAAAAACCAGTACCTGAAGATGTATGAAGAAGATCAGCATCTGTTGGAAGATGTCATCATCGAAAACAAACAGGCGATGGAGATGACGGAGATCTACAGCCATATTTTAAGCGGAATGATGGATGCGTTTGCCTCGGTCATCTCCAACAACGTGAACCATGTGATGAAGGTTCTCACCTCGTTTACCATCGTGCTCACCTTCCCGACGATGGTGGCCAGTTTATTCGGAATGAATGTCCCTTTGCCCTTTGAACATTATCGCCATGCTTTTTTGATCATTTTGCTGTTATCTTTATTGTTGTCATGTATTACGGCGATGATCTTCTGGAAAAAGAAATACTTCTAACTGACAAAAAACGGGATCATACCGCCTTTTTCGTGAACATAAACTAGGAGGAGAAATTCAAGGAGGTCAAAGCATGATTCCTTTTGACCCGGCTCATTACTCCTATCAATATCAGATTTATCCGTATGTACCTTACTGCCGCCTGAAGGAACTCCCACATTTCCGTGTTCCCCATTCCAATCCACATCGGGGTCGTCCTCCCCGTCCCAATCCCATTTTCCCCCGGCGTCCTTCGCGTCCGATCCGGCCGCCTCGTCCCATTCCGCCGGGTAATCCGCCTCCTTTCACTCCCTATCCATATTGGGATCTGTATTGATCGCCCAGGCTCTGGGCTTTTTTATCTTCCCTCTGTTGCGAAAGCAAAAGTAGTCGAGATCATCCACGTCAAAGTAACTGTTCCTTTCATGGACGGAATCGGCGACAAGTTCCTGTTTCATCATTGCCAAGACATCCAATCGGTTTTCGCGAACATTTCGCGAAGCAGTCCAAATTCTGCCGATGTCAAATTGGAAAAATATATTTTGATTCGGCATCGCCATCCTCCTATCGTCATCTTTTTATGATCAAGCGATATGTAACTACATGCTTCCACTCCGGGGGTAAACTCCGGTTATATGGCCACCCGGATTCCAACGTTGTCTCTTTTTCCCTCAATGGAGTGCAAGCAAGTAGAAAAAATTCATTCTCGATGATGCCGTTAACAAATGACATTTCAGACAATACTCCTTGATGAATCTTAAAAAGTAAGTTTGCGTTGCGTCATCGGCGTATCAAATACATCAGTGTCGAATGTAGGCGTGCAAAACAGATTGACGGCAAAGTCGCCATTGTTGAAACTAGCTGTGTTGTTTGTTTGCAAGCTGTCATTCTGGACCAACAGATTCAGCAGGTTATTCAGATTCAGTTCTCCGCTCGAAGAGGTGCTGTTAAATTTCATCAACGGTAAAAACAACATTGTGCATCCACCCTTTGATTTCCTTTTGCTCCCCATTAAATATACGTGCAGGCCGGGGGCGGGACAGATTCCGATCCGGTTGACACAATGGACGGTTACCAACATCATCTTCGGCAAAGCCGCCTACATACATTTCTCCTGAAACTCCTGCATGGTTTTAAAGAGTAACTTTTGATTGGGTGATCGGCGTATCAAATACATCAGTGTCGAACGTGGGCGTCCAAAACAGATTCACGGCAAAATCGCCATTGTTGAAACTAGCTGTGTTGTTTGTTTGCAAGCTGTCATTCTGGATCAGCAGATTCAGCAGGTTATTCAGATTCAGCTCTCCGCTCGAAGAGGTGTTGTTAAATTTCATTCTCGGTAAAAACAGCATCATCCATCATCCTTTGTTTTATTTTCAGTTGAAACGAAGCATTTCCCGCTCTGACCCGCAGGCCTAAATAAGCTTGACTTCCGCTATCGGCGTGTCAATCAGATCCTGATCACAGATTGGTGCATTAACCACTTGAATCGGTGCATCCCCCGTGTGGCTATTGACCGAATTGCTCTTATTGAAGCTGTGATGATAGGCCAGAAAATTCAAGCCATAAGACAAATTCACCTTGGCGGTTGCCGACACGTTATTTACTTTAAACGGTCCAACAATAATCGGCTGGATCATCGTGATCTTCCTTTCGCAAACTAGACGATCTTGATCTGGGAAATGGGAGTATCCATAAAATCCTGATCATAAATCGGCCCGTACATCAGGGACAATACCAGATCACCCAGGTTGTTACTGGAGATATTGTTCTTCTGAAAACTTTCCTGGTTCAGCAAGAGATTGACCGGAGACATATTAAGCTGTCCCGAACTGGAAATATTGTTCAATTTGATCAAAAAGGGCATCCCTGACCCTCCCCATTTTTTAGTAAGGCTTTACTTCTCCCATCACTGAATCCAGCACATCCGGGTCTATGATCGCTCCGATGTGGGTAATCCGCAGCGCATCACCAACTGTCGAACTGGCTCCGTTACTTTTCGCGGAACTCTCGGAAAAGAGAGACACCGTGCAAGGAGCCACATTGATATTGGCTGTTGACGTAACAGAGATGATCTCCGCACTTCCAACGTAAATCGCCATTACTTTACCTCCCAATCATTCATTTATCGGTGGATCAGTACAGGGTGGTCATTCGTATCCGGATCAATGACCGGGTTTGCCGCTTTAATCACTGCACCATCTCCCGCCGTCGAAACCCCTGTATTTGCTTTTTGAAAGCTGAGTGGCAAAACGGATATGTGCGTACCGATCGTCACTGACGATGTCATGGAGACCGAGTTTATTTTTAATACGCCAACCTTGATGTTCAAAATACTTCCTCCTTAATCATTTGCCACAAGCCTACTTTAATGTATGAGTAATCCGGGCATGAGTGACTCAATCCCGTAAAAATTACAGGGGTTGCTCTTTTTCCGAAGCCCTGAAATTGCGGGATTACACTTGCTCCCATAAAAAATAATGACCCCTTTCTGACTGCCAGTCACACTGCATGGCCGCCTGCTGTTCACCCAGGGGTCGGTCTCCGTTGTTCTCTCTGATGATCGGCTTATGCCCAGTATATTCACGACGAAAATCATGTGTCACCAATGAGAATCGATTCTTTTCACGAAAAATCAATTCACCTTCATTCACCTATTGAATACGGTATTAAAAACGAAATGAGGTGCTTGTTATGTATTATTATTCATATTCTTCTTTCCCTGCCTTGCCCCCGCACACTCCCGCTTATGATGATGGCTACTTCCAACCGGCTGCCCACACCAGTTTATTCCCGTTTTTCTTTCCCTTCTTCGGGTTTCCCTTTTTCGGCCCGTTCATTTGGAGAACCTGGTGGTGGTAGGAATCCATTGGGGCAGGGGGCTTCTCTCTGTCCCCGGTTCCTTCGGCGCAAAGGCGGCCCGCTGAAAAAGCACCCATCCCCTGCCAAATGAAGTTGGCCGACAGCCCCAAACCACTTCTGAATGCTTTTTTTCAGAAGAGGTTTTTCTGCCTTCTTTATTTATAAAAATAAATATTGTATCATAAATAAAAACTGATTATTGACAAGTCCGGCGGGGCCGGGTGGACGAAAAAACCACCATCCCTTGCCGCTCAATTTTCCCAACAGCCGGATAAATGAAAATTTTTATTTTCCAATTCTCGTTCGTTCTGCGGGAGGAACCATGACAAGAGAGAAATTAAAAGCCGCAGCCTTGAAGCATTTTGCCAAAAGCGGATACGAAGGGACATCCCTCGCGGCAATCGCCAAAGAGGTCGGAATCAAGCCCCCGTCCGTTTATGCTTTTTTCTCAGGCAAAGATGATTTGTTGCTGACCGTCTTCGATGAAGCGATGGAGGAACTTCAACATGAACTGCTCCGGGCTGGCGGGCATTTGCATGGTCACAACATGAAAGAAAAATTGTTTTCCCTTCTTAAAAGCTTTGTCCACTTTCAGATGCACAATGAACAGAAGATCACATTTATTCGCCGGACTCTCCTGTTTCCACCCGAGCACCTGAAAGAGCGACTGAGCGCCAAATATTCGGAAATGAACAACCTTCTTTCCAAAACCGTTCACACCATTTTTGCAGAAGATCCCTGCGGAGGACATGACCCGGATATCCGGATGCAAACCTATCTCTGTCTGCTGGATGGAATTTTCCTTCATATGTTTTTGAATGACGATCACAACCAACTCTGCGACAGAATACATAATATTTGGAAAACAGCGTGGAGCGGATTGGCCGCCAGCGGAGACCTTTGACGCCGGCAGCAAAAACCGCTATACTGTTCAGAAAAAAATCAAAACTTCTCAGGGAGAATGTCCATGGAAAGCGGAACTTCTTTAAAAGAACATTTGCGTCAGCTTGAGGAAAAATTATTACTGCCCGAGGTCCGCAGATCCCGGGAGGAACTTTCCAAATTGCTCGCTGATGAATTTTTTGAGTTTGGAAGCTCAGGCACAGTCTGGTCCAAAGAGGAGATTGGAAGCGAAGGGCTGAGTGTAAGGAAAATGAGTTTGTCCCATTTTGAAGTGCATCTTTTGGCTCCGGATGTAGCTTTAACGACTTACCGCGTGAAAGATGAAACGCGAAAAATGGATACACTGCGCAGCTCTGTCTGGAAACTGAAAGAGGGAAGATGGCAAATGATCTTCCATCAAGGAACACCGACAAGCCCTATGAGTGATGAACCGTAAACCCCGTCATGACAAGTCGATTCTTTTGCTCCCCTCCATCTCCGATGGCCGGTCAGGGGGGGCCAGCTTGCCCGGGCTTTTATGCCAGGGTGTGCCGGCAGGTCATGATCGCTTTGATGCACCTTTTTGGGGAGCTAGCTCTTCCCATTTAAGCACCGGCTTCGGCGGGCGGTAAGAAAACAGTTTTTTTACCAACGCTTCTGCATCGCTCTCACAGACAAACAAATCGAGATATTCCGGCCTGATAAAACCGTCATCAATCCCTTTCTCCACCAACTGTAAAAGCGGATTAAAATATCCGGCCGCATTTAACAGTCCGATCGGTTTTTGATGAATTCCCAATTGTGCCCAGCTCAACACCTCAAAAATCTCCTCAAAAGTGCCGTACCCGCCGGGAAGAGCGACAAAAGCATCGGAGAGTTCCCCCATTTTCGCTTTGCGCTCATGCATGCCTTCAGTCTCGTAAAAATGGGTCAGATGGTGATGCTTCAATTCTTTCCGCGATAAAAAAGCGGGCATCACTCCGATTGCGATACCGCCATTTTCCAAAACGGCATCTGCGACAATGCCCATCAATCCCTTACTGGAACCTCCATAAACCAAGCTCAAACCCGATTTGGCCATCACGAGCCCGAGTGATTTTGCTGCATCCCTGTACTCGGGATTCCTGCCGGGATTGGAACCGGCGAAGACACAGATATTTTTCACCTTTGTCCCTCCTGTTTTTATTCCCATCTGTTCATTTCCCTTTTTTCAACACTTTTTGCAACTGCTCCCGCAGCAGTTCTTCCGTCATCGGGCCCGAATGATGATAAAAGATCCTGTGTTCCCGATCCAGAATAAAGGTTTGCGGAAAAGCCTTGGCAAAATAGGAATTGCCGACATCTCCGCTTTGGTCCAGCAAAACCGGAAGTGTGATGTGATTTCTCTTCACAAACCGGCCGATGGCAGCTTCATGCTCGGTATATGCGGCGTCGATCATATAAAAGTTTACTTGATCTCCCATCTGCGCATACACTCGTTGAAAAGCGGCCATCTCCTCCTGGCAATAATCACAGTAGGTCGCCCAGAAGTTGATCACCACCGGTTTCCCCTTGCTCTGGCCGAGTCCCGCTTCGCCACCTCCCCATTTGGGAAGGGTAAAATCAGGCGCTTTTGTACCTGTTTTCGGGACATGATCCTGAATGTAGTCGCTGACAGTATAAACAGGGGTCTGACGGCTTTTCGCTTCCCCCGTCTCTTTTTTTTCTATGTAATGCCAAAAAGCTCCGCCCAATAAGGCTACCAGCAGAACCCACGCAAACACGCGCACGCTTTTCATCTCTCTCACCTTTTGCCAAGTTGATCCGTTCCGTTCTTTCATTCTACCAAATTCTTCACTTTTTTCGGAATCGGAAACTGAAATCCCCGGGCTTGATTCATAACAAAATAATCAAATTATTCATAATAAACATGAATTTTATATTATAATAAAACTATCATCCCTGGAAAGGAGGATTCCTTATGCTGATCCGTTCCAAATGTTCGGTTTGCGGCAAAGACGATTGTGAGTGCAAATAATCATGAGCGCGAAATGAAAAGAGCGCCCCGGGATCTTGGGGCGCTCCGCTTGTTTGCCATGTTTCAGGATCTTGGTGCTTCTCTTTGCTTCTATCAAAGTGCATTGGAGATCAGGCCGCGAGGCACCCATCTTGCCGGATGACTCAATAGCCGGACACGGTCCCTCACTCCCCGGCCCGGATTTTCTCCTGTCAGCAATCAACCTGCTGCAACCTCTTTTTTCGGTTCCATCTTTTCCGTTTCGAGGGCAACATCTTCCTTCGTCGCTTTTTTCAGATGATCCTTGCGCACGTCACGCAGGAAAATACTTAAGACAAATCCGACCACGGCAAAACCCATCGACCAGAAAAAGGCGTCATTGACTCCCATTACAGCTGCTTGCTGGTTAATTTGCCCGAACAAGAGCGTCGCCAGCGTCTGTTTTGCTTGCGCCATCGGAATTCCAAGGGCATCCGTCAATTTCATCACATGCTCCTGAAAAGTTTGTGCAAATCCGGGGTCCATCAGGTTTGCCGATTCCGTCATTTTACCGAGGTGGAATGTCGTGCGCGTACTGAAAATGGTCGTAACCACACTGATCCCAATCGAACCGGAAATTTGGCGCAAGGTATTGGACATCGCCGTTCCGTGCGCATTTTTTTCCGCGGGCAATTGGTTCAATCCCGCTGTCATGATCGTCATCATCAAAAGCGACATTCCAAAGGAACGAATCATGAACAAGATGAGAATATGGAAATAATCCGTATCCAATGTCAGCTGGGTAAATCCATAGGTGGTCAGAGCCGTAATCAGCATGCCAACAATCGCCAGCGGACGCGGACCGATCTTGTCAAACAAACTCCCGGAAATCGGGGACATAATCCCCATGATCACCGCCCCCGGCAACATGAGCAGGCCGGATTCGAGCGGAGTAAAACCGCGCAAGTTTTGCAGATAGATCGGAGTCAGAAACATCCCGGCGTACATGCAGATCGTTACCAGCGCGCTGATGACACTGGACAGTGAAAAGGCATCGTATTTAAAGACGCGGAAATCCAGCATCGGATGTTTGGAGCTGAGCTGCAAAATAACGAACAGGGCGATCAAGACGATCCCGACGATGATCGAGACGTCGACCACCGTATCATCCCAGCCTTTACTTCCCGCTTCGCTCAACCCATACAGGAGCAGTCCGAAGCCGGCGGTGGAGATAATCGTTCCCCACAAATCAAACGGCGGTTTGGACCGCGGCTTTGTATCTTTTAGCAAGAACGAAGCAAAGATGGTGACAAACAAACTGAGCGGCACGATGCCGTTAAACAACACGCGCCAACTGTAATGCTCCATGACCCATCCCGACAGAGTGGGACCGACGGCGGGAGCAAACATCATCCCGAGACCAAAGATCCCCATTCCTTTCCCGCGCATTTCCGGCGGAAAGATCGACAAGATGATCGTCATAACGAGCGGCATCAGGATTCCTCCGCCGACTGCCTGAATCAGGCGGCCGATCAGCATCACACTGAAGGTAGGCGCGATTCCGCACAGGAACGATCCAACTGTAAAGAAGATCATGGCTCCCAGGAATAAGGTCCTTACCCCAAACCGTTCAATCAGGTAAGCAGACATCGGAATCAAGATCCCGTTAATCAGCATGTAGCCTGTGAGGAGCCATTCCGCTGTTGTCGCGCTGACGTTAAATTCATTGATCAAGTGAGGAATGGCGACATTGAGCAAGGTTTGGTTCAAGATCGCCAGAAATACCCCCAACATCAAGATGGACAACAAGGGAATATGACGGGCAATCCCTCCCTGGGCCTCCGCTTCATTTCGCTGAGTCACAAGTGCCCCTCCTTTCTGTTTCTGCCAACGATCATTTATGAATCTTCACTTCTGCGTTCATCCCGGGAACAAGCCCGTTTGGATAATTGTCCATCGAAATTTTCACAGGAATCCGCTGTACCACTTTCGTATAATCGCCACTGGCATTGTTTTGCGGAATCAAAGAGAAAACAGAGTTGGTCGCCTGACCGATCTGCTCGACCTTCCCTTTGATCCGGGTATCAGAATTTGCATCAACAGTAATATCCACTTCTTGACCGACACTGATATCTTTGATCTCCGTTTCTTCGACATTGGCAAGGATATACAACTTGCTAAAATCAACGACATCAGCCAACGCTTGACCCGGAGCGACCATTTGCCCGACCAGTCCTTTGTTTTGCACAATCGTTCCGTCAATCGGAGCTTGAATATCGACCGTGTTCGACCCAATGTTAACTTTTCCGAGCGCCTGTCCTTTGGTCACTTGATCTCCTTCATTCACTTTCCATTCGGTCAACTTTCCTGCGCTGTCAGCAGCAACAGGTACAATATCTCCCATCACTTTCGCATCATCGGTTTGAATGAAATTGGTTTCGTTGTAATAGTAGTAGTATCCGCCGATCCCAAGTCCGACAATGATAATAAAAATAACCGCATTGATCAACAATAACTTTCCTGTCTTCATGAAAGTTCTCCTCTCACCGGAAAATTTTCTGCTCTCCTATTTGTGTATTTGTACGGACGCATTCATTCCAAGAGCGATGTATTTCCCATTCAAATCATCAATCGAAATTTTGACCGGAACACGTTGCACTTCCGGCGAATCCGTCGTTTTCGCCGTCAATGCAGATGACGCCTGAAGGACATTTCCGGCAGAATTGCCGATTTCCACCACTTTTCCGTGGAAAGAATCACCAGGATAAGAATCCAGTGAAATGTCGACGTCTTTGCCTTTGCTCACATCGTTAATCTCCTGTTCATCGATATAAGCGGTAATGTAAGCATTGGACAAATCGGCAATCATGGCGAGCGGCTGTCCTTGTGCCACCACTTCTCCCGGCACGACATCGGTTTGCAAAATCACCCCGTTGATCGGAGACGTAATCTTATCAACTGCCGGTTGCTCTGCCATCTTTGCCTGATCCAGACCGGAGAGCTTGACAGCATCGGCCGAGCTCGTTGAATCGATGGCCATCTGTTCGTCTCCCAGCAATTGATCCGCTGAGACCTTATCTCCAGATGACAGCTTCCAGTCTGTAATCCTTCCTGTCTGTTTGGCATATACGGTGGTGAGGTCTGCCTGGACTTGCGCATTATCAGTGCTGACATATAAGGAATTTTGATACCAATAATAAGCCCCGGCTCCGACCGCCGCCACCAGAAAGACGATCACGATGATACTGATTGCAATACGCTTCATGCGGCTTACTCCTTCTTATAAATTTGGCTCGCTTTCAATTATGGTCGCCAGCTTTAACAATGTATCCGTTAAACTGGCAACCTCTTTTGGTTTTAAGCGGTCGACATATCGACGCAACTGGCGAATCTGGTTCGACGAAAACTGTTGAAACATTTCCTGATCCTTTTCCGTCAGGCTGATCCAGACGATACGCCGGTCATGTTCATCCCGCTCGCGCTTGACCCATCCGCTTTTTTCCAAACGATCGACAATCCCGGTGATCGAACTGGTCGATGTTTCCAATTTCTTGCTCAACTCGCCGAACGATTGCCGGCCGTCCTCCCGCAAAACCTGGATCACCCGAGCCTGAGGTATCGTCAAATGGCAAGTTTTTAACTCTTCTTGCAAGATCTTGCGATAAGCCTGAAAACAACTGTGCATGGCATTGATGAGTTCTTGAATCTGTTCGTCGCTTACCAAAGATGGTCACTCCCGTTAACATTTAGGGATCGAAAATATTCCTCATACGAACGATTAATATAATAAAATTTAATGAGGTTAAATGTCAACACCAAAAACAATTAGGTTTGTGAAATATTTTTTAAAGCTTTCATAATAAAATTTCATTCGGTTTATTTTTTAGCATACAAAAAAGGACTCTGAAATGAAAAACTCGTTCCAAAGTCCCATGGTCTTTCCGCTGATAATCTCTTGTATCCTCTTTCCGATTGAAAATTCGTTTGCTCAGGCGTGCGGGAATGTTTTTCCCCTTTCGCAGACTGACCGTTTTTTCAGGATAGCAGCAGCCCTTTGAAAACTGAAGATGCAGGGCTGTTAAAATGAAACGACCTGCAACGTAAAAATCTCCAACCATTCCGTTCATTGAAGTTGCGAAAAGCAGCGAAAGCCGTCAATGTCTAAGAGGGATAAATATAGGGATTTTTGGGAGGAGATACAAACTTCACAGACTCTACTTTAATCACGGGCGTTATTTCCCCCTCAATCTTTTCCGTCTTCAGCGTTCCCTCCACTTCAACCCAACGGTCCTTTTTCAGAGAATCGGCATGATTGTCTTCAGCCAAGATTCCCACAACCGCCGCGTCGGCCACGCAACAGCTAACCGCCATCCGTCCGGGAACAAACTGGTTGGATTTAAACGATTCGTCCCGGTAGACAAAACCCATGGTCCGGATTTTCTTTCCTTTGAATTTCTCGGGATACAGCAAAATCACGTTCAGCCGTTCAAAATAATTTTGATCGTTGAAAGTAATTACCGGCATTTTTACCAATTCAGCCGCTTCCTTTTTGTATTGCGCCTCCCAGCTCTCCTGGCCGTCGGAGAGAGTCTCGCTTTGGCCTTTGTCGGTGCTATTTTTCCCATCGTTATTCTGATCAGACTGGCTTTTGGTTAACACTTTCTGATCCGATTGCGAAGATAAGTAGGTAAACATTTTATGATTGGCAATGCTCCCATCCAAAACCTTCGGCGGAAACAGGAAAAACATAAAAAGGGGAAAAATGACGAATCCATATCCCCAAAATCCTGTTCTATGTATATCTTTCTCTTTCAGATTCCATAATTGAATCAAACCCAGGACAAGCAATAAAAAGATACTGATCGCCACCAACCACTTCAACCGCGGGTTAATAAACAGGTCGATGTTTTTCGTGACGAGAAGGTATAAAAGCATGATCGCATTCCCGATGAGAATGGCAGTGCGAAGGATTGCGGTCATTCATCCGGTCTCCTTTCATTTAGACAAACAGCAAGATTGACAGAATGGTCAGGAGCGTGGTTCCGCCCCAAAAAAACCAAACGACAGAAGAGCGAAAGCTCCCGATCATCATCAGTAAATTTTTCAAATCCATCATCGGCCCGTATACGAGGAAACTGAACAGGGGAGCGTTTCCTAAAATTCCCCGAAAAGAAGCGGCCACAAACGCATCCGATGATGAACAAATGGACAGTCCGAATGCGATTCCCATCATCACGATCACAGCGATCCCCTCATGTGCAGCAACCGATTTCATCACTGACAATCCAATAAACGTTTGAAAGCAGGCTGCGATGAAAGCGCCGGCCACAAAATACTTTCCCATGTCAATAAATTCAAAGATCGCATGATAGAACGCATGACACAATCGCGCTTCCAAACCCCGATGGTCATGGCAGTGATCATGTGGATGAGCATGATCGTGATGGCAGGAATGATGGCAGTCTGCTTTTTGCAGATTTCCTTTTAAAACATCGGTCTTACTGAAAAAAAGCAAAAACATAATCCCCATCGCCACGGCAATCCCCGCCCCCAATCCGAGACGCAGGAAAACCATATCCCAGTTGTTTCGGAAAGCAATATAGGTAGAAACGGCGGTAACAGGGTTCACAATCGGAGCTGCCAGTAAAAACGTAAATGCGGTATGAGCCGGAAGCCCTTTTTGGATCAAACGACGGGCGACTGGCACAATTCCGCATTCGCAGATCGGAAGAAAGATTCCAAGACACGCCGCCAGAGGGATTGATAAGAGCGGGTTTTTGGGGATCCACTTCCAGATGACCTCTTCATCCACAAACTCATGGATCAAGACGGAGACAAATACCCCCATCAAAATAAATGGCAAACCTTCAATAAAAATGCTGAGAAAAATGGTGGACAGGTTTTGCAACTGAACGTTATCCGTAATTGCAAATTTCGCCATCAAACTTCCGAGTTCCATGATCTGACCGGAAGTTAAAAAGTAAAACAGGGCGATAAAAACGAGAACTCCCGTAATCTCAATGTAGTAATTTTTCAGCCACATTCTGATTGTTCCTCCAGTCTGAACGCGATCCGGCATGTTGATTTGTCATCATATTGGAATTTTATGACGAGCTAAATCAAAATTATTACGATTTAATTCCCGCTTTCAATATCATATCAAAACATCAACCCTTTATAAATCAATAATTGTTTCAAAATCAGGATAAATTCAACCGAAGAAAAAATCAGGCTGATTCTGATTTCTGCCCCGCTCAAAACAAACACGATCCAAAGATGAACTCTTTCCCGCTCGCAAAAAAATATAAAAAAAGACGGTAACGTCCTTTGCGTCACCGACTTTTTATATCACATCAGGCTGTTAAGGTTATTCTTTCACAGGCCGCTTGGAGGGCTCTGCCACCTTGACCAGCTGTTTGCCCAGATTTTCCCCTTTGAACAATCCGAGAAAAGCATCAATGGTATTCTCAAAACCTTCCACAATATTTTCTTCATATTTCAATTTGCCCTGCTTCAACCATTCAGCCAACTGGTTGGTTCCTTCATCGAATCGGGCTGCATAATCGGATACGATAAACCCTTTCATCAGCGCCTTATTGATCAGCAGCAAGGGTTGTATCCTCGGCCCGATATCGGCCTTTTCCAGGTTGTACAAGGAAATTTGGCCACAGACCGGAATACGGGCGTGGGGATTCAACAGTCGCATGACCGCATCGGAGATTTCGCCCCCGACATTGTCAAAATAGATATCCACACCCTCCGGGCAAGCTTCTGCCAACGCTTTTTTCAACTCTTTCGTCGTCTTGTAGTTAATGGCGGCATCAAATCCAAGCTCGTCGAGCAGGTATTGAATCTTCCTGTCTGAACCGGCAATCCCCACAACACGGCACCCTTTAATTTTGGCAATTTGGCCAACCGTCATACCAACCGCCCCTGCCGCACCGGACACAACAACGGTTTCCCCCGGTTTCGGCCGGCCGATATCAAGCAACCCGAAATACGCGGTCAGCCCGGTCATGCCCAGAATCCCCAAGGCCGTGGTAACCGGGGCGATCGTTTCATCGATCTTTCGCAATTGCGCACTATCCACCGTTTGCATCGTTTGCCAGCCATAATTGCCGATCACGAGATCCCCTTCATCCAGTTCGCTTGCCCTGGACTGGATAACCTCGCCGATCACCCCTCCGGTAATCACTTCATTGAGCGGATATGGAGGAACATACGATTTTTGGTCATTCATCCGTCCCCGCATATAGGGATCAACCGATAAGTATAAGGTGCGAACCAATACTTCACCCGTTTTCGGCTCCGGCACAGTCCCTTCAACCATTTTGAAATCGTCTTTTGCCGGCAGTCCTTTCGGCCTTTTTACCAATAAGATCTTTTTGTTTGCCAACGCTTCGGCCATACTTTCGCCTCCATCGCAAATTTGGTTCAAGAAAACATCATTTTTTCGGCACATTTTTTCACAAAAGCAAACCTGTTAACCCTTTTCCCGGTCCACTTTTGATCTCAAACCAAATTTCCGGCCTCAAACAGTAATATCTCTTTTTGCAAATGCCCACCATGAGATTATGTGGAAAAGAATAAAATAGACCAGTAAAACGATGACGGAAAAAGTGGCGCTCATGCCCGGATAAGGCGGTTGTCCCCCTGAGAGATACTGTGTGAAATCCATATTGGCAAAGAGGAGATATTTTCCCCAGGCAAAGCCGAACATATTTAAAAACTCAATCAGAACGGCCCCGGCAAACACCAGAAAAACCGAGAGGCCGATCGCCACTGAACTGCTGCGCGTCCAAGCGGATAGCATAAAAGCGAGTGTCGCCATCATCACAATTTCCACAAAATAAAGGGAATATGTGGTGATCAGCTCCTTGATCAGGGGAACCGGACTTCCGTAAGCGGAGGTGACGCCGAAAAAGACCGCTCCAAACAAAAAGGAGCAGACGATGAGCGTTACCACGAAAATCACGGAAAACAGCAACACGGTAACATACTTGGCCCAAAGGATTTTTATACGTCGCGCCGGACGGATCAGCAGCATTTTCACCGTTCCCCAGTTAAACTCGCTCGACACGATGTCTCCGGCAATCACCACGGTCAAGATTTGCGCGATCGGCAACAGGTGTGAGTCAAACTCGAAAAATCCCCATAGATCCTCCGGCCTTCCCGAAGCCTTTTCCATATACTTCAAGACGAAAGCGGAACAAAAACTGACCACGATATAGAATCCGAGCATTACATAGGTTCTCGTCCGCTCAAATTGTTTCATCATTTCATTTTGAATCAAGCGAAAAAAATCAGGCAATCTCATCACCTTCTGTCATTTCCAGATACTTGTCCTCCAGCGATTGATCCATGGTCCGAATTCCGTAAACTTTTATTCCTGCTTCCGTCATTCTGGCGTTCAGTTCGGCGATCTGCTCCCGTTTCAGCTCGATCTCAAACCCTCCCGGCACTTGAGCCCATTCTTTGTTCCAGCTTTTCTTTTTAAGCAGCTCAGGAATTTTTTCAACCGAATCAACTTCAAAGTGAACCTTGAACATCCCGGCCTTCTGATTTTCAAGTTTTCCAACCGATCTTATGCCTGCCAGTTTCCCCTGGCGAATGATTCCCACCCGGTCACACATCAGCTCCATCTCGGACAGAAGATGACTGGACACAAGAACGGCGACATTTTCCTTCTTGGCCAGTTCGCGCAAATAATCGCGCAGTTCGCGGATTCCGGCAGGGTCCAGACCGTTAGTCGGCTCATCCAGGATCAACAACGAAGGGCGGTGCAGAATCGCTTGTGCCAGACCCAGGCGCTGGCGCATCCCCAGGGAGTACGTCTTAACCGGATCATGAATGCGATTTTCCAACCGGACCAGGGAAACAACTTCATCGATCCGCTCCTGGTCTACACCCGGTGTCATCCTGGCAAAATGAACCAAATTCTTGTACCCCGACATGAATTGATATAACTCCGGATTTTCGACCACCGCTCCAATCCCGCGGACCGCTTGTTCAAATTGCGTTTTAATGCTGAAATCATGAATCATAATATCTCCCTCGGTGATTCCCATCAATCCGACGATCATCCGGATGAGGGTCGTTTTTCCGGCACCGTTGGGACCGAGGAGCCCAAATACTTCTCCGGCATAAACCTTAAAGGAGAGGTTTTCGACAATCGTTTTATTATGTATTTTTTTCGTGACATTGTTCACCTTCAAAACCGGTTTCCGTTTCATAATGCCCTCCCAAGACAGCATCAACCTTACATCAGGTGTTTATCATAAAACATTATTGACTGAAAGCCTTGCCACCAGACAAAACTCTCCATCCAATTGTAACAGATTTGTGCTGTCCGGCCCAAAGTCTTTCACATTGATTGTATCAGGGACTCCTTTTTAAAAAAGAACCATTTTCCTGCGCCATTGTCCCCGTTTTTCGCTTCCGTCAACAATAAAAAAAGATGATGATTGTCTGCGCGTTCATGTGAATTTCCGGTTTCCGTTCATGAAAACAAGGGAATTGCTGTATGATGGCGAACACACAAGTTTAAGTTGCCTATTCCCAAAAGCAGGAGTTGATGGATATGAAAATCGTCGCCCTTTACGGCAGTTCCCGAGAAAGTGGAAATTCGGAACAACTGGCCGATTATGCCCTGGACGGGCTTCAGGCGACCAAGATTTACCTGCGGCATAAAAAAATCCTTCCCGTTGCTGACGGCCGCCACTCGCCCGAAGGATTTCACCCTGTTGACGATGACTATGAAAGCATCATCACCCAGGTAATAAATCATGATGTTATTTTCTTTATTACTCCGCTGTATTGGTACGGAATGTCCGGGTTGATGAAAAATTTCATCGATCGCTGGTCGCAAAGCCTGCGCAACACGAACTACGATTTCAAAGGAAGCATGAAGGATAAACAGGCATTTGTCATTGTCACCGGAGGAGATTCGATAAACGTGAAGGGACTTCCTCTCATTCAGCAATTCCAGCTGATTTTTGACTTTATGTCGATGAAATTCGGCGGATATATCCTCGGTGTCGGAAATAAGCCGGGCGAAGTGATGAATGATCAGCACGCCTTACATCAGGCGCGGCTATTGAACCAACAACTGCAAGCTGTGCAGTCTTAAGCGGCAAACGCCACCCCTTCCCTGCAAAGAGGTGGCGCTTCGCCATTTATTTTGTTTTTGACTCCTGCTTGCGCAGATCCTTCACGATTTTCCCGCCTTTAATAACCATCACGATCTGATCCTGATTTTCAAGTGCACGGATATTTTTCAGCGGATCAACCCCGGTCAAAACAAAATCCGCCCATTTTCCTTTTTCAATTGTGCCCACCTCTTCCTCCCATTGCAAACAAGCTGCAGCCATCTGCGTCGCAGCCACAATCGCTTCCATCGGGGACATGCCGATCTCGCAGAGAAGTCCCAATTCGCGCAGATTCTGGCCGTGGGCCATCACCCCGGCATCGGTGCCCATCGCGATTTTCACGCCGGCGCGAAAAGCCTGTCTGATGCTCTCCCGGTGAATTTCAATCACTTCTTTTGATTTGCGGATGGCATGTTCCGGCATGGTTCCCTCCTGCTCCGCCATCTCCAGAACAGCCAGCGGGGCGAGCAGCGTGGGAACGAGATACGTCCCCTGTTTCAGCATGAGCTCAATGGCTTCATCATCCAAGAAAATCCCGTGCTCAATCGAATGAACACCGGCACGGACGGCATTTTTAATCCCCTCGTTCCCCTGGGCGTGAGCCATCACTTTGATTCCCCGGCGAAACGCCGCTTCCTCAACCATCACTTCCAGCTCCGCCTGGGTAAATTGGGTAAATTCCGGATGGTCAGTGGGGCTCATCACCCCTCCGGTGCTGCAAACTTTGATGAAATCGGCCCCTGCCCGCAACACTTCGCGCACTTTTTTGCGAACCTCATCGGGCCCGTCGCAGACCCCCAGCGGGTTTCCCGGATATCCGCCAAAAAGGGCCGGCGTTACATCCACACCCGAACGCTGCCAAAAATCGAGGTGTCCCCCCGTTATGCTTAAGGGAGTTATGCTGATTTTCATCCGCGGGCCGAGAACCAGCCCGTTTTCCACGGCCATCTTCACCCCGGCATCGGCGCCGCCTGCATCCCGCACAGTGGTCACACCCGCCGCAACCGTGGCTTTCATATTCCGGATCGAATCATAAAATTTATAAGAAAAAGGGGTGTTCAAACTATTGGCGAAATTGACCGGGGACATCATAACATGAACATGGGCATCGATAAATCCCGGCAATAAAGTAAACCCATCCGCATCAATCGTCCGCACCGGCACATCGGGAATCCGAATGCGATTCACATGCCCGACCTCAGCAATGCGTCCATCCCGGACCAGCACGGCCATCTCTTTCTTCGGTTCACCCCCTTTTCCATCAATTAAGGTCACATTTTTAATCAGGATAGCCTCCACGTTGATCCTTCCTTTCTGCTCAGCCGGAATCACGGATAATTTACCCTAATAGAAAGAAAATAAAATATAATAATGCAATTAATAAATAACACCTCTCCAAACTGGAAGAGGCGTGCCTTATTATTGAAAAAATTCAATTTTTCCTGTTGGTCTTGGTGCTTTTCAGCTTCTGTCTTCTTTCTCACAAAGTGCTGCAATAGAGCATCAATCCCGCTTCACCCTATTTGGCAACAGCCTTGTACATATCTGCTGCTCCAAATCAGCATGTCTGGCTCTGGCTTTTCGGTGGCCGATTGCGTTCAACCAGGCATACCGCAGGCAAATGGCATCCGGCAAAAGCGGGGGCACTGGTCAGGCAGGGAACCGGGCGGCTGGATGGCGGCTTTCTTTCCCCGCCGGCGATCCTTGGTCGCGGCCAGTACATGAAGGATCGCGTCAGCCTACCCCCCGGCGGAGACTTCGGATTAGCGGTGACGGCAAGAACTTTGCAGCCGATCCGTCTCGCTTTTTCCTCGATCATCAGTACTGATTGTGTCTTCCCGGAAACAGTGATGACGAGATCCTCTGCGGCAATGGCGGGAGCAATCGTCTCTCCGACGACATAGACGTTCAATCGACATGCCATCTTCTTGATCAGTGAAGTCCCCGCTTCAATCCAATCCGTTTCCGCTTCCACCCGGGCAGCGATCCTGACCGCCTCGCCTGCCGTCATTCATCTGATATTCACCTTTCATGTTTCTCCTCTTTTTTGCTTACAGCCAGGGTTAAAACCACCGACAGCAGGAGGGCTGCCGCCATGAAGATATAAGAAGCATTCGGACTGCCGGTCGCACCGTTCAAATACCCGACAACGTATGAACCGACAAAGGAACCGAGCGCTCCCATGCTGTTGATCAACGCCATCGCTCCGCCGGCGACATTGCGCGGCAAAATCTCGGGAACAATTGCAAAAAAAGGACCATATGGCGCGTACATCGTACCGCCGGCAATCACGAGCAAAACGTAGGAAAGCCAAAAGTCGGAGTTACCCAAGAGATACGATCCGGAAAAGGCGAGGGCTCCGATGAGCAGAAGCGGCCACACAAATACTTTCCGCTTCATCAGGCGGTCGGAGTAATATGAGACGACCAGCATAAGAATGACGGCGAGCAGATAGGGAACGGAGGAAAGCCATCCTGTCGCGACGATCCCCATTTTTGACGCCGATTTTAAAATCGATGGCAGCCATAACACAAATCCATAAACACCGATGCTCCAGCAAAAATATTGCAGGGAGAGCAGTATCACATTTTTCGATTTAAACGCTTCCCAATAGTTTTTGGCCGGCTGTACTGTCTGCTGCTCTTGCTCCAATGCTCGGGAAATCCCGGCTTTTTCTTCTTTGGTGAGCCATTTCGCCATCTCCGGTTTGTCGTCAACCAGTTTTACCCAAACAAAGGCCCAGATCACCGCCGGAAGCCCTTCAAGGATAAACATCCAGCGCCAATTGAACACATCGACCAAATAGCCCGAAACAACGGACATCCACAAAACCGTCACCGGGTTCCCCAGGATGAGAAACGTGTTGGCGCGGGATCGTTCCTCTTTGGTGAACCAATGGCAGAGAAACACGAGCATGGCCGGCATTACAACGCTTTCGGCAACGCCGAGCACAAAGCGAATTACCAGCAGCGCTTTTACATCAGTCAGAAATCCAGTCGCCGATGCGCACAATCCCCAAAGGATCAGCGTCCAAAAAATCAGCTTTTTCGCACTTCTCTTTTCGGCATAATGCGCACCGGGGATTTGAAAAAAGAAATAACCAAGGAAAAATAAGGCCCCGATCAGCGAGGAAACTTCCTCTGTGATATGCAAATCTTCGGCCATCCCGCCTGCCGCTCCAAACCCGTAGTTGGCGCGGTCGAGGTAGGCCAGGCTGTAAGTGATGAAAACGATCGGAATCAAGCGATACCAGCGGCTTTTGGCCAAACGATTGTTTTCCATCTGATTCACTCCTCAGGTGCGCAGTCATGGTGTGCAGACATAGGACTCCGGCTGCTCCCGTACGGGCAATCCATCCTGGTTCCCCTGACTCATTACTGCCAAGCCCCGATGGCATTTGCCCGCAAAACCGCTTCACGGATCGGCAAACCCTCCAGCATTCCGCTGATGGACACCGACGTCAAATCCGTCTCCCTCTCCTACTGTATCGACCACTTGCGAAACAGGAAATCCTGTAACTTCCCCTTCTTCCGTCACCGTACGATCATCAGCGCCTCTTGCCCCCAACTTGATCACAACCAATTCACCTCCTTATCAAGATAAAATGCTGCCAGATCACGCGGGCCGGTATAGCCGGTGAGGATCCGGGCAGATCACCCGATTCCGGAAATAAACCACCTCGGGGTCACCGCTGCCCGCCTTGGGTTTCAACTGAAAACCGGTCGGATGGTCCGGATCGCCACCATGGAAATATCCACGTTTTCCCATCACAAACTCTCCTTGATCCATTGTCCAAACGGATCATTCCCCACTTCGCTCACCCGGCCGGCACAATATCCCAACCGGAACAGACCGACGGGGACATTGGTTTCCACCCCGGCCACCCCCGGCGTAAACTGCTTACCCGATGAAGCGCTCCGGCTTTACCGGCCGCAGACATTCCCATCGCTTCGCCAAAGGTTACGACATCCGGCATAATCCAACTCTCATTCCCACCTTTTTTGAAATCGGTTTCAAAAAAGGGCGAAAACAGGCAATCTTTCTAGTCCCTCACTTCCGGCGTAGAGCCGCGCACCAGCAATTGACCGGAAAAAGCGATATTTTGCGCCGGCGACCGATCCCCGTCAATCCGCTCCAACACTCTTTTCATCGCGGTCACGCCCATTTCATAAGTAGGCTGTGCCAGGGTCGTGATTCCGGGGCCGATCAGCGGTGCCCATTCCATATCATCAAATCCCAAAACGGCCACATCCTTGCCAATCTCGATTCCTTTCTCCTGAATCAGATGGATCGTTTTTAACAGAATCACCCCGTTTGCCGCAAAGACGGCCCGCTTTCCCTTCGGCGCCTTTTGAAAAAACTCATCCAACAGAAGGGAGAATTCGCGCAACTCGCGTAAATCAATCTCATGAACTTCAGCGGAGACTTCACGATCGGACAACATGTTTTGAAATGTGCGCACCCGTTCCTCCCGCGAACTCACGCCGGCAATCGATTCGCTGAAAAGGGCGATGTGCTTATACCCCCGGGCGAGCAAGTGGTTGACACCAGCAGCCATCGCCTGTTCATTGTCAAGCGTCACGGTGTCAAATCCCAATTCAGGCACTTTTCGGTCGACCAGGACGACGGCTGTTTTCTCTGTCGCCAATTCTTGCAAAAACTTGTTGTTGCGTCCGGTCGTATTGATGATCAAACCGTCGATCCGGTGGGATTGCAGCATAAAAATGTATTCACGCTCTTTGGCCGGATCGTTATCCGTATTGCAAACCATCAGGCTGTATCCGCGCTGCTTGCAGACATCCTCGGCCCCGCGCAAAATCGCGGTGGAAAAAGGATTGGTAATATCAGCGATCACCATGCCGATCAGGTAACTGCGATCCCGTTTCAAACCTCTTGCCATTTTGTTGGGACGGTAATTCAGCTCAGCAATGACTTTTTCTATTCGGTTCAAGGTGCTGTCAGACAGCATATGGTACTTTCCGCTTAAATAGCGGGAAATCGTCGTTTTTGACACACCGGCCAGTCTTGCTACATCTGAAATGGTGGCACGGTCCGATTGCTTCTTTTGTCTCTTATTTTCCATCTTTACAGTCCCTCATGCCAACTGCTCATTTATTTTTGAAACCGGTTTCATTATACCAAATTATCTTTCTTTTCACAAGTCCTCGAAAAAAACAGGATATTGATCTGTTAACCACAGGTTGATTTACATCCACTTGGAAAAAGTTTTTTGAATCTCCTTCCTTGCAAGGCAGCAAGGAAGACCAGATCTGCCCGCTTGCAATCCCCTGCATCATATCCCTTTATTTTCCAATTAACACTGCTTATCTATTAAAATACATTCTATTTTATTCGTATACCTCCCCAGGCTGATCAAACTGTTTTTCATCATATGACGCAAAATCCGAACATTATTTTCTACAGCGACCTTTTCTCCTTCTTATGCGTGTTAAATAAAAATAAATCATCACTCAAAAGGGTTAATTTTCGCCTTTAACCCTGGTATATTTCGGTTTTCTAAATAACAATTTTTGTAAATAAAAGGTTTTAATTTGATTTACAATTCATTTTTATGCGATACTATTATCAGTGAATTAATCTACTAGTATATCCTGCTATAGTTGGAGGTAGCCATATGAAAGGGATGAAGAGAAATATTGGAACATTTGCCCTTATGATGACCGGCCTCGGTTCGATTATTGGATCCGGCTGGCTCTTTGGAGCATGGAAAGCGGCCTCAGTTGCCGGACCCGCCGCGATCTGGGCATGGGTCATTGGAATGATCGCCATTATGTTCATCGGCTTGACCTATGCCGAATTGGGCGCGATGTTCCCCGAAGCAGGCGGAATGGTACGTTACGGCCATTATTCACACGGATCATTTCTTGGGTTTATATCCGGCTGGGCCAACTGGATCGCGATTGTTTCCGTCATTCCTGTGGAAGCGGTTGCTTCGATACAATATATGAGTTCCTGGCCTTGGGCATGGGCAAAAGCCCTGTACAACGGAGAAACGCTTTCCCCGGTCGGGCTGGTGCTCGCCGCCTGTTTGGTCGTTGTCTATTTCCTGATCAACTACTGGACGGTCAAGCTGTTTGCCCGTGTTAACACGGCCATCACCGTCTTCAAATTCCTCATTCCCGGACTGACGATTATCGGGCTCATTTACGCCGGTTTTCACGCTAACAACTTCACTCATGCCCCCGGCGGTTTCACTCCGAACGGCTGGGCAGGCGTGCTGACGGCTGTGGCCACATCGGGAATCGTTTTTGCCTTTAACGGATTTCAAAGTCCGATCAATATGGCCGGAGAAGCAAAAAATCCAAGCCGTTCCGTTCCAATCGCAGTCGCCGGTTCGATTCTCCTGGCAGGAATCATCTATGTCTTGTTGCAAACCGCTTACATCGGTGCAGTGCCGGATCATCTGCTGGCCAAAGGCTGGGGTGTCCTGAACTTTAGCTCTCCCTTCGCCGATCTGGCCTTGGCTCTAAACCTGAACTGGCTTGCCCTCCTGCTGTTTGCAGATGCATTCGTTTCTCCGTCCGGTACGGGTATGACCTATACGGCAACCACGGCCCGGATGATTTACGGTATGGAACAAAACGGTTATTTCCCACGTATATTTGGAAAAATCCACCCGGTTTACGGCGTTCCGCGACCGGCGATGTGGTTTAACCTGGCTGTTTCGTTTTTATTCCTGTTCATTTTCCGAGGATGGGGATCACTGGCTGAGGTTATTTCCGTCGCGACGCTGATCTCGTACGTAACCGGCCCGATCTCGGTCATGGCATTCCGCCGCATGAAAGACGTAAATGTTTCACGTCCTCTCAAAATCAAAGGCATGCCGGTAATCGCGCCGCTGGCGTTTATCGTTGCATCGCTGATCCTGTATTGGGCGACCTGGCCGCTGACCGGTCAAGTCACCCTGATCATGATCATCGGATTGCCCGTTTATTTCTACTATCAAGCCAAAAACAACTGGAAAGACTTTGCTGCCAACTTTAAAGCCGGCCTCTGGCTGGTCGTCTATCTGATCGTGATGATGGGAATTTCCTATCTGGGCAGCAGCAAATTCGGCGGAACCAATCACATCCCTTACGGCATGGATATGGTTGTCGTCGTCATCGCAGCTCTGATATTTTATTTCTGGGGCATCCGCAGCGCTTTGCCTTCCTATCAAGGCAAACAGGATGAGCAGAGCAACGAACAGATGAAAATCGCCAACTGATCCTCGTTCTTTAAAAACTGACTGTCCACCTGGCTGGGCAGCAGTTTTTTTATAAACGCAGATTCTATTCACATTTGAAACCGTCACTGCTTTCGTGATGCAAAGTTCCGTCATGATCTTGAAAGTCTCAAGCATGCAAACCCATGCAGTATCAACACGGACAATAGCCCCTTTCAATGACTTACGTCAGAAAATTACAGTTGACAATTCAAGTCCCAGTTGATGCCGAACCGGTCGGTCAGCTTCCCGTATTTCGCCCCCCAAAAAGTGTCCTGAAGCGGCATAAGAACTTCTCCGCCTTCAGCCAAAGCGTTGTACACCTTTTCAATCACATCCGCTTCTGTCAACTCCAATGTCAGACTCACCTGATTTCCAAAGTTGACAGATTGGTTTCCGATCGCATCTGAGAAATAGATCGCTTGATCCGCCACCTTGAGATGACCGTGCAGAATTTTGTCCCGGTCCTCTTCAGCACAAGAGATATCCGGTACATCTCCATAGCGTCGAAGGGTAACGATTTCCCCGCCAAAAACATCCCTATAAAAATACATCGCTTCCTCACTGTTTCCCCGCAAGTACAAATAGGGATTAATTTTTGCCTGAATCACCTGTCCATTCGACTTCCTTTCCTCATGTAATGTTGGAACGCATTTTCATGAACGGTTATATTTATCCAGTCTTCACCTCTATTCGGGATTATAATCCGGAACATATGTTTCGTAACCCTGTTTTTTGAGGGTGAAGAGCATTGTGAACGATTGAAACTTTCCTGTACTCCTACATACAAAAAGAAGCCGCCCGCAATCCGGACGACCTCTTCTGATCAACCATCCTAACAACGGATGGAAAGAGAAGAAAGGGCTTCTTCATCGGCAATGATGGTCACATGTTGATGCATTTTTAAAACAGATGCCGGCAGTTCTTCGGTCACCTCGCCGTAAATGAGCCGCTGCAACACTTCCGCTTTTCTTTTGCCGACGGCGAGCAGCAAGATCTCTTTACTCTTCATGATCGATGCGATCCCCATCGTGACGGCGAAGGCCGGGACTTCCTCCAGGGAAGAGAAAAATCGGCTGTTGGCGATCCGGGTCGATTCTTCCAATTTAACAACATGCGTAAAGGAGTGAAATGAAGTTCCCGGTTCATTGAAACCGATATGCCCGTTGATGCCAATCCCCAGCAGTTGCAGATCAATTCCGCCGCTTTGGTCGATCATTTGCTCATAACGTCTGCATTCCTCTTCCAGATTTTCCGCCATGCCATCGGGTATATGGACATTTTGCGGGGGTATGTCGATAAAATCAAACAGTTTTTTATTCATATAGGTATGATAGCTTTGCGGATGATCAGGCGGCAGCCCTACATATTCATCCAAATTAAACGTGGTGACGTGCTGGTAGGTAGTGCCGTTTTGCCTCGCCTCTTCCACCAGTATTCGATAAACCCCTTGTGGTGTGCCACCAGTCGCCAGACCCAAAGTCAGCTTTTTCTGCCCTTTGACCTTCCTTAAAATGAGTTCGGCTGCCTTATGGCAGAGATCAGGATAATCTTTTGCCTTGATCAGCTGCATCGCGGCCCCTCCTTCCGTTATGAAAACTGCCACTTTCCCCTTTACCTGGTTCAATGTCCGGTTCCATTTGCAACAGACATCATCAGTTTTTGAAAAAATGGATCATTTATATGCAATTGGTTATTTATGGTGGCTATGCTTTCATTTTTATATTATCATTTAGTCATATAGTTGTATATACCAATATGTATGCAATATTTCCCGATAAAAAAGAAGCCCCATTGCGAGCTTCTGTCTTCCCCAACAGCCTTGAGATGAAGCTGATTGCACCGCCTCTTCCGCCAGGCTTCTCCGGGATTCCTCCCGGGGTGTTTAATGCAATTCAGGATGCTGAAGCTGTTCCGTTTCCACCTGAATCGTCGTATGGTGAATCTGAAAATGTTCGGCGATCAGCCGGATTGCCTGTTGCAAAATCTGTTGCTGGTCAATCTGTTCCTCGACCAGCAAGTGGCAGGAGAGCGAATCGAGCCCGGAGGTAATCGTCCAGACATGCAGGTCATGCACATTGATGACCCCGGGAATGCTCCGCAAAATTTTGTCCACCTCATCACAATCGACCGTTACCGGCGTACCTTCCATCAAAATGTGCAACGAATGGGAAATCACACCCCAAGCTCCTTTCAAAATGAGGACCGCAACCAAAATACTGATCAGGGGGTCAGCGTAATACCAAGAAAAAAGGTAGATCAGCACCCCGGCCGCGATCGCTCCCAGAGAACCGAGGGCATCTCCCAGAACATGAAGATAAGCGCTGCGCAAATTCACATTCCCTTTTACATCCCCTTTGCTCAGTAAAGCCCAGGCGCTCAGCAGATTGGCAACAAGCCCGACGGCCGCGATCAGGATCATCGGGCCGCTGGAAACGCGGGCAGGATGGAAAAAGCGCAAAACCGCCTCCCAAATAATCCATCCGGAAATGATGAACAACAACACTCCGTTAAAAAGTGCCGCCAGGATTTCAAACCGGTAATATCCATAAGTTTTGCGCGGGGATGGAGGCCGAACGGCAAACCACAGGGCGGCAAAGCTGAGGAAAAGGGTAGCGGCATCGCTGAGCATATGTCCTGAATCGGACAACAAAGCCAAACTATGAGTAAACAATCCGCCGAAAAATTCGAGCAACATAATGCCAACGGTAATCAGCAGAGCGATGAGCAATCCTTTTTTGTTATCTGCCCGCTGATGGCGATGGTGCAAATGCCCGTGATCGTGGTCTCCATGTGTATGAACATGCATGGCCCAGTTTTCACCTCATTTTCCGTCGCAGGTCGGTAGTTTTTGGCCTCTTCTGCCTCCCTGCGTTCCAAATCGTCTGTAAAAGGACGAGAAACTCCCGCAACAATGTCGGGAGTTTTTTATCTCCGGGTCTGTACCGTCTGGTCACTTTGCTCTTTGCAGTCGCAGCGCGTTTAACACAACGGTTACGGAACTGAACGCCATGGCGCTTCCCGCGATCCAGGGAGCGAGAAATCCAGCCGCGGCAACCGGAATCCCCAGTGTATTATATGCAAAGGCCCAAAACAGGTTTTGTTTGATATTGGAAATGGTCTTTTTGCTCATGCGAATGGCGTCGACGATACCGGTTAAATCCCCACGCATCAGCGTAATCTCTGCGGTTTCCATCGCCACATCGGTTCCCGTTCCGATCGCCATGCCAATATCGGCCGTTGCCAATGCCGGGGCATCGTTAATTCCATCCCCGACCATCGCTACTTTCCGCCCTTGTTTCTGCAAATTTTTCACTTCTGCCGCTTTTCCTTCCGGGAGGACTTCGGCGATAACGTGCTCAATTCCTGCCTGTCGGGCAATGGCTGCGGCCGTCCGTTCATTATCCCCGGTGATCATGATCACATCGAGTCCCATCTCTTTCAAGGCATAAACTGCTTGCCGGGATGTTTCCTTGATCTCATCGGCGACCGCCATCACCCCGCATAATTTCCGGTCAATGGCCGCAAACATCGCCGTTTTCCCTTCCTGCTCCAAACGTTCCGCCAATTTCAGACCATCAGCCATCTCCACTTCGTGCTGATTCATCAGGCGGCGCGTTCCGACCAGCACTTCTCTCCCCTCTACCCGCGCCTTGATGCCAAATCCGGCGATCGCTTCAAAATCAGCAGCTTCCACCAACGCGATTCCGCGTTCGCGCGCCCCGGCAACAATCGCCTCTGCCAGCGGATGCTCGGAAAAGTTTTCCGCGGAAGCGACAAGGCGCAAAAAGTCCCGTTCTCCCACACCAAAGGGGATGACATCGGTCAGCACCGGCTTGCCGACGGTGACGGTCCCGGTTTTATCCAGAATGACGGTGTCGATGAGATGAGTGGTCTCCAGATACTCCCCGCCTTTGAATAAAACTCCCAACTCCGCAGCCCGTCCGGAACCGGCCATGATCGAGGTGGGAGTGGCCAAACCCAATGCGCACGGACAAGCGATGACGAGAACAGCGATCATTTTTTCCAAAGCCGAACCAAAATGGCCGGGAGAGACAAGGAAATACCAGATGAGGAAGGTCAGCAGGGCAATGCCGACGACGATCGGAACAAAGATGCCGGAAATGGTATCGGCCAATCGTTGGATCGGGGCCTTGGAACCCTGCGCTTCTTCCACCACTTTGATAATTTGCGCCAAGGCCGTTTCTTTTCCCACCCGGGACGCCTTGATTTTTAGCAGGCCGTTTTTGTTGATCGTCGCCCCGATCACCTGATCGCCCGGAGCTTTTTCCACGGGGATGCTTTCACCGGTCAACATGGATTCATCAACGGCTGAACGCCCTTCCAGCACTTCACCGTCAACCGGTATTTTTTCACCGGGTCTGACGAGAACAAGATCCCCTGCGGCCACATCTTCCACCGGGATTTGCATCTCTTTCCCGTCACGGATGACCGTTGCCGTTTTTGCTTTCAAGCCCGCCAATTTTTTGATCGCTTCGGAAGAACGCCCCTTGGCTTTCGCCTCAAACAGCTTTCCAAGCAAGATCAGCGTAATCAGGATCGCGCTCGTCTCAAAGTAGAGTTCTACCGTTTTGTGCGGATCAAGTGACCATAAGACCACTTGGTACAAGCTGTAGAAATAAGCTGCCGACGTACCGAGCGCCACCAATACATCCATGTTTGCGCTCTTGTTGCGCAGCGCTTTGTATGCCCCGATATAAAACTGTCTGCCGATGAGAAACTGCACGGGAGTAGCCAAAATCAGCTGAAACCAAGGGTTCATGAACAGATGCGGCATCCATATAAAGGAAAGAAAGCGAAAATGGCTTATCATGCTCCAAATGAGCGGAAGGGATAAAACCGCTGACAGGATAAGCTTCCACGTTTGGCGGCGAATCTCTTTTTGTTTGCGCTCTTCTTGCTCTCCCCCCGTATTCGCTTTTTCTGTTGCATGATAACCGAGCGCCTCGATCTTTTTGATGATGTCGGCAAGTTGGACTTCGGCGGGGTTATATTCGACCGTGGCCGACTCCAAGGCAAGATTGACATTGGCATGGAGGACACCGCTTAAGCGACGCAGCCCTTTTTCAATGCGGGCAGCACAGGCCGCGCAGGTCATTCCGGCAATGGACAACTCCTCTTTTTCCGTCAGAACCTGATAACCGAGATCAACAATCTTCTTCCCCACAGCTTCCGGGGAAACCTTGTGCGGGTCATAGGTGAAATCGACCCGTTCCAGGGCAAAATTCACATTGGCATTTTGGATTCCTTCCAGGCGCCGGATGCCTTTTTCAATCCGGTTCGCACAGGCCGCACAAGTCATTCCGCCAACTGCAAACGAACCCTTTTTTTGTTCTGCCGCTTGATCCCCCACGTCCTTCACCTCCCTCCGCTTGAAGCCGGGGAAATCCCCTTTGGCGCTTACGAACGGACAACATCATATCCTTGATCTTCAATCGTCTCGATCAGTTGCTCCACATTCACGGCACCATCCTCAAATTCTATATCAACCAGACCCTCATTCAAGCGCACCGTGACTTCGCGAACGCCATTCAGTTTCCCGACGCTGGTTTCAACTGCATTGACACAATGGTTGCAGGACATGCCGTTTACTTTCAGTGTAACTTGAGCCATCGCTATTTCCTCCTCATTCAGGTACATTGATTTTAGGTAACGACAAAAGATTTTTGAGTTGCGCACTCATGGTAACTTGCAGACTTAACATTTCCTTTGTCAAAATCCGGCGTTTGGCCAATCAACATACCTGTTCTTTATTAACATTCTTCACATTCAATATACTATACCCCCCTACTGTATTTCAACGGGGAGCGGGGAAAAAGATATCAACGTATACGCAGATTTTCCTTCCATTTCCTCTATCTTCATTATTTCTTCATATTTCACTTTTATGATGAAATCACGGGAGCGGATTTGTTCGACATGCTCCGCTCCCATCCCGTCCTTCAACTTCTTTTTATATATTTCGCCAATCACGGCTTTGCTGAAGAAAAGTGGAGGAATTGCTGATGAAGAAAAAAGGAGTTATTCTTCTTTCCGTTTTTGTGGCCGTCGTCGCGATCATCGCCATTGTCGCGGCGGTGACCGTCACCCTTTCCGGGGAAAAAGACAGCGCAAATCCGACTCCGGCACTGGCCGTTCCCAAAGTTTCCAAAGACGCGCAGGGAAGGCCCCTGAAGGAGTTTACCATCACGGCCAAACCGGCGAATTGGACGCTGCAACCGGGGATTCAGGTTGATGCGCTGACTTATGACGGAACCGTTCCCGGAAAAACAATCAAAGTCACTCAGGGAGATCATGTCAAAGTTCAACTGATCAATCAGATGAACGAACCGGTCACTATTCATTGGCATGGTTACCCGGTTCCCAACGGAATGGACGGTGTGGCCGGTCTGACTCAAGCTCCGGTAGCTCCCAAGCACAGCTTTACGTATGATTTCATAGCCAAAGTTCCCGGAACTTATTTTTACCACTCCCACTATAACAGTTCCACCCAGGTGGATCGAGGGTTATATGGAGCCTTCATCGTCCTGCCCAAGAAAGAAACGGTAAAATACGATCACGACTATGTTCTGATTTTGGATGAATGGATGTCCTCGCAAACGAAAATGGAGATGGATTACGCTTCAATGGACATGGAAGGCATGGATCATTCGAAAATGAATATGGATCACGCTTCGGCGGACATGGGAGACATGGATCACTCGGGGATGCACATGGAAGGCACGGATCATTCAAAGATGAATACGGATCACGATGAAATGATGAAAATGATGTACGATCTCTATTCCGTCAACGGAAAGACCGGGTCCGCCATCCGGCCGCTGAGGGTGAAAAAAGGAGAACGGGTTCGGTTGCGCTTCATTAATGCCGGTTATCAGACCCACATGCTGCACCTGCAAGGACAAAACTTCAAAATCGTTGCCGAAGACGGCAATGCGATTCCAAATCCGGCGGAGGTAAAGGATCAGCTGATTCCGGTCGGAGCGTCCGAACGGTATGAAATCAGCTTTGTTGCCGACCACAGTTTTGCCATCGACCTTCATGACAGAACCAAGGGAGCCAAATCCTTCCTGCTTCCCGTCGAAGTGGAAGGCAGCCAGACAACCGTAAAAGCCGATCACGAAAAAAATCTGCCTGTTTGGGATTTGGCCAAATACAATCAGGATCAGACGAAGTCCCCCGTCTCTTTCCGGTCTTCGTACACGCTCCACCTCAACACGAAAACGGAAAACGGGGTGCAAGTCTATACGATCAATGGCAAAACATGGCCAAACACCGATCCTCTGCCGGTCAGGGCCGGGGAACAAGTCGAGGTCACCCTGATAAATGAGGGAAAATCCGTCCACCCGATGCATCTGCACGGTCACAAGTTTCTCGTGCTGTCGGTCAATGGAAAACCCGTTTCCGGCCAGGTTTACAAGGATACAATCCAGGTGAACCCCGGGGAAACGGTTGTGATCACCTTTAAGGCGGACAATCCCGGTGTCTGGATGTTCCACTGCCATGATCTGCACCATGCAGCCATGGGCATGATGACCGATGTAACATACCAGGGCTACAAAGGGACTGATCCGGACAAACGCAAACAAGTGCACGAATAGAAAACCGGCTCCTTTTTCGGAAAATCCGGGAAGAAGACCCATGCAACGCAAAAAGGAGTGGATTCCCCCACTCCTCCGACATGCAACCGAAAATATGGGACGAATCGGTATGTGCCGGTTTGTCCCTTTTTGCTGCTTATTTCGGCAAAGAGAGCACCACCCTCGTTCCACGTCCCTCCTCACTTTCGATGCAAATCTCTCCCTGATGGGCTTCAACCAGCTTCTTTACGATCGTCAAACCGATGCCTGTCCCTTTGCGCCGTCCTCCCGCCCGATCGCCACGATAAAACCGCTCAAACACCTTGGGGATTTCTTCAGCAGGGATCCCCATCCCCGTGTCCTCCACCACCACGATGGCCTGCTCCTCCCTGTTTGTCACCCTGACGGTGACTGTTCCCTCCGGAGGGGTAAAATCAAGGGCGTTGGACAACAGATTGAACAATATTTGCGTGAAGCGGTAGCGATCGACGGGCACGACCACCGCCTCCTCCCCGGCAAATTTCAGATTCACCTTCTTCTGCACAAACGGCGTTTCCATCGTTTGCAGGAATTGCCGGATGATCTCCACGAGATTTTCCGGCTGCCGGTTCAATTTGAATTGCGGTGAATCCAGCCCCTGTAATTGTTCCAAGTCGCCGACCAAATGAATCAGCCGTTCAATTTCTTCATAACAAGCATGGAGACGTTCCGGGGTCGGGCTCCAAATCCCGTCCTCAAAAGCTTCCATATGGCTTTTCAGCGTAGCCAGAGGGGTTCTTAACTCATGGGCCAAGTCAGCGGTCAAATTTTTGCGGAATGCCTCCTGTTTTTGCAGTTCCTCCGTCAGGTGATTGAGCGCCTGCCCGAGTTCGGCCAATTCGTCGTTTCCCGAGACGGCGATGCGGGATGTCCACTTGCCCTGTTTCATCCGTTCGGCCACTTCCTTCATCTTGATCAGGGGCGCACTGATGCGCTTGGCCAGATAGAGACTGATCATGACAGCCAGTGCGATCGTGCCGATCATCGTCCACAAGGTTGATTGGACCAATGCCTGCTGCAGATGATAAACAAGCAGCACCGTGCCTGGATCAAGCTCCGGGTACTCACGCAGATACATCGAAAAGTGATAACGGATTTCCAGCAGCAAAAAGAGGATGGCCAAACCGATCATCCCGCAGGCAACACCGATAAACGCTCCGGTCAAACGCCTTTTCATCGGCTTCGCTCCCTTGGCGCAAACCGGTATCCAAATCCGTAAACAGTCTGAATGTATTCCGGCGTCCGCGGGTCGGATTCAATTTTGTGGCGCAAGTTTTTCACATGTTGGTCAATGGTCCGGTCATCTCCGTGGTAATCATAGCCAAAAGCCTTGATCACCAATTCTTCGCGGGAAAAAGGACGGCCGGGGTGACGGGCCATCACGGAAAGAAGTTTGTATTCAGCCGGCGTGAGGTGCACCGTTTTTCCCTGCTTCCACACCGTCTGCGCCCCGGAATCGATGACCAGATCGCCACCGTTGAAGGTGACTCTCGTCGCCAGCAAATCCGGTCCCGACCTGCGCAAGATGGCCTTGACGCGGGCAATCAGCTCCCGGGGGCTGAACGGCTTGATCACATAATCATCCGCCCCGAGCGCCAAGCCTTTGATCCGGTCTTCTTCACCGACCTTCGCCGTCAGCATGATGATCGGCACCGGCGACTGTTCCCTGATTTGTTGACACAACGTTTCTCCCGGCACATCGGGCAGCATCAAATCGAGAATCACAAAATCGATCGCTTTTCCGGCAAACAGCCGCAAACCTTCCGTGCCCGTTGCCGCTTCCCATACAGTAAAACCCTCGTTTTGCAAATATGAGACGATCACATCCCGAATTTTTTGTTCATCCTCGATCACCAAAAACTCTCTCATCTCGATCTCTCCGTTTCGACCGGTTCCGGTCGCTTCTAACCGCCCCGGCTCTTGAATACGTTTTAAAAAGTATGATGTGGACACTGAGGGGTGAGCAAAACCATGCCATTCCGCCGCCGTTTGTTCTACCGAAACCATCTCCGGTTTAAGCGGCCCTTTCACTTTCCGCTGCCATCGATCCGGTTCCCGTCCTTCTCTCTTCCCCGAAGAAACAAAATCAGCAAAAAAACGCCGGCGCCATTTCATTTCCGTTTTCATCCCCATCCGGTGTTTCGCCTGAGGAGAGCATCCATTCCGATCATGATTATCATTCTGTTTTCCTTCTTGATTTTCTCTTTGTGGAATCTCGAGCGGGAATTGGAGCCCATTTTGAGGGCCATCGCCCAGGAGGAAGCGAAAAAAATCGCCCAGCACGCTTTCTCCAACGGCATCGAGCAAATGCAGAAAGCCTTGAACGGCCGTTTGCAACCGATTGCCACCCTGCAGACAGACCATCAGGGAAAAATCGCCGGAGTGAGTTTTAATACGCAAACCGAAGCAGCCATATACAAAATCGTCTCGGAAAAGTTACTTGAAGAGTTGGACAAAACCCGGGAGTACAGCGTAAAGTTATCGCTCGGGGAAATCACGCAAAGCAGCATCCTGTCCGATTACGGCCCCGAACTTCCCTTAAAATTGTGGATTGAAGGTTCTCCGCATGTGACATTTTCATCCGAAATCGTATCACGGGGGATCAATACGGCTCAAGTCAATATCTATCTCAACGCTGACATCGAAGTGAAAACGCTTTTGCCGCTCACTAAGGACCGGCTTCATTTAAAATTCAACCAGCCATTGGCCCAACAAGTGATTGTCGGCGATGTTCCTGATTTTTATCCGATCGGAATCGATACGATAAAAAAATGAATCCCTTTAAAATAATTTTCACTTTGTCAACTGGAAACATTTACTTTATACTAAATTTAGAAGATTTATTTGGGTGAAGGAATTTTTGAAAACGTGCGGCACTTATCACCCGTCGGAAAAATCTTCTCCGACCTCTTCCAAGCTCGTGCAAAAGCTGCCTGATATATCAAAGAGAAATCGTTTGAGGTGATCATATCTTGCGTTTTCGCCATGTTGGCCTGCTCGCAGTACCTTTTTTATTGCTGAGCGGATGTACAACACAAGCGCCGGAACAGGCGGGCAGCGATTCATCGCAGCTCGAGAAAACCACAGTCCCGGTCACGATTCAACTGGTTGACCCGAAAGGGAACCCGCTCACCCAACAACCCGTCGGAATCGAATTGAAGGATACGCCAAAAGGGCGTGTCACTCCGACGATCTCCAATCTCACTGATCAAGCGGGAAAATTCGAAACCGAAGTAACCCCGAACAAAACATACAAACTGGAAATCAATAACCAGGGCAAAATCGTGACCAAAGAGTTTAAAGTGACCCAAGCCAACAAAACTTTGGTCATTTCTGTGGAAAACGGTTCCTGAGGAAAAATGAAAAAAGCCGCTATCTCGCAGGAGATAACGGCTTCTTTTTTATTTCGCATCTATGGATGGATCACATCCACATCCGAAGCCCGGACAAAGGCGAACCGGTGGTTGAAATGAATCCGGTAAAACTCTTGCTGTCCGCAAATCATTTTATGAGTGGCATAGGGATCATCGGTGAAGACCTTTGCGTAATAATAATCGCCTTTCACTTTTTCCTCGGCCACATAGACTTGCCCTGCCGGGATTTTGTACTGCAAGGGAATCAGGGCTGCGGGGGTAATTCCCGCGGGATAAGCGGCATCCTCCGGATAGGCTGCCCCATAGACGGGAATCTCCTGAACTCCTTTTTTCGGCGCAATCAAAGTTCCTCTGCCCGGCACCGTATTTTGATGATGCGGATTATAAAACCAGGCTTTTTGCCCTCCGTACCAGATGGCATCCCAGTCCCCCTTGTGCTCCGCCAAGTAATACGTTTGTCCGGTGACCGCTTTGTCCCCCCAGTCGAGCCCTTGCCGGGTCCCCGGTCTATTCAGCGCCGGATCATCCAGCAACGGTGCATCAAAGCTCGGCTCTGAATAGAGGTAAACGAAGTTGGAAGGCTGCGGGTTCACTCCATCAATCGGGGGCCGGTTGGTTTGGAAATTGGGTTTGATTGTGACCACATTTTTATTTCCGAACTTCGGGATAATCGGGGCCCCCAGAAGCTCCATGTAATGGTTCCAATCCCAAAACGGCCCGGGGTCTTGATGCATGGAAGACTGGTAGTTCGGTGACAGACCGGGAACTTCGTCATGACCGAAGATATGCGCCCGATCGAGCGGAATGCGGTATTTAAGCGCCAAGTAGCGCACCAGTTTGGCCGAAGAGCGGTAAAGCTGTTCGTTATACCAGGCTGCCCCTTCCATGGCATAACCCTCATGTTCAATTCCGATGCTGTGTGAATTGATGTACCAGTTGCCCGCCTGCCAGGCGATATCCTTGTTTTTCACCATTTGGGTCACTTCGCCGTCCTGGGAGCGGATCACGTAGTGGGCGGAAACAAATGCATCCGGATTGGCAAACAGTTTAATCGTATCCAAATAGTTTTCTTCTGTATCATGAATGATGATATAGCGGATTTTCCCACCGAAATCGGGGCGATCTGCCAGATCATAGTTACTGTAATCTCCGGGAGCTTCACTCCGCTGTATATAAGCGGCCGGAATAAAGCGACAGGGAAGACCGGAGGGGCAGTCAGCTCCCGTCCAATCGGCATTCTGCAAATGAAGGGATTTCACTGCTTGCCGATTCGGCTCAACCTTCTCCGGCCGCAGTTTCACTTGTTGCCCGCTCGTCGTTGTCCGTTCGACACCTTGATTGATGGTATCAAAAACCTGATCGGCAAAATCGAGTGCCACATCCGCCTCTGATGAACCGCTGTACTTCGCCACTGCCCCATACCAATCGCCAATTTCGGACGGAACCTCTCCCGTCGTTTGTCTGGCGTACTGCGCAAGGAGCGCTGCGGCTCCCCGGATGTTTTGCCTGGGATCCTGCTTCAGCCGTTCCGGGCTCTCTCCGAGTAACGCTGCCGCCGTCTTCAGCGTATGCAGCCCCAGGTTTTGGCTCACCTCTTTCACCGTCAGCCGAGCCGCTTCATCTTTGCCGTTACGGCGCAATTTAGCGGGGTCAATATCAGTCAAATGCATAAGTCCGTACCCGCCCGACACACTTGGCTTCCCGTCATGCTGTTCAAAAAGGGAAACATTATAAGAGACGGACAGCAAGATCTCCTCCGGCACTTTAAACTCCCGGGCCGCGCTGGCGAAATCATCCTGAAGTTGACGGTCATTGCCGGTTTGCGCATAGACTTGAAAAGCGTAACTCTTCCCGGCCAAACTGCTTCCCCACGGAACCAGTCCGGCTGTCAGGCCCGCCACTGCCACTACTGCGATCAGCCTTCTGAGACGGCCTTTTTTCTTAATCGACAATCAAATCCCTCCTTGACGCAGGGGACAGATCCGATCAGGCATGCCGGAACACTTTCTCCAAAATCACGCCCATCGAATGCCTGTCACATTCATATGATTAACTATATTTCTTTCTACAACAGGCATAAAAAAACCTACTTTATTTTGCCCACGAAGCGATATGGATTTGGAGGGAGAGATTTTCAGAAGGGGGCCTCATACGCGGCCAAACCCGGGAATTTAGAAAAAACCTCTGCCGGAACAAATGCTCCAACAGAGGTTCGCTCACTCATGAAGAGAAGAAATGGTGATGGTGACGATGATGGCGATGACGGCGGTGAGAAGAAGACGAGTGACTGTGACTGTAGCTGTGACTATAGCTGTGACTGTAGCTGTGGCTGTGACTGTGCGAGTGTGAATAAGAGTGATAATGGTAATGGCGGCGATGGCGCCGGTGTTTCTTCCATGAGGAGGAAGAGAAGAATCCGCAGTAATACTTCAGGATCTCCAGGTTCCTTTCCACTTTCTCCTTGAACTGCGCACTGTCACGGGTAAAGAAAAAGCGGCCGGTATCGACAATTCTGATCCGGTTGTCTTGATCCACCATCATATTGTTCAAGTGTAAATCACTTGGAATAATCCCTTTCTTGTAACAATCTTCCGCATATTTTTCCAGTTGCCAGTAATACCGGTCAGGCAGCTTTCCACCCGCTTTCACCATTTCACCCAACGTGTGACCGGACACTTTCTCGACAACCAAAAATCTTCCCTGCCGTTCTTTATAATAAAGCGTGGGAAAAGCAGAATAGCCCCGCATGTAATTCAATACCCGATCGTCATCGTTTTCGCTGTAATTTTCCTTGAACACCTTGACTGCATATCCCTCATAATCATACACTTTGCCGCTTAACCCCTCACCGAGCAACGGGTAACTTTCTTCAATCGCTCCCGACAATACCATCTCGGATAATGTTTCGATTGCCTTGCAATCCAATGAAAACGGCTGCTTCATCCTGTTTCCTCCCTATATGTTTTCCAGAGTCTATTTTCACTTTTTCTCGCAGCTTGAAACCTCTGACAGAAAATATTCATGCTTCCTTTTCTAAAATATTCGCTCCATCGCCAATCATTCCAGGGGCCCAAAGGCATTCTCCCCTGCAAGCTTCTTCCATTCAGTGAGAAATTCTCTGTCTGTTTTCAAGAAAGAGTTGTGAAACGGCAAGATATTGGGATAATATTGGTCGTAGTCTGGAAAAGAGGAGGTGAATGCCGTTACCAACCATCGGTGTAACGGTATCACAGATGAGTGTTCATATTGGAGCAAAACAGGGTCAAATTGCCGAAAACATTCTGCTGCCCGGAGACCCGCTCCGCGCAAAATATATCGCGGAAACTTTTCTTGAGGAACCTTCCTGCTATAATCAGGTGCGCGGGATGCTCGGTTTTACCGGTACATATAAGGGGAAACGAGTCTCCGTACAGGGAACCGGCATGGGAGTGCCCTCCATCTCCATCTATGTAAATGAATTGATTCGCGAATACGGCGTGAAAAAACTGATCCGTGTCGGAACCTGCGGTGCGATCCAAAAAGACGTTAAGGTTCGTGACGTGATTTTGGCCATGACATCCTGCACCGACTCCGCTGTCAACCGGCAAACGTTTCCCGGATTTGACTTTGCCCCTTGCGCCGACTTTGATTTGCTGAACAAGGCTTATCAGGCTGGTGTGGAAAAAGGGTTGCACGTTCGCGTCGGAAATGTGTTAACCTCGGATACCTTCTACCGTGACAGCATGGAGCCGGTCAAAAAACTGGCTGATTACGGTGTATTGGCTGTCGAAATGGAAACGACCGCCCTCTATACTCTGGCCGCCAAATACGGCGTTCACGCCCTGTCCGTCCTTACCGTCAGCGATCATATTTTTACCGGTGAAGAGACGACGGCGGAAGAGAGACAAACAACTTTCCACGATATGATGTTGATGGCGCTTGAGGCCATAACCAGAGACTGACTGATTCCCTGCCGAAAGGCGGGGTTTTTTATATGCCCTGCCAGTTCCGTCAAAAAAGGGAGCATTATTGCGGAAGAAAGGATTGATCGCGCCAATCGGGCTGAAACGCCTCCAGAACGCTGTTGATGACATTCGACAAAATGAGAGAAACGGCGAAAAATGAAATAAATACTCCGTTGCGAATATTTAATGGAGTATATATTACAAACGAGGTGGAAATCATGGATCATCACGCCCTCCTTCTCTCCAAAACCAAACGCTCTGCTGAAGCCTATCGGGAGGCGGCAAGATGGATTCCGGGCGGAGTAACGGCAAACATCAAATACTTTGAACCGTATCCGATCATCATGGAATCTGCTGACGGCCCCTATCTGTACGATGTTGACGAAAATCGCTATATTGATTACAACTTATGTTACGGAGCGTTAATCCTGGGACATGGCCATCCCAACGTCAAAAACGCGCTGCAAACACAACTGGAGAAAATCGGAACCACGATCTTCGGCACTCCCCATCAGCTGGAAACGGAGATGGCCCGCACGCTGGCCGGCCTTTACCCGGGGATCGACCAGGTTCGCTTTACCAATTCGGGCCTGGAGGCGACTTTGTTGGCCATTCGTCTGGCCATGGCCTGGACAGGCCGAAAAAAACTGGCCAAATTTGAAGGCCACTATCACGGCGCTTACGATCAGGTTTTGATCAGCGTCAATCCGCATAAACGGAACCGGCATGAACCCCCTTCCCCGGCTCCCGACTCAAGGGGCCTGCCGGAATATTATACAAAAAACACCATCATTCTGCCTTTTAACGATTTGGAACAAACGGCGGAAATCCTCAGCAGACACCGGCATGAAATTGCCGCCGTGATTCTCGAACCGATTCAGGGAGGATTCATTCCGCCGGAGCTTCCGTTTTTGCAAGGGCTGAGAAAATTAACCGGTGAGTACGGGATTGTGCTCATCTTTGACGAGGTAAAAACCGGGTTTCGCATCGGCATATCCGGAGCGCAGGGATTATACGGGGTTGTGCCCGATTTAACCGCCCTCGGAAAAGTGCTGGGAGGCGGTTTTCCGGTCGGAGCCGTCGGCGGCCGGCGGGAAATCATGGAATTATGCTCACCTGCAGGCGGCACTGACATTTTGACCACCCAGTCTGCCGGCGCTGCTTCTCAGGGCAAACCCTTGTTTCACAGCGGTACGTATAACGGCCATCCATTAGTCCTCAGCGCCGGGCTTGCGACCATTCAGACATTGGCCGAGCCCGAACTTTACCGGCAGCTGGAGGAGAACACCGCGCGGCTTAAAGCCGGATTTGAGGAAATTGCCGTTCGCCATGGAATCACCGCCCGGACAGTCGGTGTCGGGAGCATCTTCAACCTGGTGTTCACCGACCGCCCGGTGCGCCAAATTCAGGACGTATTGGCCTCAAATCTGTCGCTGCGCAAAAAACTGGATCAGTATTTGCTGGAGAACGGGATTTTTATCAAACCCCTCAATCGCTTCTCCATGTCGGTTGTCCATACCGAAAAAGTGGTGGATGATACACTGGAACGATTTGAAAACGGGGTGAAAAAACTGAAAGGAAAGGCGTGATCGTTTGCCGGAACACAGCGACATCTTTGCCAGAATCCGTGCGCAAAGCGGCCGGATGAGCAAAGCCCAGCGGCGGATCGCAGCATATCTTGAAGCCCATCCGGATACCGTTCCTTTTTTAACCACGGCCAAATTGGCAAAGCAAGCGGGGGTCGGCGAGGCGACGGTCGTTCGCTTCGCCTCTGCCCTCGGCTTTTCGGGCTTCACGGAAATGCAGCAGCATTTGCAGGAGCAGCTCCGCAGACGGGTGACAACGGTGGAGCGGCTGGATTTGAATGCGGACCTCTATCCTGAAGAACAACGGATTGCCTACGAAGTGCTCACCGATGATATCGCCAACCTGAAACAAACGATGCAGATGCTGGATGCGGAAACCTTCAGCGAAGCGGTAAAACGGATCCATCAGGCCGCATCGGTCACCATTGTCGCCCTGAGAAGCTCGCATTCACTCGGTTCCTTTCTCGCATTTTACTTCCAGTTACTGCGAAAAAACACGCAGTTCATCACTGATTCCGATACCATGTTTGAAAAGCTGGCCCACCTGAACAAGGAAGATCTGGTGATCGGCATCAGCTTTTCCCGGTATACAGCCAGAACGGTGGAAGCGATGCGCTTTGTGCGGGAACGCGGGGTTCAGACTCTGGCCATCACTGATGCCCATCATTCCCCCCTCGCCGCGGTCTCCGATCTTAGTCTCATCGCCTCGAGCAGCCTGCCGTCCTTTCTCGATTCTTTCGTCGCTCCGCTCAGCCTGATCAATGCATTGTTGACGGCGGTGGCAAGAATGAACCGGCAGGAAGTAACCCGGCATTTGGAGAGAATGGAGCGTTTGTGGGAACAGGAAGGAATCTATCATTCTGATGAAAAGTGAGCTCCGATGCGTTGAACGACCATGACGGCCGGGAGATTGTCGGAAGATTTTCCGGTCTCAAAAAGAACGCCCTCCCCCCAAAATCCTGTCAAACCCGGTGTGCTCATTAAGATAATAAAAAACCTTTCAAGGAAAATGGTCCTTCCCTTGAAAGGTCCGCTTGTTGACAAAACCTCAAAAAACAGGAATCCCTGGGTCCGGGTGCTACTCTTCACTCCCGTCTCCTTCACCGCAAAGATCGCAGCGAAAAAGCACCCGTCCCCCTCCATTTTTTCAGTTCCCCCATCGACGTGAATTCTCCTTGTTTCCGCGATCCGCCAGAATAGCGATTGTTATTCCTCAAGGCGGTCCAATACCTCTTCCAAAAGAAAATTGTTTTCAAAAGTGGCTTCTTGAACCTCAACGATTTTTTGTGTTTGATAGTATCCTGCCTGGGAAAAAGGATCTCCCTTTAATAGTTCCTCGGCTTCTTTTTGTGATTCAGCTTTGAGAATCATTAAAGCTGTGCCGTCTACACAAGGACCGCAAAATGGTAATTTTCCTTTTTTCTTTTAATGAACGTAAATACTCAACATGCCCAACAACAAGTTCTTTGGACATGAGATGCTTTTGCTTGTCAGAAAGATGGACGTTAAATTGTTTGCTCATTTAGGCCTCTCCTTTAAATAAGGATTTGGTCATGAAACCGGGTCAGCAAACACCGGAGTGGATCAATTGAATTCCGGCCTTGACACATGTCAGTTGCTCTTCGAAAAATATTCCCGGGTATCTTTGCGTATATGTTTGGGCAAGACGCGATCAAGCTCTTCATTTAACCAGGCCAGTGTTTTACTGCGCAAGTAATCACGCATTTTTTCTTCCGCAGAGAGCATAACTGAATTGATGGTGCAAAAGGAGGGAGCAGAGCAACAGTTTTCCCTGTACAAATATCCATTGTCTTTAATGTTTTTACATTGGAATATAGGCTTTGAACCTTCAACTGCTTCAATCACATCCCAAAAGGAAATATCCTCCGGCTTCCTGGATAACCTATACCCTCCCTTTACACCAGGTACAGAACTGACAATCCCAGCCTTGGATAATTTACCAAAAACTTTGGAAAGATATGTCTCAGAAACCCCTTGGAATTCTGCCAAATCCTTTATCCCAACACTTTTATCGGAAGGAACATCGATTAAATAAACCAGACAATGTAAAGCATATTCAACACCGACACTATACTGCATATTTCTTCACCTTCTTTTGATTTTAAAGATTAATCCAGTTGTATCTTAGAAATATGTAGAGTCTTAGTCAAATAAAAGAAATCGATGCGATTAAATGATTCTTCATTTGACAAAGATGATGAAAGTCTTTATTATGGATAAATGTAATCGTCGATTAACTAAGTCCATAATTAGGGACTGAAATTCATTTTATCGGAGGAATAAAAATGAACAAAACGCTTATTATCAACGCACATCCAAAGACAGATGATCCTTCTTCAGTGAGCTTGCAGGTTCTCAACCACTTTTTGAAAGCTTATAAAGAATTCACAAACGGAAGCGAAGTAATTGAACAGATTAACCTGTACAGTGAAGACGTGCCCATGATTGATAAAACAGTTTTAAGCGCATGGGAAAAGCAGCAAAAAGGACAGGAGCTAACCAGCCAGGAGCAACAGGTAACAGAACGCATGTCGGAGATCTTACAACAATTCAAAAGCGCAAATACGTATGTCATCGTTTTGCCTTTGCATAATTTCAATATTCCATCAAAGTTAAAAGATTATATGGATAATATCATGATCCCACGTGAAACGTTCAAGTATACCGAAAACGGATCAGTGGGTCTGCTTAAAGACGGACGAAGATTGCTTGTGATCCAAGCAAGCGGAGGAATCTATACAAATAATGATTGGTATACAGAAGTTGAATACTCTCACAAATACCTGAAATCAATGTTTAATTTCCTCGGGATCGAAGATTATCAAATCATCCGTGCACAAGGAACTAATATATTGGAGCCAAATGAAGTATTGCAAAAAGCATTTAAAGAAGCTGAAGAAGCTGCTTTCAGATTGGCATCTAAATCAAAACGGTCCTGAAGGAAAAGAGATATAAGCGGTATCGGGCAGGGCGGGCCGTTCCCCCTCTAAAAACCGTGCACACGTATTTCACCGTACACGGCTCAGGTCTCTTTAAACGTCCCGTATTCTGGATGCAAGAGACTCGGTTCCCTTGTAAATCGGAACTGCCAAAAGATCGATCACCAGACGGTGCGATTGTGCCATCATGTAAGTCTGGTGATCTTTTCTTATGGTCAATCGGCATCAGATCGCGCGAAAAAACATCAAACCGGCCGGGCCCCGCACTTTCAGTCAATCCCCGTCCTGAATCATCGCCGGTCAGATTAAAAGTGGGCAAAATTTCTGCCGTTTCAGTTCGCGATCGCTCATTTTCGGAAGCAATGCTCCTTTGATGTTTGCACGGCCTGAAGCTGTTCTGCCTGCGCCTTTTTTATTCCGGAAACCGTTCAGAAGAAGGATCTTCATCCGGTTGGCGGCATAACAGAACAACCGGCAGTCCCCTGCCCGTAATGCGCCGGTAAAACCGTTCTACATGACGATCGATCTCCCGCTGCCGCGCCATCTGCAAAACAGCCGGATTGGCAAAAATCACTTCAATCTTCGCACCATTGATCCGCCACTCCGCTTGCCCGAACCAGGTAGCCGCTGCGGGTGTAACCAGTTTCTGCAAATTTTTTTGAATAAAATATTTGTACTTTTGCAACACGACCGGATGCTCAACCGCGTCATACTCAAACCGGACGGAGACGCGAATGGCCGGATGAAAATGTTTTTTTACCCTGGACCGGAACTCCTGCCAAATATCCGGATCGAGAGGTTCAACAAGATGCAAACAGAGTTGCCAGGTTCGTTTCTCCTGATCCACGATCACTTCTTTGATATAACCACCATGAAAATGCCGGTTCAGCCAATCTTCGGGCAATTCCGTCTCGCGAAAAAGGTTGATCAGCGCCTTCTTTCCTTTCACCTCTCTCAACCTCCCGGTCTTCTTATAACAGAGAGTTTATCAGAAAAAAAACGGCGGAACCAGATCAGTTTAAAATATTGAAACAACAAGGAATAGCCGAAAAGATCAGGTTGACGTCCATGTTGGAATACCTTAAAATCATTTCGATTAACGAAAACTTTCCATTTCTAACAAATTACTTGTTCAGCATCATCTGATTTAACCATGAGGGAGGTTTCAACATAGATGAGCAAATCGCTCGGCAGTTACGACACAACCCTACTGAAATCCACCCGATCACGCCGAGCTGGAATGATCTTTCTGCTGGGATCTCTTGTCTCCTTCGGCCCTCTGTCCATTGACATGTATTTGCCTTCGCTGCCCGTTCTGGCCAAGGGGCTTCACACCAGCACATCGCTCTCCCAGCTCAGCCTGACATTCTGTTTAATCGGGCTCTCGCTCGGGCAATTGGTCGCAGGCCCGCTCAGCGATACGCGCGGCCGGCGGCTTCCGCTTCTTTGCGGGCTCGTCCTTTATACCGTTTCATCCCTGTTATGTGCTTTCAGCTCTTCGATTTGGGTCTTGATCCTGCTCCGGTTGATCCAGGGACTGTCGGGGGGTGCGGGCATTGTCATCGCCCGTGCCATCGTGCGCGATCTCTACTCAGGTCCGGAGTTGACCAAATTCTTTTCTCTTCTCATGCTGGTCAACGGTGCGGCCCCGATCCTCGCTCCGATCATCGGCGGACAGTTGCTAAACATCACCTCTTGGCGCGGGGTATTCATCGTGCTGAGCATTGCGGGTGCGATCATGATGCTCTCCACTTTGTACACCCTGCCGGAAACACTGCCTGTCGATCGCCGGGCCAAAGGCGGAATCAAAAATACCCTGTCCACCATCCGCAATCTCGCCGGTGACCGTCTTTTCATGGGCTATGTGCTGGCGCAAGGAATGGTGACCACCGCCTTGTTTGCCTATGTTTCCGGTTCTCCGTTTGTCCTGCAAGACATTTTTGGCGTCTCGCCGCAAATGTTCAGCCTCTTCTTTGCCATTAACGGCTCCGGCATCATCATCGCCAGCCAGGTCACCGGGAGACTGGCAGGGCGGGTCGGCGAAGCAAAGCTTCTCCTCATCGGGCTTGGCATAGCCGCAACCGGCGGGGTTCTGCTGCTGGCCGCCATTTTGCTCGGTGCCGGTCTGGCAGCCATTTTACCTCCCTTGTTCATGGTGGTCTCCAGCGTCGGAATGGTTTCGAGCGCAAGTTTTTCTCTGGCGATGCAAAACCAGGGAAAAGCAGCAGGGAGCGCTTCGGCATTGCTCGGATTGCTCTCCTATGTTTCCGGCGGAATCGCTGCCCCGCTCGTGGGCATCGCCGGTAACCATTCCGCCGTGCCTATGGGAATCATCATCGCTCTGGCCGAAGCCGGCGCCGTTCTCAGCTACCTGCTCCTCATTCGCAAGCGGAAATCCTCCTGATTTGCCAAAATCCCGTTATTCCTCCCTCTGTGGCTGGAAAAACGGGATTTTATTTTTTAAAGAGCAGAATGACTTTTATCTGAAAATGAATTACCATAAACGAAAACACCCATACACTGAGAGGAAGCTTTATGAGAATCATCATTGCACCCGATTCGTATAAAGGCAGTTTGCCGGCCAAAGAAGTAGGACTCACCATTATGAAGGCGTTTACATCGGAAATTCCCGAGGCTGAGGTAACGGTGATTCCGATGGCGGACGGTGGTGAAGGCACGATTGACGCAGTGGTTTATGCCACCGGCGGTAAAACACAATCCGTCGAAGTGGCAGGACCGCTCCTCAAGCCTGTCACGACCTGCTACGGTGTGATCGACAAACAAACGGCAGTCATTGAAACAGCCAATATCGCCGGCTTGCCCATGGTGCCCAAAAACGAGCGAAACCCGTTGCACACTTCAACCCTCGGCATCGGGCAAGCGATCAGACATGCCTTGGATCAAGGCTACCGGCGCTTTATCGTCGGACTGGGGGGAAGTGCGACCAATGACGGGGGAATGGGCATGCTTCAGGCGCTGGGAGCCACTTTCCTCGATGCACAAAATCAACCGCTGCCCCCGGTCGGAATCTCGCTCGATCACGTTGTCAAAACCGACCTCAGCGGATTGGATCCCCGTCTGTTTGAAAGTGAAATTCTCGTCGCCAGCGATGTGCAAAATCCGCTGTGTGGCGACCAGGGAGCAACCAGCGTCTTCGGTCCGCAAAAGGGGGCAACCCCCGAACAGCTGAAACAGCTGGAACGGGGCATGCAAAAGTATGCGCGGTGCCTCGAAACACTGACAGGCAGGTCACTGCAAACGGTTCCCGGAGCCGGGGCTGCCGGCGGTCTGGGATTTGCTTTCCTCCTGTTGCAAGCCAAAATAAAAAGCGGGGCAAAGCTGATCGCAGACCTGGTTCATTTGGAGGAAAAAATCGCCGGAGCTGACTGGGTGATTACCGGCGAAGGAAAAACTGACTTCCAGACCCAATACGGCAAGCTTCCCGTTTTCGTGGCGCAATTGGCGCAAAAACACGGTGCCAAAGCACTCCTCCTCTCCGGCAGCATCGAACCGGGAGCCGAAGCTTTAAGCAGCCATTTTGTCAGTCTGCACTCCATTCAACGAAGACCGCTCTCTCTGGAAGAGGCCATGGACCAAACCGCTTCCCTTCTGATGGAAACCGCCCGAAACCTGGCGCGCCTGATCAAGGTTTGTTCCTGAAAATCCGGCACAGCAAACAGGAAAACCCGCCTTCCCGATCACATGCCGGGCGGCGGGTTTGTTTCAGTCAGATGGATCGACTTCATCTAAAGACAAAGTTGTGACCTCTGTATAATCGCCCCGGGCAATTTCCTCTTTCGTCGCTTTCTTCTCCAATTCCTCATGATCGTTTAACCCGGGAGCGATTTTGTTCGCTTCTTTCTGCTTTTCCTTCATTCCGATGCCTCCTTTTGAATCCTTAGTTTGCGCGATGATTGCCCGGAAAATTCATTTTGCGATCAGCGGTGAAAATCGTGGTAATATAAAAAAAAACGATTTTACCACACAAAAAACGCAAAAATTACAGTATAGGAGACACCCAAGAGATGGAACATTTAAACATTGGCATGCTTCTGTTTTTGATCGCATCCGGCTTTTTGGCCTCGTTTATCGACTCCGTGGTGGGGGGAGGCGGCCTGATCTCCATTCCCGCCCTGATGATGACCGGGCTGCCGCCCACCGTCGTGCTGGGAACCAACAAACTGGCGGGCACGATTTCCTCTCTGACCAGTACCATTACATATATCCGTTCCGGGAAAATCAATTTTCGACTGGTCAAATATCTCCTTCCTTTGTCGTTCGCCGGTTCGATATTGGGCGTTTATACTGTCAAGCAAATCTCTTCCGATTTTTTAAGACCGTTGATCATCATTTTCTTAATCCTGGTTACGTTTTATTCTTTGCTGAAAAAGGAGTGGGGGCGGGAATCGAAGTTTGAACAATTTACGGTCAAGACCGGTATTTTCATTGCCATGGCCAGCTTTGCCATCGGTTTTTATGATGGTTTTTTCGGTGGGGGAACCGGTTCTTTTCTCATGTTTTCGTTTTTGCTGCTGGGGTTTGATTTCATCCAGGCTGCGGCAAAAGCCCGGTTGCTCAACTTCACCAGCAACATAGCCGCACTCATCTTTTTTATCTGTCTACATGATGTCAATTTTGTCTATGGAATTCCCATGGGAACAGCCATGCTGTTGGGCGCGCTGGTCGGCTCAAATGTCGCTCTGCGCAAAGGGGCCTCCTATGTCAAAGTGCTGTTTGTCTCGGTCACCATTCTTCTGATCGGCAAACAAATTATTGATTATCTGTAAAAGAGATCGAAAATCTATGATGAGGATTCACCATTGCCCACGAACGGGTGATCTTTGCAAAACAGGCGCCGAACTTGCGGGAAGAATCTTTCTTTCGCATTCGGCGCCTGTGTCCGCTTCCGTATAAAACGGCTTTATTCCTTGATTTTCAGAAGTCTCATCGCATTCAGAGTGACGATCAGGGTGCTGCCCATATCGGCAAAAACGGCCATCCACAGCGTTAACCATCCCGGAATGATAAGCAGCAAAGCGAGAAGCTTGATGGCAAAAGAGATGGTGATGTTTTGCTTGATAATGCCAAGCGTTTTGCGGCTCAGCCGGATGGTAAACGGAAGTTTTCGCAAGTCATCTCCCATAAGCACAATATCCGCTGTCTCCAATGCCGCGTCTGTTCCTGCCCCGCCCATGGCAATGCCGACTGTTGCAGCAGCCAAGGCCGGGGCATCATTGACGCCGTCTCCGACCATTGCCACCCGGTTTCCGCTGTTACGGACCGCTTTGATCCGCTCCAATTTTTCCTCAGGCAAAAGCTCCGCTTCAATTTCCCTGATCCCCAACCGGTTGCCTATGGCGTCGGCTGTCTCGCGGTTATCCCCTGTCAGCATGACGGTTCTCCTGATTCCGATCCGGTGCAACCGCTCTACCGCTTCCCGGCTGTGCTCACGAAGTTCATCGGAAATGGCGGCCAGTGCCAAGGCTTTCTCTTCATCAGCCAGCAGCACGACCGTTTTCCCCTGTTTTCGATAGCTTTTCACCTTTTCTTCAATGTCAATCGGAATGCCGTTCGGCAGGATTTCTGCCAACCAATCCGGACGGCCCGCATAATAGTGCTTTCCGTCCACTTTGGCCCGGACGCCTTTTCCGGTAACCGATTGAAAATCTTCTGCTTCCCCAACCAAAACTGCCGACTCCTTCGCTTTATCCAGCAGGGCGGCGGCCAGCGGGTGCTGCGAATGACGTTCAATCGAGGCGGCAATTTGCAAGTGGGCCTGTTCTTGGCCGGTGAAGGAAATAAAATCTGTAACCACCGGGCGCCCCCGCGTCAGGGTTCCGGTTTTATCAAAGGCGATGGCCGTCAAGGAGCCCGCTTCCTCCAAATGGATTCCGCCCTTGATCAGAACTCCGTTTCGTGCCGCGTTTCCAATCGCCGTGACGATGGCTACCGGAGTGGAAATCACCAGAGCACATGGGCATCCGACCACCAGAAGCGCCAGCGCACGGTAAATCCAGACAGACCAAGCCCCGTGAAAAAACAGCGGCGGAATCAAGGCGACGAGCAGGGCAAGGAGCAAAACGGCCGGGGTGTAAACTTTGGCAAACCGGTCGATGAACGCTTGAGAAGAAGCCCTTTCCGCCTGTGCTTCCTCCACCAGATAAATGATTTTGGAAAGGGTGGTGTCCCGAACCTGCTTGGTCACCTTGATTTCCAGGTAACCTTCTTCATTTATGGTGCCGGCAAACACCTCATCTCCCGCCGATTTGGCGACCGGAATCGATTCACCGGTAATGGGGGCCTGGTTGACAGCGGAGGAACCCGACACAACGACCCCATCCATGGCGATTTTCTGCCCCGGCTTGACCAGCAGAATATCCCCTGTTTCGATCTCATCGACAGGCAGGGTGATCTCAGCCTGATTGCGCCGCACGGTCGCCTGTTTCGGGGCCAAATCCATCAGCGAGCGGATGGATTGCCTCGCCTTGTCCATCGAGTATGACTCGAGAATTTCACTGATGGCAAACAGTACGACAACTGTCGCTCCTTCGCCCCATTCCCCGATGGCGGCAGCCCCGACGACGGCGATCGTCATCAGCGCTTTCATATCAAAATCGAGGCGGATCATGCTTTTGATCCCATTCACAAACAGCCCGGCGCCACCGATGAGCATGGAGATCACCATAGTCAAAATCGCAAAGGCGCTCGTTTCACCATACAGATCATCGGCAGCATAACCCAGAAGGAGAAAGATCAGCGCGAAAAATAACCGCTGATTCTCCCGCTTTTTCCAAACCGGAGTCCGTTCCTCCTCTTCACGCAGACCGTCCGGGACCAGCTTCAGGTTTTCAAAGGCCCCTGCTTTTTCCAATTCCTCAAGCGAGGCGGTTCCGTAAACAGTCAGCTTCGATGCACCGAAATTGATCCGGGCATCCTCCACGCCTGGCAGGGCCTTGACGTTCCTTTCAAATTTGGCGGCACATCCGGCGCAGGTCAAACCCTTGACCCTGTACATATGACAATTATCGTTTTTCCCCATTCTCTCCCACTTCTTTCTGATGCAAAAATGCGATCTCGATCAACTGCCGTACATGGTCATCATCAAGCGAGTAAAAAACGAGCTTCCCTTCCTTCCGGTATTTGGCCAGTCCCATGTTTCGCAGCAAGCGCAAGTGATGGGAAGCGGTCGCCAGAGAAGATTCAATAATATTGGCAACATCGCAGACGCACAGCTCCCCCTCCTGCATGAGCGCATAAGCGACCTTCAAGCGGGTCGGATCGGCCAGTGCCTTGAACAGTTGCGCCGTCTCCAGCGGATTCACCGCTTGCAAATGCGCTTGCACCCGCTCCACTTTATCGGCATCAAAACAATAGATCTCACAGCGGTCTTCACTCATACCATGCACCTCGCGCCACAATCTGACGGTTATTTTCTTATATTACAATACTCAAACAACCATTTGAATAATTGATGGGAAATTTAAAATTTCTTTCGCAAAGTGCATTGCAAAATGCGCTGACCTTCCTCCTCCATGCACTTCGTATCGTCACTCAAAGATCCCCCGCGACCCTCACATCCTTGCCGGAATCATCTCAGAATGTGCCGATGTTGTCTGCAAGAATTTTTTCGTCTTGTCAGACCTCTCAATTCTGTATATGATAATGATAATCGTTATCATAAATTGATTCATGATCGCTGGGAGGCAAAACATGAGTAAATCAATCACTCTTCGTTCGTTGACCGAAGTGATTCGGGAGCGGCGGACCGTACGCCAGTTCCGCCCTGATCCGGTTCCGCTGGATGTGATGAAGGAGATTTTGGAAACTGCCAATTGGGCCCCCTTTCACAAGGAAAAAGAGCCATGGCGTTTCCTGCTGGTGCACGGAAATCGCAGGGAGGAAATTATCGCATTATCCATGAAAGTTTACTCCCATCTGCCTGCTCCGACTTTAAAAGCATTTGAAACGTACTTGCGCACCGTCCCCATCTATTTATTCGTCATCATGGAGGAAAGCGAAGAACGACAGCAATGGGAAGATGATCTCTGCGCGACTGCGGCCCTGATTCAAAATATTCAACTTCTCGCCTGGGAGAAAGGGCTTGGCATGGTATGGAAAAGTTATTACGGCACAGATCTGGGGCGGGCTTACCCGGAGAAACTGGGGCTCAAGCCGGGCGAGAAACTGGTTGGTCTCCTTCTGATGGGATATTTTGATCAAGCCCCAAAACCAAAACGCCGCACTCCGCTGTCCGAGTTATTGACGATCCGGGGGGATTAGCACCAAGGCCGCACCCTTCTCCCGGGCCGTCATGGCCTGACTTTCATTGATAATGATTTTCATCTTCATTTTTTTCCGAACTCCCCCTTTACTTTCATCCGGCTCAATGGTATATTGATCTCAAATAAACGATAATGATTATCATTATCAATTGGAGGGATCATCTTGAATCAGAGTCTGGTCCTGCGCAATGACCACTATCTCGCCAATCAGGAGCGGCGGGAATCAAATGCCCGCTCCTATCCCCGGCGGATTCCGATCGCCATCAAAGAAGCCAATGGCATTTTTGTCAAAGATGTGGAAGGAAAAGTTTATTATGACTGCTTGTCAGGTGCCGGAACCCTGGCATTGGGGCATAATCACCCCGTTGTCATCGAAGCGATCAGGCAAGTGCTCGACAGCCGGCTCCCTTTACATACACTCGATTTGACCACTCCAGTGAAAGACGAGTTCATCGAAGAGTTGTTTGCCAGCCTGCCGAAATCATTCGCTTCGCGCGCAAAAGTCCAGTTTTGCAGCCCATCCGGTGCGGATGCGGTGGAAGCGGCGATCAAGCTGGTTAAAACGGCAACCGGACGGCGAACCCTCTTCTCTTTTCACGGTGCTTTTCACGGCATGACGCACGGTGCGCTCAGCCTGACCGGCAATCTCGCACCAAAACAACCGATCGCCAATCTGATGCCCGATGTCCATTTTCTCCCCTATCCCTATGCCTACCGCTGTCCGTTTAACCTCGGCGGGACACTCGGTGAACAGACGGGCATCCATTACATCAAACGCGTGCTGAACGATCCGGAAAGCGGAATCGCCCCTCCCGCGGGCATGATTATGGAAATCGTGCAGGGCGAAGGCGGCGTCATTCCCGCGCCGGACAATTGGGTGCAAAGCGTTCGCTCAATCACCCGGGAGCACAAAGTTCCGCTTATCGTCGATGAAGTCCAAACCGGATTTGGCCGCACCGGCAAATTATTCGCCTTTGAACATGCCGGCATTATTCCGGATGTGCTCGTTTTGTCCAAATCGATCGGCGGTTCCCTGCCCCTGGCCGTTGTGGTCTACGATCAATCTCTGGATCAATGGTCTCCCGGTGCTCATACGGGAACATTCCGGGGTAACCAAATGGCCATGGCAGCCGGCATCGCCACCATCCGCTTTATCCGCGACAACCGCCTGGAGGTGAATGCCGCACAAATGGGAGAACGGCTGATGTCCCGCCTGAAGTCGATTCAAAACGAGTCGACCTGCATCGGGGATGTGCGCGGCAGAGGCTTGATGATCGGAGTGGAAATTGTCAACACGCAGCGCGAACCCGATTCTCTGGGAAGCTACCCGGCCTATCCCGAACTGGCCCGGCAAATTCAGCGGGAATCCTTCAACAGAGGATTAATCCTGGAGTTGGGCGGCAGACATGGCAGCGTTGTCCGCTTTTTGCCGCCATTGATCATTACCGGGGAACAAGTGGAGCATATCTCCGCCGTTTTTGCCGAAGCCGTGCAAGCGGCCGAGAAGAAAATGGCCGATTGAACAGGAGGAAAAAACAGAGGATGCACGAGAAAGCAAAAACAGATACAGAGCGGTTGTTTCTCAATGGGTCTCGGCAATCGGCGCGGGAATACCGGTTGGCGATCTCCAATGCGGAAAAGATCCTGTTGGAACAGTTTGCCAATGCACGGCAACCCTTCAGCGGGCGCTCAGTCCAAGAGCTTTCCAACCGGATCGGTGACCTGGAGCCCTGCCCGGAACATGGCCGTGATTTGCTTGAAGTTTTGGAGGAAACAGGAGAGGTCATTCTGAAAAATTTGCTCGCGGTCCATCATCCGGCTTGTGCCGCCCATCTTCACTGTCCGCCGCTGATCCCTTCCCTTGCGGCGGAGGCGATCATCAGTGCCGCCAATCAATCGATGGATTCATGGGATCAAAGCGGTGCTGCCACCTTGCTGGAAGAAAAGCTGGTCAAATGGCTGTGCCGGCTGTTCGGCTACACCGGCCAGGCGGACGGAGTTTTTACCAGCGGTGGCACCCAGTCCAATTTGCTGGGTCTGCTGTTGGCAAGGGACTGGTACATCAAGGAGCAGTTCGGCCGGAATGTGCAAAAGGACGGACTGCCCCCGGAAGCGGAGCGGATGCGCATCCTGTGCGCCAAAACGGCCCACTTTACAGTGCAAAAATCAGCTGCCCTGCTGGGATTGGGGGAAAAAGCGGTTGTCAGCATCGAAACGGATGAACACCAGCGCCTGTGCCTCGACGATCTGGACCAAAAACTGGCCAGACTCCGTTTCGTGGGATTGCTCCCGTTTGCCGTGGTCGCTACGGCCGGCTCCACTGATTTCGGCGCAATTGATCCGTTGCCCGCTTTAGCCGACAGAGCAAAGCAATACGGCCTCTGGTTGCATGTCGATGCCGCTTACGGCGGAACAGTGATGCTGAGTGATCAACATCGAAGCAAGCTGGACGGGATTGAACACGCCGACTCCATGTCCGTCGATTTTCACAAACTCTTTTACCAGCCAATCAGTTGCGGAGCCTTTCTTACGAAAAACGGCCGCCATTTTGAACTGATCAAGTCAAATGCGGATTACTTGAATCCGGAGGAAGATGAAGATCAGGGCATCCCGAATCTCGTGGGCAAATCGCTTTCGACGACCAGGCGGTTTGATGCACTCAAACTGTTTATTTCGATGCAGACCATCGGCCGTGCCGCCTTTGCCAGAATGATTAACCATACGATCGAATTGGCGCAGCAAACAGCAAACCTGATCGCCCAAGATCCGAAGCTGGAATGCATCAATCGGGAGCCGGCCCTGAACGCCGTTGTTTTTCGCTACATCGGAAATGAAGCGGAGCAGAGCAGGCAAAACAAACTCAATCGCGAAATTCGCCGTTCCCTGTTATGGGAGGGAAAAGCCGTGATCGCGCAAACGAAGGTGGACGGCATGCACTGTTTAAAGCTGACTTTGCTCAATCCGCGCACCACCCTCGACGATGTCAAGTTCATTTTGGAGGAAGTCAAACGAACCGGCTCGCTGCTGGAACTGAGGAAAGGAGAACGATCGCCATGCCCGACAAAACTGCAGAACAAGCCAGTATCGAAGCATTTTTAAACTGTTATCTGAGGGAGACGGGAAGATATGAGCTGGTAAAAAAGGAGCAAAGCCCCTATCGCTCGCTTTTCGCCGAGTGCCCGTCTGATCAATTGATCATCTGTCCCCTCCCGCATCATGGGTTTAACATCATCGCTCCCGTAAAATATTGGTCGTTGACCGGCCGCCATCTTTTCCACTTCCCGCTCTATTACACAACCGCAAACGGTGCTTCCCACCAACTGGATCTGGTGACGCTGGCAGCAATGGTAACCAAAGAACTGGCCATTTTCCGGAATGCAACCGGCGGTCAGAGTGAGCTTGTTTACCGTGCCTTGCAAAGCTCTGACAACATCAAATCGTTCATCGCTTCCCGCCAGGCGGACGCGCATGAGCTGTATGAACCGCAATTTTCCTTTTTGGATGCAGAGCAGTCATTGATCTTCGGCCATTTGCTGCATCCGACACCGAAAAGCCGGCAGGGCCTCTCCGAACTTGACCAGGCACTCTATTCTCCGGAACAAAAAGGGAAGTTTCCCCTTCATTATTTCCGTGCCCACCGTTCGATCGTCAAAGAGGATTCCGCCCTGCCCCAAACGGCGACACAATTGATCAAGGAAGAGCTGCAAAACGACCCGGAGCTGGACGAAACCTTTAAAAACACCTGCTTGCAAGAGGACGATTACGCGATCTTGCCGCTTCATCCTTTTCAGGCAGAGCATTTGCTCCGCCGCCCGGAGGTGCAAAAATTGCTCCGGCAAGGCCTGATTGAAGATTTGGGAGTCATGGGAAGAGCTTATTCCCCCACCTCGTCACTTCGCACTCTCTATCATCCGCAGGCCCGCTTTATGCTGAAATGCTCACTCCATATCAAAATCACCAACTCCCTGCGGCTGAACCAGCGGAAGGAGCTGGAACGCGGAGTGGAGGTCTCACGCATCTTGCAGAGCAGGATCGGCAAAGAACTGGCGGAACAATTCCCCCGGTTCCAAATAATCCAGGACCCGGCTTATATCACCCTCGCGATCCCGGGCAGCAAAGAGTCCGGTTTTGAAGTATGCCTTCGCGAAAATCCGTTTACCGCCGGTGCGGATGAGAATGTCACGCTGATCGCCGGACTGGTCCAGGATCCAATCAAGGGTGGGAAAACAAGGCTTTTCAACATCATCTCAGAACTGGCCGAAAAAGAAAAACGAACCAATCGGGAAGTCAGCCTCGACTGGTTCCGCCGCTACTTAAATCTTTCACTGCGGCCGTTGATGTGGCTCTATCTCCGTTACGGCATCGCTTTGGAAGCACACCAGCAAAACAGCCTCATCCGGCTTTATCAAGGATATCCGCATCAATTTTTCTACCGGGACAATCAGGGTTACTACTACTGTGAATCCACCTATCCTGCACTCAAGCGGATTTTGCCCGGAATCAGCAAAAAAAGCGAGACGGTGTGCGCCGATGCCGTCGCCGATGAGAGATTTTGTTACTACTTTTTCATCAATCATTTATTCGGGCTGATCAACGTCTTCGGAGCATCCAGTCTGATCGGAGAACAGGAATTGTTAAACGAACTGAAGCATGAATTAAGCCGTTTTCTGCCGTGGAACCGCCGGCCTTCCACCTTGCTTGACAATTTGTTGCACAATGAAAAACTCTCCTGCAAGGCAAATCTGCTCACCCGTTTTTATGAAATGGACGAATTGGCGGGGCCGCTGGAAAGCCAATCAGTTTACGTACAAATCGCTAATCCGCTGTCGAAGGTGGTGGAAAAACGTCATGAGTCTTCAGCCGGAATTTGAACAATATGATTCCTCAATCAACAAAACCATCTCATTTCGCAAGGTCTCTTTTGAACATGACCTGAACATGCTCTTTGTCTGGATGCATCAACCGCATGTGATTCCCTTTTGGAACCTGAATATTCCGTTCACAAAATACAAGGAACATTTGCACAAGTCTTTGCGCGATCCGCACCAAACGCTCAGAATCGGTTATTTGGACGGTGTTCCCATGAGTTACTGGGAAACATACTGGGCCAAAGATGATATTGTCGGCAAACACTATGATGTGCATCCCTGGGATCAGGGAGTGCACCTGCTGATCGGTCCGCCTTCCTTTTTGGGCAAAGGATATGCCTTGCCATTATTAAGAACGATCATATCCCGATTATTCCAATGCGAAAAAACAGAAAAAGTGATAGCCGAACCGGATTTCCGGAATGAAAAGATGATCCACATTTTTCAAAAATGCGGATTTGAAAGGCAAAAAGAGATCGATCTCCCGGATAAACGCGCCTTGCTCATGTATTGTTACCGGGAATCGTTTTTCAGGAGGTGGGAGGATGCCGCGCGTTCATGAACATCCGTTGTTCGATCTGATCGGTGTTGGAATCGGCCCTTTTAACCTGGGGCTGGCGGCCATGATAACCAAAGTGCCCGAAGTGAAGGCCGTCTTTTTTGAGCGAAAGCCTTCCTTCAACTGGCATCCCGGGTTGTTGATCGAAGGAACCACCCTGCAAGTTCCCTTTATGGCCGATTTGGTGACCATGGCTGATCCGACAAGCCCATACAGCTTTCTAAACTACCTGAAAGAGCAGAATCGCTTGTACCAGTTTTACTTTTTGGAGCGGTTCCACATTCCGCGCCGTGAATACAATCACTATTGCCGATGGGTGGCCGGGCAGCTGCCTTCCTGTCGCTTCGGCTCTGAAGTTACCTCGATCGAATGGGTCAAGGCGGAGCCGCATGATCACTTTCGTGTCAAAGTGACGGAAAGCACCAGTCAGCAGTCGGAATACCGGGCGAAAAATCTGGTTTTGGGAGTGGGCAGCGTTCCCCATATCCCGCCTGACCTGCATAATCTGCCCGGGGACGATGTTTTTCATTCCGGCGAATTTTTGAACCGGCTTGATCGTTGCCGACAGGCCTCGTCCATCACGGTGATCGGGTCGGGCCAGAGTGCCGCGGAGATTTTTTACACCCTTTTACAGGAACAGAAAGACCATGGATACCGGCTGGATTGGCTTACCCGGTCGGACGGCTTTTTTCCCATGGAATACTCCAAGCTGGGATTGGAGCATTTTTCGCCCGATTACACGGAATATTTTTATTCGCTGCCGCAGGCGAAACGGGACAGCCGCCTTCGTAAGCAGGATTTGCTGTATAAAGGCATCAGTGCCAAGACGATTGCCGATCTCTATGATTTGCTCTACGAACGGACTGTCGCCGGAGAATCGCCTCCGGTTCGCCTGCTCGCCCAAACGGAAGTGCAGGAAATCACGCCTGTGTCCGGCGGGGGAAAACGCAGATATCAGTTAAGCTGCCTGCACCGGGAACAGGATCAACGGTTTCAGCACGAAAGCGAAGTGGTGATCCTGGCAACGGGCTACACCCGCCAAATCCCCGGATGCCTCTCCGCTCTCCATCCCCTGCTTTGCTGGGATGATCAGGGAAGATATGTGGTAAAAGCGGATTATCGATTGGAGCTGACGGAAAAAACGGATTGTGCCATTTTTGTGCAAAACGGCGAACTGCACACCCACGGAGTCGGCGCTCCGGATCTCGGGCTGGGAGCTCATCGCAATTCCGTGATCATCAATACTTTGACGGGACAAACCGTTTATCCCGTTTTCCGCAAAAACGTGTTCCAACAGTTCGGGCTCCGGTCTCCTGAGCCGGATGCTCCCGTCCTCTCTGACAGAAAAGATTCATCTCTTTTCAGCACGACCCGGGGATGAAGGCTTTGGCAAACTCATGAGGATTGTGAAAGCACCGCCCCTGACAAGAACAAACTTTCACTGGCCAATGCGGAAGGAGTGTCTCGCATGAAAGATCAAACCACAATCGTACCCTCGGTATTCAATCCGAAATCCTGGGAAATCGTCTCACGCAATCTGCTGACCAAGATGATCTCCGAATTTATGTATGAAGAAATCATTTCGCCGGAATTGATTGAGCAGGCGGGAGAGTTCGGCACCTACCGCCTCTCCCTGAAAAACGGGGTGACCTACACCTTTTCCGCAAAAGAACGCCCCTTTGGCAGTTACCGTGTCGATTCCGGCAGCATCATGCGGCATGAAGCGGATGCAATCCATCCGGCAGTGAGTCCGATTCAGTTTCTGCTCGACATACAGGATACGGTCGGCATGTCGCCTGAGACCACCGGACATCTGATTCGCGAATACAATCACACCTTGATGGCAGACGCTCATCTCCTCCATAAAAAACAAGATCAAAAAGCCGACGTGACCACACTCGATTACGCGGAATTGGAAGGAGAAATGGAAGGCCATCCCTGGATTACCTATAACAAAGGACGCATCGGGTTCGGCTATGATGATTACCTTGCCTATGCACCTGAACAAAAGCGGCCCGTCCGGCTTTCCTGGATCGCCGTCCACCGTCAAAAGGCGGAATTTCACGCCGTATCCGGCCTGAGCCATGAGGATTTGCTGAAACAAGAGCTCGGTGAACAATTTGCCCGGTTTCAACGGCAGCTGGCAGAGCAGGGAACCGATCCCCAGGAATACTTCTTCATGCCGGTTCACGACTGGCAGTGGAATCATTATATCGTCCCGTTATTCGGTGAAGAGTTGGCCAACCGCTCGATCATCTTTCTCGGAGAAGGAGAAGACCGGTATCTGCCCCAACAGTCGATCCGCACCTTTGTCAATATCAGCCATAAGCGGCGGCATCATCTCAAATTGCCGATGAGCATTCTGAATACGCTCGTCTACCGTGGTCTTCCGGGAGAACGAACCGTTCTCGCCCCCAAGATCACGGAATACATCAAAGGAATCTGGGAGAAAGACCGGTTTTTAAAAGAGGAATGCCGGATGATCCTGCCCGGGGAAATTGCCAGCTTAAACTATGATCATCCCTATTTTTCCAAACTGACCGGAGCTCCTTATCAATACCTGGAATTACTGGGCGCGATTTGGCGCGAAAGCATCTATTCGTATGTAGAGGAAGATGAAAAACCGGTCACGCTCGCTTCGCTCCTTTATGTGGACGGGAAAGGCAATCCCTACGTTTCCTCCCTCGTGAAGCAGTCGGGATTAACCCTGGAGGAGTGGTTGAATCGCTTATTCTCTGTCCTCCTTCCTCCCCTGCTCCATTATTTGTATCGTTATGGGGTTGTCTTCTCCCCTCACGGGCAAAATACGATTCTCGTGCTGAAAGATTCCGCTCCCCGTCGCCTGGCCGTGAAAGATTTTGTCGATGATGTCAATGTCAGCCGCCATCCGCTCCCGGAATTGTCGGATCTGCCGGCAGACCTTAAAGAGGTATTGCGCAGCGAGCCGCCGGAAGGACTCTGCCAATTTATTTTCACCGGTTTGTTTATCTGCCATTTCCGCTATCTGTCCGATCTGCTCGAAATCCATCATCAGTTCCCGGAAGCAAAATTCTGGGGCATGGTCCGGGACACGATCATCCGCTACCAGAACCGTTTTCCGGACTGGAAAGAGCGGTATGAGCTGTTTGATCTGCTCAAACCCAAGTTCACCAAACTCTGCCTCAATCGCAACCGCATGCTTGATTACGGATATTCGGACGGCGATGACAGGCCGCATGCTTCCGAATACGGCCAGGTCAGCAACGCTCTGGCCATGGAATATTCCTGCGACTGACCAGAAAAAACCGCTTTTCCGCGATTACCGGGAAAGCGGTTTTTTTAATGGTTCAAGTCATCGGATCTTCCCCGGACCCGGAACTCAACGATTTAACCGACTTGATGTTGATCCGCATCATGCAGGAAATGGCAACGGCAAAATCGGGCATACTATCGTTGATTTTGCATGATTTACAAAACCATCACAGATACTGTCAGGTTTAATCCCCCCTTTTACCGTTTCATCCACATCATCCCCGTCAGGAGGTGTTGGCTTGTTCATCCTGTTGTTTAGCGCTGTCATTCCCGCCGTCTTGTTGATGATCTGGATCTACAAGTGGGATCAACTCCATCCGGAGCCGAAACGGCATGTGTTGCGCTTATTTGTAATGGGAGCCCTTGTGCCGCTGCCTGCCGCTTTGATCGAACGGCATCTGCTGATCACCAAAGCGTTAAGCCCCAATCCGCAAAGCCTGGTTGGCATTTTGCTGACGGCGTTCTTCGTGGCGGGTGCGGTGGAAGAACTATTAAAAGCGCTTTTTTTCTATAAAGGAATCTACCGCCATCGTGAATTTGACGAACCGATTGACGGCGTTGTTTATGCTGTGGCCGTCTCGCTCGGGTTTGCCATGGTGGAAAATATACTGTACGTGTCCAGTTACGGCCTGGCCACTGCTTTTTTGCGCTCAGTTACAGCCATTCCCGGGCATATGTTTTTTGGCATCATCATGGGCTATTATTTCTCCCGGGCCAAAATGGGACGGAGCCGGCTCTCCGCTGCCTTTGCCATTCCCGCTTTTTTTCACGGCGTTTACGACAGTTTCGCCATGAGCGACGGGTTCCGGGCGAATGTCGCGCTTCTGGTCTATTTATTGATCCTGCTGTTTTTCAGTTTAAACATCATCTCCCGGCTGAAGCGAATGGTGATCAACTAACCCGGCAATTCAGCAGCTCGGTCCCTGTCCAATACAACCCGGATCCAACACAAAAGCTCCTCGCAAATGAGGAGCTTTCGAGGAGCTTTTGTATCGCAATTTCCAATTTTCAATCTACAGGATAACGGCCAAGCCGGCAAACAAGTGCAAAAGTGCTACGATCATCCTGATGACCTCCCGTTCTATGAGTTAATTCTGAATTTTCCAGTTCCAACTTACAGAATAACAAGCAATCCAGCAACCAAGTGCAAAAATGCTACAATCACTCATGCCACCTCCCGTTCTATATACTGGTATTCAACCCAAATTCGGTAAATTCCTGTTCGTTAACATATTTGTCAATATTTTTTCTTTTTGACAATTTACACTGTTTTCTTCTGAAATTACACGGTTTGCTCTGGAACCCAAAAATTTTTTGCCGGCATTTTTGCAAAAACGTTGGAGAAGAAAATGCCGAAAAACAAGAAAGTTTTTCGTGTCTAGTCGCCGTCCACAAATATCAGAAACACACTCTTCTGAATAAATGATTTTTAATTTTGCATAATTATTGTTATAATTAAATTATTACAAATTATATATCGCATAGAATTTCAGGAGGTAAGAAATGAAAAGAAAAAGATTCTCTCCTGGACTTGTGATGCTGATGTTGACCCTCATCCTTTTTCCGCTGAATGGTTTCGCTTACAGCTATACAGGTTCCGAACAGTGTAACTACTATGTGGAATGGCGCTGGGGGGGAACACTCCTGAACGGCGAGGCGGTCTTCCAAAATGCATTTCAACAAGCTTTGACGGACTGGAACAACAGTCAAAATGCCCGTCGCTATGTCAATGGCGGTTCCGATGCTTCGGGCGCATTGGACACATACAGCGAAAAAGACGGGAAGTACGGAAACTCGATTTGGTATACTAACTTGCTCGGCTGTGTCACTTCCTGGGTATCCAAGATTAACCGATATTATTCGCTCACGCATGAATTTACTCCTGCCCGCAGCACGGCAAACCATGAACTGGGGCACATCCTGGGACTGGCCCATACCAATAATCCCGCCATCATGAACACCAGCCGGAATCGCTATTCCATGTACACCCCGCAAACGGACGATATCAACGGGGTGAATAATCTCTATTAGCTGAAACATAATCCGCAGTAAAAACGTCCGAAGATTAAAGATTATTTTGATCAATCACGGAGGACTTGAAATGAAAAAAAGGATCATTTTGGCGGTTGTTGTGATGATCAGTCTTCTTTCACTTTCCGGCTGTTCGAATTTACCGGCAACAGGGGTTCCCACCATTCACATCGGTGCTGACGACCTGATCGTCGCCAAAGATCTGAAAGATATGACAGAGAAGGCCCCATTCATTGTAGTTGGTCATTATATAAAATACGTAACATCCGTGAATGCGGCGAGGGACGTGCAAAACCCTGCCGAACCGGCCAAAGATGTCTACGATGAAGCCAAGGTATACGAATTCAAAGTGGATCAGGTCTTAAAAGGGACGATCACGAACGAGTCCATCCTGATTCATAAAGTTTACAGCCAGGAGATAAAGGAACTGAAGGATGAGAATGGCCAGCCATTGGATATCCATGTCCCCAATTCCACTTTTCTCAAGCCGGAAACGGGTATAAAATACATTCTTTTTCTGGACAAATACCCCTATATGGAAAACACCTACTCCGGCTCATTTGCCAACTATGAAATCAAGTTCAACGATCAGGATCAAGCTGTGTTGAAACAGCCGGAAGCGTTCAGTCCCCAGATGGTGAAAGCAAACGGAAAAGAGATTAACATCCAGATGGAAGGGGAAACGAACTTCCCCGATGATGTCAGCGGCAAAAGCTTTAAGGAATTGACGGACACGATCAGGGAAAATGCCCGGTCATCATCAACCTCTTGATCGGCGTCATTCCCGTCATGATCCCCGCCATGCACAAATCAGGAATATACCCCGGGGCGGATGCCGGAAACCATCAGGTTTAATCATCGCCACACGACACCTTCAGAAAAAGGGTTGAGCAAAGCTGTTGATTAGTGAAGAACGAATGTAAATCTGCCGACACAGTAACTGCTCAGGCATTATTTTCGCCCCTGGTTATGAAGCACCGCTGTTCCCCGGGATCATTAAAACTGCCCCCGACAAAAGGGCAGCTTTTTTCTTTATAGTCAAATCATCTATCACCTTTGGAGAAACAAACCATCGACCATTTGAAGGATTTTATTCTGCTATCTATTCTCAAATCGGAGAACTACTTAAGTCGCCTCACAGTTTCCGGCCAATCTATTCCACTCGACGAATGAACATCCGATAAGCCACCCACATCCACAAACCATGGATCACGAATCCCATCCCGTGCGCAACAAAAAAATGCTGTCCCGCAGGCAATCCCGATAAAAAAGCTGCAGAGGCCCAGTAAGTGGGGAGCCACCACGCAGCCCATTGCCACTGCGGCGGGAGAAAACACACGGCGACGGGCCCAAAAAAGGAAAGCCCCATCAACTTGGAAATGGCCAACCCCTCCACTTTGTTTTGCGCCCAGGCGCCCAGGAACAATGTGGCGAGCGGCGCTTCCAATGACAACATCAAGAGGGAGGGAAGCAAACGTGCGGAATCGAATTGGACAAGGTTTGCGAGCAGAATGAAGGCCCCCGTGAAGAAAAAACCAAGTAAAACGGGTAAAACCAATCGATACACCAGATATCCCCTCTTCGTCATTGGAGTGACCGCCAACACCAACAACATGCCCTCATCGCGGTCATCCAGCAACAGGAAACCGGCCAGCATTCCGATCGTCATCGGAGTGACGAGTGCGAGAAAACTCATAATGAAATCCAAATGGGGCCGGATGGAGAAATGGAATACGTGCTGAACACCCCATTCCATCCAAGGAAGGACGACCCAAACGAAGATCAAGAGAAAAAGAGGGGAGGCGAACGACATCAGCAAAACCCAATCATGTCGCAACCGCCGCACATCCCCGAGAATAAGATACAGCCATCGGGTCATGCCCGCACCCCTCCCCATTCTTTTGTGAATGCTTGAAATAGCGAGCGTTTCGCCCCATAGAATGAAACTGCACACCACGCGATGAGCAGAAGAAAATCACGCAGCGGAAAAGAAACGAAAGGCTTGGACAGGGCCCATTCCAGGAGGCTGAAAGCGGCGCTTCCCGGCCAGATATCGGCCCACAACCCGCCCGCCAATCCCCAATATCCCAGCAGAGGGAGAGCGATCGGGAGCAAAAAAACTTGTGAACCTACAAGAAAAGCGTTGATTGTCTGTACATGCACAACCAGTATCATGCCCCAGCAGGTGAAACAGATGGAACTGAAGAAAATGCCAATGACCATGAGAAGGCTTTTTCCGCTGAAGCCGTGAACCCCCATCGCAATGGTCATACTGGACAAGCTGGAGAGAAACGCCAGTGAAACCAATTTCGCGCTTAAATATTCTGACAAGCGGAGCGGCGTCACCCACAACGGCTGCAAAATCTTTTGCACTTTTTCCAACAGCACAATTCCTCCGACGAAATAAAACCCCAAAAAAGAAGGATCGCTATACAAAATAGTGATGGTCAAATCTTCTTGGTATTTTTCCGGAACGAAGCGCAGGAAAAGGATATACAGCGTGCTGATGATGGCATAAACGGCATAGAAACCATGGCGCCACTGGAAGCGAACGTCTTGGATCAAGGCCTTTGACCACCTCATGCCAACTTCCTCCCCGTGACGGCGATAAAAATTCGTTCAAGCGTAGTTTCTTGGGTGTGGATGGTCTCCAAACCGTCATGGGACAGCAGGCGGAGAAAGGCGTCATTTTGGGCAAGACCCGACAGCGGAAACTCCCGCGCCAGCAATCGATCCCCGTCTCGGTATTCGACGCGCACCATTTTGCGCCCGTACTTCAGTTTCATCACCCGCGGCGCATCAATTAACGCGATCTTCCCGTCCACAATTAAGGCTACTCGGTCGCACAGTTCTTCAGCGATGGCCATATGGTGGGTGGTGAGGAGAATGGTTTTCCCCTCTGCTTTCTTCTCCAATATCAACTTTTTTACCGCTTCCGTGCTGACCGGATCCAAGCCGGATGTCGGCTCATCCAGGAATACCAATTCCGGATCATGCAGAAAAGCGCGGCAGACATTGAGCCGTGTTTTCATCCCTTTGGAAAAGCTGGATACGCGTTGATGGACAGCGTCCGATAAGCCCACTTGTTTCAGCAAATCCACCGGGGAAAGCGTTTTATTTCGATAGAGGGAAGAAAAAAAACGCAAGTTTTCGAGTGCGGTGAATTTGTGGTAGAAATAGGGCGTCTCAAACGCCACTCCGATCTTTTCAAGGTATTCCGCACCCGTTTCGCGCAGCTCTTGCCCTTCCACTTTTACACTGCCAGCATAATCTTTCAGAATGCCGATCATCACCTTTTGCAAAGTGCTTTTGCCCACCCCGGAAGGGCCGAGGAAGCCGAAGATTTCCCCGCGGGAAACGGTGAACGACACATCGCGGAGTGCCGTTTTTTCCGTGCCTGGGTAGCGGTAAGTGAGCCCCTTTACTTCAATCACGATGCGCCTCCCCTTTCTCTGCACCGGTGGTCAGATATAAGGCGATGCTTTCCGCCAGTTTTTCCATCGTCTCGGAAAATACGTCCTTCCCGATTTCCCGCTGGTGGATGGGAAGAAGGAAAAACGCGCGAATCATCCCCGCGATCAATTCCGGCTTTTCCGGGCGGATGATTCCTTCCCGTGCCCACGCATCCACCAGCGGCGTCAAATCGTACAGATCCCGTTTGTTGTGATTTTCCAACAATTCAAGGGGGAATTTTGGCATATATTCCTTTTCCATGTAGAGCCGGCGAACAATCTTGTTTTCATAAACTAGTTTCAATCCTTCCAAAAGCAGGTTTTTCACTCGTTCAAAACCACTTGACTCCTCTTTCAACGCTGTTTCCAAGAGCCTGGTTTTGATCTTCTCCTCTTCTCGCTCAAGGATGGCGAAGTATAATGCCTCTTTGGAAGGGAAGAAAAGATAAAAAGCCCCCTGTGAAATCCCCACCGCCCGGGCGATTTCCCGGATTCCCGTTTTTTTCAGGCCATAGGTCCCGAAGAGCTCACACCCCACTTCGAACAGTTTTTGTCTGATTTGTTCTTTTTCCGCTTCACTGAATCCGCGCATGGTCATTCCTCTCTTATGGTTTATCCCCTTTTTATGAACATATGAACAAAATTATTATTTGTTCATGATTTAACTGCATTATATCGCTTGGTGACCAGGAAGGCAAGAAGATTAAGTTAAAAAGGCTGCCGGATCATTGGACAGAATTGAGAGACCGATGCATGACAGAAGGGGGATCAGGATCGCTCCACTTGTCACAAATTGGACCATAAACTACAGGAACACCGGTTACACTTGTCCAGAAAAGGTCCGGTTATTTTTCCAAAATATTAAAGAAGGATCACAAACCTCCCTGATGTTACTGCTTTATTGCGTTTGGACTCACATCACTCATCCTTGAAACAACCAGGATTTTTTAATAGAAATGAATAAAGAAAAGCAGGAGAACTTGATTGTTTGATTAACAAATGTGAAAAGGAGTCTTAATATCGAAGCCTAAATTTCCTCATTCACTTATGCCAAATTGTTGACAAAACAAAAGGGGCTGTTTGAAAAAAGGGTTTTCCTCCTTGCAAAAAGCGATTTCGAAATTTGTAAATAAGTTATGGGAGGATCTAAAAAATGACACACATGAACAGCGATCCACCTGAAAAAGAGGATCTGACGAATTTAAAAGCGATTCTGGTCTTCCTCCTGGCGCTCGGGGTCGGAGCCGGTTTATACGCCTGGCCGAAGCTCACTTACGCCCCGAAAAACCACATTTGGATTTACGAACCCGATGTGATTCCGATCATATTCATCGGCTTGACCATTGTACTTACATTTGTCGGCTCCCTGCTGAAGGCGCGTAAATTTTGTATCGGTTGCCTTGTCGTCATCCTGTTGCTTGTGTTTTACTACCACTCTACATTTGCCGATGGTCCGTATCTGAAGGAGGATCAAATCGTATTGGAAGGAAAAGCCTATCGATGGAATGACATCAAGTATGCCGTTCTGGACACATCCTTGGACAAGGGACATCCCCATGTCTATTTTGATCTTCACTTTCATGACGGGGAAGTGTGCACAGTGGGCATGAGAAGTGTATTAGCCACGGATGTAAACGGACTGAACCGGGTTTATCATCAACTGCTGAAATACAGGATCCCGATTCAAAAAGAACCTTTGGATGAAGACAAGATTAAACATATCAAGTTTGATTTGTCGGACAGGGAAGAAAAGATCATCTTCTCCATGTATCAATGAAGAAGGGGGACAAAAAAAGAGGAAGCCTTGAACTCCCTCTTTCTTCCAAACTTATTTGCTGTTTTTCTCCGACACCAAAGCTGCGATTTTATCAAAGGTTTTGGATTCATTGGAGCTGGACACCATCTGAATCCCCATCTCCTGAATTCGTTTGTATGCTTCATCCAGCTTCGCCTGCAATGTGGCGATCGTTTCGTTGGCCATTTGCAATTGATTTTTGAGGTTGTCCCGTTCCTTTTCCAGAATCCGTTTGTCCGCTTCCACTTCTTTTTTGAACGCCGCTTCGCGAATGGCCAAGACTTTCTTCATTTCCGCATCTGCCTTTTCCTTGGCCTCTTTTTTCACTTGGGCGATTTTGTCTGGGATGGAGGCTACTTCAGCTTCCAGCTCCTCCATTTTTTCTTCCCGTTTTTGAATTTTTTCTTCGCGCTCGTCGAGCGATTTCTTATATGTATCCAACTCTTTTTTCCTTTTTTCCAATTCCGCTTCAAACGTTTTCCGCTTGCTGGCCAATTCGTCTTCCAGTTGGTCGTGCGCTTGTTTTTTATGTCTGGCGAACTCGTATTTAAACTCTTCTTCTTCCCTTTTTTTCAATTGCGCCAGTTTCTCTTTTTGTTCCTTGAGGAGCGATTCATGCTCTTTGCGAGCTGTTTCGATTTGTTTGAGGATCTCGGCCAGTTCGGAGGAAGCTTTTTCTTTCTCTTCGGCCAACTCTTTTTCTTGCGACAACTTCAGTTCCTGATGGGCGTTGACCAGTGCAGCCAGGGTATGGGCCTGTTTTTCAATCCCGTACAGTTCCTTCAATTCAGCTTCTTTCATGGAAATGGCTTCTTTTACCGTTTTCAGGTTTTGCGTCTGCTCGAGAATGTCCTCGCTGATTTTACTCAGCAATCGGGTGACCGATTTGGACAAGTCCATAATTTTGACGTCGATGTTCTCTTCCATGAGATTGTCCGCTTTTTTGATGGTTTCTGCCGTTTTTTTCGCCTGAGTTTCACTTTCAGGGTCCAGTTTCCCTTTTTCCAGTTCAGCGATTCTTTTTTCCGCTTCCCGAAGTGCTGCCAAAATGGTTGCCTTGGTGCTTCTCTCTGTTATTTTGGCCATCTTCGCTCTCCTTTTTGTGAATTCTTGTTGTCAAAATTATGATACCATACGAACAGACGTTTGTAAATCTTTTTGTCTTAAAAAATGCCTTCCCAAGCGATCACTTGAGAAGGCATAAATTCTTCACTCATTCTGCTGAAACCATTTGGCCAATGCTTCTTTCAACGCGGGATTTCCCTCATCCTGCTGCCGTTCCTGCTGTTTCAGATACCTGGAAATCTCTTTTCGCGAAACCATGCTCTTTTTTTCCTTGCTTTTGCGTTCCTGGAAGGAAGCGTATTTTTCGCGGTAGCCGCAAGCACACACAAAAATCCGCCCATCCCCTTCTCCGCGCAGCTCCAGCTTTTTCCGGCATTCCGGACAGCGCGCATTGGTCACGCGGGCAATTCCTTTGCGGTAACCGCAAGCGCGATCCTGGCAAACGAGCATTCTCCCTTTTTTGCTGCTGACTTCCAACAGCCGTTTGCCGCAATCAGGGCAGCGGCTGGTTGTGAGGTTATCGTGTTTAAAGTTTTTTTCGCTCTCTTTGATCTCCCGGACAACCGCCTGCGCATATTCTCTCATTTCGGCAAGGAAGGATTCCTTGTTTAATTTCCCTTTGGCAATGGCGCCCAGTTTCTGCTCCCATTCGGCGGTCAAAGCGGGCGACTTCAGCTCCTCAGGAACCAGGTCGAGCAGCTGTTTTCCCTTGGATGTGATGGCAATATGCTTGCCTTTCTTCTCGATCAGGAAACTGTCAAACAGCTTCTCAATAATGTCCGCGCGGGTAGCCACCGTTCCCAGCCCGCCCGTTTCCCCCAGCGTCCTGAGCAAATCTTTCCGCTGATTTCCCATATATTTTCCGGGATTCTCCATAGCGGCGATCAAGCTTCCTTCCGTGAACGGTTCCGGCGGTTTGGTCTCTCCCCGGGTCAATTTGACAGACCGGATCGCCAGGCGATCTCCTTCCTTGATTTCGGGCAGAATCTGCTCCGGCATCCCTTCGGTTTGCTCCTCCTCCTGCCACTGGTCACCGTAAACTTGTTTCCATCCCTGCGCCCGGATCACTTTTCCGCGGGCAATGAAGGTCTCGCCGCCGATATTTGTCTGAACGGTGGTCTGCTCATACTCAAAGGGTGGAAACATCACGGCAAGGAAACGTTTGACGACGAGGTCGTAAATCTTTTTCTCCTTGGCGCTCAGTTTGTCCAAAAAGACCGGTTCTTCGGTCGGAATAATCGCATGATGGTCGGAAACCTTGCTGTTATCCACGAAGCGTTTGTTTGGCTTCAGCGATCGGGAAGCCTGGTGGGCCAGCTTGCGGTACGGGCCGACCCCGCAAGCCTCCAGCCGGTCCTTCAGAGTGTCGACGATATCGGTGGAAAGATAACGGGAATCGGTTCGCGGATAAGTCAACACCTTATGATTTTCATACAACCCTTGCAGGACGGACAGTGTTTCTTTCGCGGAAAAACCGAAGCGCTGGTTTGCCTCCCGCTGTAATTCCGTCAAATCATAGAGCGGGGGTGCATAGCTTTTTTTCTTCGCCTTTTTCACTTCGGTGACGATCGCTTCTTGCCCCGTTAACCGGGAAAGTAGACGCTCGCATTTCTCTTTGGCAAAACTTCGCCAGTCTTTGGTTTTGCCGTCCTGCCAGACCAACTTCAGGCCATTGGCCGTGACCGCCTCCAACCCGTAGAAGGCTCTCGGCTGAAAATTCCGGATCTCCTCTTCCCTTGCAGCAATCATCGCCAGGGTGGGCGTTTGCACCCGGCCGCAGGAAAGGCTGGCATTATGTTTGCACGTCAAAGCCCGCGACGCGTTGATGCCCACCATCCAGTCGGCTTCCGCCCGCGCCACGGCTGAGGCATACAAGTTTTCGTACTGTTTGCCGTCTCGCAGCTGCCGAAATCCTTCCTTGATCGCTTTGTCCGTCACCGAGGAAATCCAGAGGCGCTTCACCGGCTTCTTGATCCTGGCTTTTTCGATGATCCATCGGGCCACCAGCTCCCCTTCGCGTCCGGCGTCGGTGGCGATGACGATCCGCTTCACATCCGGTCGTGACATCAAATTTTTCACCTGCTGGAACTGCCGGGCCGTCTTTTTGATCACCACCAGCTTCATACGGTCCGGGAGAAGAGGCAGGTCTTCCAACCGCCAGGTCTTGTATTTCTCTCCATAGGCTTCCGGGTCTGCCAACGTGACCAGATGGCCGAACGCCCACGTCACCACATATTGATCCCCTTCCATATAGCCATTTCCCTGTTTGTGACAACCCAGCACTTTCGCTATATCTCTGCCCACGGAGGGCTTTTCTGCCAATACCACTGTTTTGCTCATCGTAACATCCTCTCACCCAACATCCGCAGTACATACTTCTATCTTAACCCTATTTCCCCGCAGATCAAGGGCGAGGATGATCTCAGGCACCATCCCCCTGCCTGTGAGGAGACTACAGGACGATTGAATGCAGGAGGAAAAGTCCGGTGCCGCGGAATCACACAAAGTTGTCCAAAGCTCAAAACTTGTTTCACTCAGCATGAAGCAAATAGTATGCACCACCCGAAAATCAAGGGAGAGAGAAAGCATGGCAAAAGGATGTGAAGATGGCTGGCAGTCTGTCCGGAGTATGCAAATAACGGTGAAGAAGCGATGTATTTAAACGCCGAATCGCTTCCTTAAAATAGCGTTTTCGGCGTTTTTTGCTGAGGATTTTATTTCAAGTGCCTCAAAGCGGTGTCCGATTCGATCTCAGACGAAGGCCGCAATGGATCAGAGAAAATGAAGATCCTCATTTTGTGCGCAAAGCATCCTCTTTCTTGTTCGTTCCCGCTGCCAGATCCCAGCCTGCCTTCGCCAGGAAAATGAAGAGAACAACATTTAGAAGCGAGGTGAGAAACATGGGAACATTATAAGGGACTCCTCCGCGGGTCATGCCGTACAAAACGGTGGCGGTGTTGATAAAACTGGTGGCACTCAATCCGACGGACAGCCAAAGCAACCTTTTGTCCTTAAGAAAGATAAATGCCAGCAAGGACAGGGCCACTGCGGGGAACAGATACCTTTCATGCATACTGACGGAAAAGGTGAAGACACCGGCAATCTGAATCAGCGCCGCCAGGAAAGCATGCTTGGCGCTGCGTCCTCTGTAATAGAGAAACCCGGTGAAAAGGGTAATGAGGACAATGAAAATCATCCCCCAGGTATAGTAACTGAAAAACAACATCACGGTTGTATCCGGCTTGTAATTGGCCCCGATCAGACTGAAGAAGTTATAAGCATTGACTGAGGCATACGGATATTCCCCGATGGTCCCGGCGAACAGTTTGACAATCCAAAGCGGACTTTGCCGGAAGGAAAAGGGCAGGATGATGACCAGAGCCGTGGCCAATGCAGTAAATGCGGCAATGAAAAAACGCTTGACACTCTTCAGCCGCACCAGCTCAAATAACAGAACAGGCAAAAAGATGATCCCTTGCGGTTTCATCAGGACGGCTGCGGCAAAAAGCGCTGCCGAGCCGTACACCCTTTTCTCCGTCAGCAACCATACCGCCACGACTACAACCCATGTGAAGAAGGAATCGACCTGCCCCCAAAAAGTGGAGTTGATGAATACTGCCGGACTAAAAAGATAAAACGCCGACAGCAGAAGGCCGGTCTCCACCGAAAGATGCTTGGCGGCCAGCCGGTAAAGGAGAGCAGCGGTGAGCAAATCGGCCGCGATGGACGGCAGCTTGATCAACAGGGTAAAATAGGAACCCAACGCCGGAAGCGAGACTGCCTTGCCAACCAGATACAAAATGTAAATGTACAAGGGTGGGTAATCGCTGGAACCATGAAGATAAAATCCACTGAAGTTTTCGGCTGCGGCCAAGGCCCAACTTTTGAAGAGATTGAGATCAAACGATTGCCCCCCGACCCATGGAGCGAGAGCCACCCTCAAGCACAAGCCGGCTCCCAACAAGCTCCACAAAAAGGCCTTCTGCTGCTGAGGCGCAATCTTTCCCTTTTTGCGGAAAACACGATCGCAAGATTCGCCCCGCGAAAGTTGCCAAAAAAATGTTTTCCGTCCGGTGATGGATTGCCACCGTTTCTCCACATCGGATGACTGGCGGGAATCTTTTGGCCCGGGTGCGCCTGATGCATCCGGTGGCCTGAATGTTTGTGCCAGCCCGCGTGGCCAGCCGGAGGCAGATCATTGGACTGAGAGGCATCGCCACGGGCTTTCCATACGGAGAAGGCACATAACAAAATCGATGCGGCCAGGATCAGGAACAAGCCGATTCGCAACTTATGACGAAACACCGCGATTTTCATCCCCTTTTTTCAAAGCCAAATGGATGGGTTTGATGCCATTTCCACGCACTCATTATGATCGTCTGCAAATCGCTGTATTGAGGTTTCCAGCCCAAGTGCTCCCGTAAGGCCTTGCTGTCGGCCACAAGCATAGGCGGATCTCCTTCCCGGCGGGGAGCGATCGTGCTGCGGATCGCCTTTCCGGTAACGCGTCCGGCCATGTCGATGATCTCACGGACGGAATAGCCCGACCCGGTTCCCACGTTATAGCAATTTTGCGGGAGATGGCCTTCACCAAGCGCCTGAAGAGCCAAAATGTGAGCTACCGCCAGATCGAGAACATGGATGTAGTCGCGGATGCAGGTTCCGTCAGGAGTCGGATAATCATCACCGTAGATGGCGACCGACTCACGTTGTCCAAGTGCGGTTTGAAGGACAAGGGGGATCAGATGGCTCTCCGGCTGATGATCTTCCCCGATCGCCCCGTCGAGCGCAGCACCGGCCGCATTGAAATAACGCAGGGCGACCCATTTTACGCCTCGGTTCGCCCCAGCCCATTGCAAATATTTTTCCGTTTTCAACTTGGATTGCCCATAGGGATTGACAGGCCGCAAAGAGTCATCTTCCCTGATCGGGGCGGAGTGAGCCGATCCGTAAACCGCTGCCGTCGAGGAGAAAACAATGTTCCGGACTCCTTCGCGGATGACCGTTTCGAAAAAGGAACAGGATTTCATCGTATTTTCCCTGAAATACAGGTCCGGCTTTTTGACCGATTCAGAGACAAGACTTTTGGCGGCAAAATGGATCACGGCATCGATCCGATGCTTTTGCACAATCTCTTTTACTAACGATTCATCAGCAATATCCCCTTCATAAAAATAAGGGGTTTGCACCGCCTCACGGTGTCCGGTGGACAAGTTGTCCAGCACGACCACATGGATCCGGCGCTTTTTCAATTCCCGAACAGTGTGGCTGCCGATGTAACCGGCTCCCCCTGTCACCAAAACGGATTTCATCGTAACACCTCTCCCTCCATTTCCCTTTTCAAGACGTCCTCCAGATAGGAGAGAAACGGCTCTCTCATTTCCTTCCGCCGCAAACCGATCTCAATGCCGGCTTTCAGGTAACCCAATTTGTCTCCGATATCATAGCGGCTTCCCTTCAGTTCCCGGGCGAGGATCGGCTTCTTTTTGCAGATTACCCGCAGGGCATCGGTCAACTGGATTTCATTTCCGGCCCCCCTGCCGACCGTCCGCAAGATCGGGAAGATGGCGGGCTTCAAGATATAACGTCCCATAATCGCCATGCGGGAAGGCGCTTCATGAAGGGAAGGTTTTTCGACCAAATCGCGAACCTCATAGACGCTTCCCCTTTGTTTGCGGGCATCGATAATGCCATATTTATGCACTTCTGACGACGGCACCGATTGCACCCCGACCACTTCGGTTTCCGCTTCGGCAAACAAATCGATCAGCTGCTTTAGGGCCGGCTTTTCCGAGACCATCATGTCATCCCCCAGGAGAACCGCAAACGGCTCATCCCCGATAAACTGCTCAGCGCACAAGATGGCATGCCCCAGCCCCAACGGCACCTTTTGCCGGATATAATGAATGGCCGCCATGTTAGAAATCTGCTTCAGCTCCTGCAGGAGATCCGTTTTCCCTTTGTCCCGGAGGGTCTGTTCCAGCTCCACGGAACGGTCAAAATGATCCTCAATCGACCGCTTGTTTCTCCCTGTGACGATGATGATGCTTTCAATCCCCGATTGGACTGCTTCTTCGACGATATATTGAATGGCGGGTTTATCGACAATCGGCAGCATTTCCTTTGGCTGGGCTTTCGTCGCCGGAAGAAATCGCGTACCCAGTCCCGCCGCCGGGATGACTGCTTTCCTTACCCTCATGAAACTTCACTCCCCTTGGTTTTGGTTCCTGAAAACACCCAGAGGCGGCTTCCGATAAAGTTGACCGCCATTCCGCCCCCGGTGGCTGCCAGTTTGGCAATCCAAAGCGAAAGATGATTGACATCGCGCAAGAGGTAAAGCAGGCCGGATGACACCAGCAGTGAAAAAACGTTTACCAAAAGAAACTTCATCAACTCCGGGGTGTTCGCCTTGCGCCTGATGCGAAACGTCCATTTCCGGTTCAAGATAAAACTGTTGGCAATCCCGGCCGTATAGGAGAATGCCTGAGCGGGAAGGAACGGCATCCCGCCCAGTGTCAGCAGGCAGAAGACGCCGAAATCGACGGCCGTATTGGCCACCCCGACAGCGCAGAAGCGAATGAGCAAAACAGCCTCCTGCTTATGGGCGAACACCCTGCTTCACCTCTTGCTGCTCTCTCTGTTCCACATTCGGCCTGTTGCGGAGGATATAGAGGGGACGGTTCTTTGTTTCATCATAGATTCTGCCGACATACTCGCCGAGAATCCCCAAAATGATCAGAATCACCCCGTTGAGGAGCAGCACACAGGCGATCAGCGACGTCCACCCGGCAACCGTGCTCGTCGTGAACAATCTTTCCCCGAGCGAGACCAACAGATAGAGAAAGCTGGCGAAGGAAATGAAAAAACCGAGATATGTAGCCAGTTTCAGCGGTTTATAAGAGAAGGAGGTGATCCCGTCCATCGAGAACCGCAACATTTTCTTCAACGGGTATTTCGTTTCCCCGGCAAACCGCTCATCCCGCACGTACTCAATCGCTGTCTGCCGGAAACCCACCCAGCTGACCAGACCACGGACAAAGCGGTTCTTCTCGCGGATGCCCTTCATGGCCTCTGCCACTTTCCTGTCGATCAGGCGGAAGTCGCCCGTATCGAGCGGAATGTTTACCTCGGTCAACGCGCGGAGCGTCCGGTAAAAAAGAGCCGCCGTCCACTTTTTGAACAGCGTCTCCCCTTTGCGTTTTGAGCGCTTGGCATAGACGACTTCATACCCTTCCTTCCATTTCTCGATCATTTGCGGAATCAGTTCGGGCGGATCTTGCAAATCGGCATCAATAATCACGATCGCATCGCCGAGGGCATGATCCATCCCTGCCGTGATTGCGATCTGATGGCCGAAGTTGCGCGAGAAATCCAACAGCTTGACATGAGGATCAGCCTCTTTTAATTCCGTGATGATTTCCTCTGTGCGATCCTGGCTCCCATCGTTGACAAACAGCAATTCATACGGTTCGGCTAGCGATTCCATCACCTGCGTGAGCCGGCGGTGCGTTTCATGGATAACGGCTTCTTCATTGTAGACCGGAATGATGATGGAATAGCGAATCGCTTCATTCATGTTCGGCCCTCCTTACTTATTGCTCAATTTCGTATAATGTTTCCCCGCCGCCAAAGTGCATGGGGAATCCGTGATCGGGAGATGAGTCCGGCTGCCACTCGGACTTGGGCACTTCCTTGCCGTGCGCCCGGATCCACTCGAATACCCGGTTGCTTTCATTGCCGTCCCCAAATCCCCTGAAACCGTCTTGGGAAGGAATCAGGAAAAACTTCACTTCTTTGGTTTTCACCATCTCTTCCAGTTTGGAGACAGTGAGAATCGGGTCGGAACCCGAAAATCCACCCATCGCCATCACAGGTTTGCCCGTTTCGATGATATACGGGGCGGCTGACATCGCATTGGTCGTGGCAAACAGATACTTTTCACCCGTATTGTGACTGGTCACATATTGCAGCAATTTGGAGTTGATTTGCGTCTCGCGTCCTCCCCTTGTCCTTCCTGAGGAGAACGGGTGAGATTCGCGCGATTCTTGATTGGCAGACATCTGCGGATTGGCAAAGCGTTTCCCCATTGCCATTCCCGGACCAAAGCCCCGCTGCACCGGTCCGGCCTCCGGAATCATGCTGTTTTCACCGTAAATGATCGGGGTCGCTGCCCAGTACAAAGGGGCCACCAGCAGCACGAGCATGCCGGCAAGGGCCACGACGGGGATCCATTTCTCACTGGCGGCAACGAACAAGACCAGTGACAAGCCGATGCCGGCCGCTCCGATGCCGATCGACCAGCCGACACCGATCTGCTGCTGGTACGGGTGAAGCACCACCAGTTCAAACGCGGTCGTCGCCAAAATCCCTGAAGGCAGCAGCCAGCGTTTCCATTCCTCCTTGTTCCGGTATTGCCGCCACAGCGCCACCCAGCCCGTTCCGGTAAGGGCCGCGATCGGCGGAGCCAGCATGACCAGATAGTATTGATGGAAAAAACCGGCCACACTGAAAAACGCCATCACCGGAAGCAACCAGCCGAGCCAGAATAATGTTTCTTGTTGCTGATCCGTAAGCGGCTTTTTACGGCGAACACCGGCAAGCAGACCTGCTGAGGCAAAGGCGACAAAGGGCAGGAGCCAGCTGATTTGCCCGGAAAGTTCGCTTTGAAACAGGCGGAGCGGACCCGGTTGCCCGGTGCCGAACATGCCGCCAGATCCCGGGCCTTGTGCTCGGTCAAATCGGGGCATTTGGCCCGGTTTGCCATTGGACATTCCGAACGGTCCCGGCATCCGTTTCCCGTTCGGAGCCGTATGCTGATCGCCCGCCATGTTTCGTCCGTTCCCCTGTGCCTGGCGCAGATGCTCTCCGTTCATCCAGCTCTTGCCGCTGGCACCCTTGCCTCCCCCGTGCATTCCTGTAAGTCGGCTCATTCCGTTATATCCGAAAGCGAGCTCCAGCACGGAATTGGTTTGGCTGCTGCCGATATAGGGCCGTTGATCTGCCGGAATGGAATCGACCACGACCGCCCAAGAGAGGGAAACAGCGGCCATAAGTACCGTTGCTGCGGCCAACACCGTCAGTTTCTTTTTCCATCCGCTCTTAAAAGCGAGGAGATAAAAGAGATAAATAGCCGGTACGACCATATAGGCTTCCAGCATCTTCATGTTGAAGCCGACACCGATCATGGCAAATGCGCCCAAAATCCAGGAAATCTTTTGCCGTCGCATTCCTTTGAACAACATCCAGGTGGCCAGAAGCAGGGCAAACACCAGCATGCTGTCAATATTATTGCTCCGGCTGATCGCTGCCGCGACCGGTGTGCAGGCCATGACCAGGCTGGCGAGCCGGGCCGCTGTTTTTCCGAATGACGGTTTGACCAGTATGTACATCATCAGGACGGAGCCGACACCCGCCAAAGCCTGCGGCAAAATCACGCTCCAGCCGTGAACCCCGAAAACAGCAGCGAACATCGTCTGAATCCAGAACACGACCGGCGGTTTGTCAACCGTCACGTAGCCGCCGGGATCAAAAGAAGCGTAGAAGAAATTGTGAAAGCTCTGAAGCATGCTGGTGACTGCAGCGGTGTAGTAAGCATTCGCGTATCTATCCTTCCAAATATCGAAAATGTTCAAAAAAGCAGCCAGCAGGGCAATCACGATCAAGAGCCAATCGATCCGCAGCCTCTGCTTCGTTTGTCCTGTCATGGTTGCGAATTCACTCCTCTTTGTTTGATATCATGCGCTGTCTTCATTTCTCTGCTATCTTATCTGCTCTGGCTGAATTGACGCTTAAGGGTAACTGAATATTGCTTGAGAATTGGCTGAATGTTTGCTGAAAAGGCACAACGGCAGAGGGAAACGGAGCAACTTTCATAAAAAAAGCATTCAATCCAGCTGAATTCGCCGGTTGAATGCCGTCAACGTTTGGGAAGCCAAACCGTGAAGGTGCTTCCTTCTCCCACCTTGCTGTCCACATGAATGGTTCCGCCATGCGCATCAACAATGGATTTGGTGATGGAAAGACCCAGACCTGCTCCGCCGTGTTTGCGGGCCCTGGACGTGTCAATACGGTAAAATCGGTCAAATACATGGGGCAGATGCTGTTCGTCGATCCCCGGGCCATTATCCCGGACGGACAATTTGACTCCATTCTTCTCACCTGACAGGGAAATTTGAATATGGCCTGTTTCAGGATCGGTATGCTGCACTGCATTTTGAAACAGATTTAAAATCACCTGCTTCATTTTATCCGCATCGTATTTGCATTTCTGATCGGGTTCGACGGACAGGCAGAGGCTCCGGTTCCCGGCCAGAATGTGCAGCTGCGGTTCCATCTCCCGCAACATGGCATCCAGGCATCCTTCTGCAAGCTCCATATGAGGCGTCCGATCCAGCTTGGCCAGGAGCAGAAGATCGTGAACCAATTTATTGAGGCGTGCCGATTCACTGTGCATGCTTTTCAGGGCTTTGTCCAGCTGCTCCGGGTTGTTGGCCGCACCGCGCAGCAGCACTTCCAAAAAACCGTGTATCGAGGTTAACGGAGTGCGAAGTTCATGGGAAGCATCCGCGATAAAGCGGCGCATCTGTTCTTTCGTTTCCCTTTCTGCCGCAAAAGAAGCCTCCAGCCGCTCCAGCATGCCATTGAAGGATTCCGCCAGTCGGTCGATCTCCATCTGCCCTTGCCGGGCGGGAAAGCGTTTGGCCAAATTGCCCGCATCGATCTGTTCGGCTATGTTCACCATATTGAACAAAGGAACCAACGTGCGTTTGAGCACAGGCATAAATCCGAGCAACCCCACCAGCATCGCTGCGAGGGAGAGGCTCAAAAAGGTGAACAGTTGCCGGATCAGCAGCTCCTTGAGCGGGCCGGTTGGCGTACTTGCCTGAACTACTCCGAGCACCCGGTCATGCGAAACAATCGGCTGCAGAACCAGCAATTGCTCCACCCCGTCCGGGCCGGCCGTTACCTGATAATCCGCCTCCGGATCATTGCGCAGCGCATCCAGATACTGCTCGGCAGCCAACTTCGGAGGAGCGGCGCTTTCGGGACTGATGGAGACAAACTGGAAATTCCCCTGCATATCAACAAAAGCCAGACTGACGTCAGGGATGAGAAAATACGGGCGATGCAAGTCGTCTCCCGGATTTATGTCCAGACTGCCGGGGTTTGTAACGAGTTGCTCCCAGGCAAAGCGGGGAATGGCGAGAATTTGGCTCTGCATGCTGGTCGCCTTGTTTTTGTAGATCACCCCTTGCATAAAAACATACTGAAAAAGCCCGATCAGCATAAGCAAGCCGGCCAGGACGAGCAATGACCTGGACAGGAGTTGAATCTTAAGCGAATCAAAGGCAAAAATGGTGCGTAAGCCATCCCGCAGTTTCCGATTCATGAAAGATCAACCCGATAGCCTGAGCCACGCAAGGTCCGGATCAATTCATGATTTTTATCGTTCAATTTGGCCCGCAATGAACGGATATAAACCTCAACGATATTTTCATCTCCCTGGAAGTCATAACCCCATACCTTTTCCAAAATCATCGTTTTGCTTAAAACCAGCCCATGATTGAGAACCAAAAATTTAAGCAGTGCATACTCCGTCGGGGAAAGTTCCAACACCCGGTCCCTGAACCTGATTTCTTTGCGGCGGTCTGCAATCTGAAACGGCCCGATCACCACTTCTCCGAACAGATCGGGGAACTGATTGCGGAGCCGGGCATGGATCCGCGCCAACAACTCCTCAAAGCTGAACGGTTTCACCATGTAATCATCCGCTCCGAGCGTGAGGCCCTTCACCCTGTCATCCACTTCATCCTTGGCAGTGAGCATGATCACCGCCACATTCTGCATTTTTTTCAACATGCGGCATAATTCAAAGCCGTCGATCCCGGGCATCATGACATCCAGGATGACCACATGCGGCTGGAACTGCTTCATGAGGTTCAGGGCTTCCATACCGTCTTGGGCCGTCCTCACCTCGAATCCCTCATTTTGCAGGCCGAGCTCCAAAAATTGCAGGATATTCGGCTCATCATCGACTGCCAATATTCTGATTCCCCTTATCTGGTGCATCTTACATCCACCACCTTCACCGAAGTCATTCCGCTTCTATTATCTTAGCCCTAACTGAATCCATACTGAAGGGAAACTGAAAATTTGTTGAAAGTGATGCAGGCGACTGAAACAACATTGCAATCCAAACAAGGCATCCTTGACCTGAAGGCAGGAGAGTGGTTTGCTATAATTAAAATTTTCATGATAATGAATATTTTTGTTTCCAGAGAGAGGTGAAACAGCATGAACAAAGAAACCCGGTTTCTGCCAAAAGCCCCGCAGCAAATAAACAAATGGAGTTCCCTCATTCCCGCCGCCTTTGTTTTAACGTGGAGCAGCGGGGCGATCTTTGTCAAATTGGGATTGCAGTACGCCAATCCCTTTACCTTTGTCTTTCTCCGTTTCCTCATTTCAACAGCTGTGCTTTGGATCATCTGCCTGTCTGCCCGATCCCCTTATCCCAAATCCGGCAAGGAATGGGGATATGTCATACTCACCGGCCTGTTGCTGCAAGCCGGGTATCAAATCTTCTACTTTATTGCGCTGAATAATCATCTGGCCCCGGGGATCCTGGCCATCATCCTGGGGGCCCAGCCGATCATCACAGCCTTTTTTGCTGCCACAAAAATCAGATATGGCCAATGGTCAGGTCTGTTTTTGGGATTAAGCGGTCTCGTTCTCGTGGTGGCCGATCACATTTCCGCTCCGCACTTTCCGTTATCCGGACTGGCAAGCGCCCTGTTGTGCCTCGGTTGCATTACGGCCGGAACGTTTATGCAAAAACGGATCAAACTGAGTCAGCCGGTAAACATGGCAATTCAATATTCCGGAGGGTTGCTGGTGATTCTTCTCTTGCTTCCTTTTTTCGGGGGATGGCAGGTTCACTGGAGTCCCGTGTTTCTCCTCAGTTTATCGTGGATGTCGTTGGTGATCTCTGTCGGTGCTTCCATGATGCTGTACTTCTTGATCCAAAAAGGGAATCTGACCAATGTCACCAGCCTGTTTTACGGTGTCCCCCCGGTCACGGCGCTTTTCGATTATCTGATCTTTCATGATCCGCTCTCTCTCCTTGCTTTTTCGGGGATGCTTTTGATTGTTTTCGGACTGGTCCTGATCCATCGACGAGGAACAGCCTTGTGAAGGATGCCTGCCATCAAAAAAGGAGCCCCCAAAAGACGGGCTCCCCGAAGTAAACATTTATTTTTGCAACTGGTATGGAACGATCGTGACAATCACATCGCGCATGCGCAACAGATAGGCCATGATGAGAAATCCCGACTGATTGTGCAGAATCCCGTGCCACCACTTCTTGGTGATAAATTGGGGCATGACCACAGTCACCCTGGCTCCTTTTTTGTCCGCTTTCGCTTTCACCATATCGATAAATTCACTCAGCGGCGTTAATACACTGCGGTATAAGGAATGCAACGTCACCAGTCTGACTCCCGTCTGCCATTCGGCCCATTCTCTTTCCATGCGATCGATGGCTTCCGGGCTTGATCCGATATAGACAGCAACCACGTTATCGGACAACGATTTGGCATAAACGAGGGATTGCTCCACCACTTTCGTTATCCCGGCAACCGGCACGATCACCACGTTGCCGGCTGTTTTGATCTCGCTCAGCTTATGTGACAAGTCGACGCGCAGCTGATCGCCGACCGCGACATAGTGCTGATGAATTTTATGGAAAATAAACACACAGATCGGAATGAAAACAAGACTCATCCATACATGCTGAAATTTGGTGATAAAAAAGATGATCAAAATCAGAAAACAAATCAGGGCCCCGGCAAGGTTGGCCGCCAATTTGCCGATCCAGCCTTTCGGCTTTGACCTGACCCACTTCAGAATCATCCCGGTTTGTGACAGCGTAAACGGGATAAATACCCCTACCGCATACAGAGGAATCAGATTTTCTGTATTTCCCTGAAAAACGATAATCAAGATAATTGAGGCCAGACCCAGGGTAACGATTCCGTTGGAATAGCCAAGGCGGTCTCCCCTTACGGTAAAGGCTCGCGGCATAAATTTATCCTTGGCCAAGCTGTATGCGAGTAACGGGAAGGCCGAAAACCCGGTATTGGCCGCCAGCACCAAGATCAGCGCGGTGGTCGCCTGAATGAAATAATAGAAGCCATTCCGACCAAAGACAGCCCGTCCCAGTTGAGAAAGCACCGTCTCCTTTGCTGAGGGTGCGATCCCATACCAATAGGCCAAAAAGACAATGCCGGAAAAAAGGGACGCTAAAATAAGTCCCATGATCACCAAGGTAAAGGCCGCATTTTTGGGAGCGGGTTCTTTAAAGTTGGGAATCGCGTTGGAAATGGCTTCAACCCCCGTCAACGCAGAACATCCTGAAGAAAAAGCCTTCAGGAGGAGAAACAGGCTGATCCCCGCCACCGGTGTTCCGATGCTTGCATGCACATGAGCCGGGGCTGCCCCTGTCAATACCTGATACAAGCCGACAACAATCAGCATAGCCAGGGCAAATACGAACAAATAGACGGGATAGGCCAAAATGGAAGCTGATTCGGTCAGTCCCCGCAAATTCAAAATCGTGATCACAACCACAATGCAGACCGCGATCCCCACTTTATGGGGATGCACCACCGGAAAGGCGGAGGTAATCGCATCCGTCCCGGCCGAAACGCTCACCGCGACGGTCAGGATATAGTCGATCAACAATGACCCGCCCGCAACAAGGCCAATATTCATCCCCAGATTTTCCTTCGCCACCATATAAGACCCGCCGCCCTGAGGGTAGGCATAAATGATCTGGCGATAGGATAAGATCAAGGCCACCAATAATATGAGCACGCCCACCGCGATGGGCAGGGAATACCAAAAGGCCAATGCACCGACCGTAGCAAGGACGATGAGAATTTGCTCCGGGCCGTAGGCCACAGAAGAGAGCGCATCAGAAGAGAGAGTGGCCAATGCTTTCAAATTGTTTAATTTCTGGCTGTGCAACTCATTCGACCTCAATGGTCTTCCAATCAGAATGCGTTTGATTTTGCTGAACATATGATTCCTCCAAAACCTGAAAAACTGGTGAATCATGCAACAGTAAATAGTGTTCCCGGTAACCGGTGGTATTTATTGCATAATATTGACAGGACATCAAAAACTATGTGTCCGCAGCTCTTGCCGCCTTCTCCGAAGTTCCGATTCGCTCTGTGCGCGGTTAATCAAGACAGCCGCTTTTCATAAATGAAGCAATAGAAAAAACCACAAAAAAGAGAAACTCCTTCCGTGGTTTATCACATACCGTTTCCCTCCCATAACGCTTACGAGGTTAGCTGACGGATTCGGGTCATGAGAGTGACCCTACCCGGGAAACACCCGGGATTCACCCCTAAAGCAAATCGTTGCTTTTTCGGTTCCCCCGCTCTGTACAGATTCAGCGCTTAATATAGAATTAATCGTATATTACTCCGATTTACGCCATTAGTAAAGATAAAATTGCCCGCTCTTTTCCCTGAAGAGAAAAAGCGGGCAACACCTGATCAGACACAAACGCAATCCGTCCGATCTCCCTTTTCGTTTCCTGTTTTAATCCTCCACATCGATCAGAAAGATTTTTTGCTTAAACCGTCCTCTCTCCTCCGCTTTCCTTCGGCGCAAATCTTCCAGATCTTTGATTGCAAAACCATGGGATTCCGTCAGCGCATGCAAAATCTCCAGCACGTCGGCCAGCTCTTCCAATGCTTCTTGATCATTGCGGCTGCTTAAGTATTCATTAACCTCTTCGCGCAATTTTTTTTGTAATTCCGCTTTGTATTCTTTCTCATCCAAAACACGGGTCCTGCACTTCTTTCCGGCATGTTCAATGACCCGGGGAATCAAATCACGCACCAGTTTGTTGTAAGCAGGCATCATGCCACTCCTTGTGATCAGGGTTTTGACCGGAAGTTTAAGAATAATATAACATGATAAAGTCATGGGATATCAGCGGAATCTTACCCATTTAACAGGAGTGGATTTTATGCGGGCGGAATCTATCAAATCAAGCAAATTCCTCAGCAAAGTGTTGCGGCATCGGCCTGATCTCATCGGGATTCAACTGGATCCGAACGGATGGGTAAACGTGGAGGAACTCATCCACGCTTGCCGGAAACACGGAGTGCCATTGGACCGCGAGACTCTGGAACAGATCGTCCGAACCAATAACAAACAGCGCTTCGCCTTCAGTGAAGACAGGCAAAAAATCCGGGCGAATCAAGGCCATTCCGTCGCGATTGACCTGAATTTGGATCCGGTAAAACCGCCGGACCTGCTCTTTCACGGAACAGCTCTTCGCTTTCTCCCCTCCATCCGCAAAAAAGGATTACTCAAGGGAAATCGTCATCATGTCCATCTGTCCCCGGATCCCGTCACAGCCCGCCGGGTCGGAAAAAGACACGGAACCCCGGTCGTCCTTCAGATTCTGTCCCGGGAAATGCATCGGGATGGGTATACGTTTTTCCAATCGGCCAATGGCGTCTGGCTGACGGAATTCGTTCCGGTCCGGTATTTGCGGGAAAACCCCCGATAATGGGAAGAATAAAAAAAACCGCCTCTCCGAGACTGCCGGAGAAGGCGGTTGGCTTTTTGCATTAATGGACCTCTTTCTTCCCGAAAAAATGCTTCAAAGCATCATACACCTGGCTTTTTTCTCTGATCACAAAGTGGGAAAAACGCGGTTCTTTGATGTGGCGGTAGGCTGTCATCAGCGTGGAATGCCGGTTGTACTGATTTACTTCACCGTAGCCGAACATATTGGCACGTTTGAGGATTTCCTTAACCAGTTCGACACAGCGCTCATTGTCGGAACTGAGGTTGTCGCCATCGGAGAAGTGAAAAGGATAAATGTTGTAGCGGTCAGGTGAATAACGGGTATCAATGATTTCCAATGCTTTCCGATAGGCGGAGGAACAGATGGTTCCGCCGCTTTCCCCTTTGGTGAAAAAAGATTCTTCGCTTACTTCCTTGGCTTCGGTATGATGGGCGATGAAGACGATTTCGACATGTTGGTATTTGGTTCTGAGAAAGCGAACCATCCAAAAGAAGAAGCTGCGTGCAATGTACTTTTCAAAGATTCCCATCGAACCGCTGGTATCCATCATTGCGATGACCACGGCGTTGGAGTGCGGGGTCACGATCTCTTCCCATGTTTTAAACCGCAAGTCATCGACGGAAATTTGCACTTTCTTCTTCTTTCCATTGAGCGCATTGCGCTTGATCGCTTCCAGCAGCGTTCTCTTTTTGTCGATATTGCCCATCAAGCCTTTCTTCCGTACATCATTGAAGCGAATATCTTCAACGGTCATGTCGACCTGTTCTTTCCGTTCCATGTGCGGGAGCTCCAGCTCGGAGAAGAGAATCCCTTCCAGTTCGGCGATGGAAATTTCCGCTTCGTAGTAATCAATTCCGGCCTGATCACCTGCTCCCTGGCCTTTCCCCGGGCCCGGTTTGCCATCTGTCGGATCTTGGCCGAGCACGTCGCCCACTTTGCTGTTGCCGTCCCCTTGGCCAACGTGTTTTCCCTTGTTGTAGTTATAGCGAAAACGGTATTCTTCCATCGAGCGAATCGGGATTTTGATGATTTGCTGCCCATCCGACATGATGATACTTTCCTCGCTGACCAAATCGGGCAAATTTTTGCGGATCGCTTCCTTCACCTTTTCCTGGTGCCGCATCTGGTCTTCATAGCCCTTGCGGTGCAGGGACCAGTCTTCTTCCGAGACGATAAACAGGGGGTGCTTCATGTTCTTTCACCTCCCATTTAGAATCGCACCGAAGTGCGGGCTTAGCGATTGAGCAAGCTCCCGACATAACGCAGCAGCTCATTGGCGCTGGCGGGTGTGTAGCCGTATTCTTCCACCAGTCTGGCAATCACTTCATTGATTTTTTTCAACTGGTTTTCATCCGGCGTTTTGGTTGAGGTGGTGATTTTGACGACATCTTTCAAATCGGCAAACAGTTTCTTCTGAATCGCTTCCCTCAGGCGGGGATGGGTATTGTAATCGAAGCGTTTGCCTTTGCGGGCATACGCGGAAATGCGGATTAATATCTCTTCCCGGAACGCCTTTTTCGCATTTTCCGAGATGCCGATCTGCTCTTCGATCGAGCGCATCAGTTTTTCATCCGGCTCCAGCTCTTCACCGGTGATGGGATCGCGGATTTTTTGCCAGTTGCAGTAAGCTTCCACATTGTCCAGATAGTTATCCATCAGGACTTTGGCCGATTCTTCATAAGAGTAGACAAATGCTTTTTGTACTTCTTTTTTGGCGATTTCATCGTATTCTTTGCGGGCGATGGAAATAAAGTGGAGGTATTTTTCTCGTTGCTCGGGAGTGATCGAAGGATGTTGGTCCAATCCTTCCTTGAGGGAACGAAGGATATCAAGTGCGTTGATAAAATCGGCATCCGTTTTGATCAGGGCGCTGGAGATCCGGTTGATCACATAGCGGGGATCGATTCCGGACATCCCTTCGTCCAGGTGCTCATTGCGCAATTCATCCAAATCGATGTCATTGGCGCCTTCAACTGCTTCACCATCGTACAGGCGCATTTTCTTCAGCAGGTCGACACCTTGTTTTTTCGATTCTTTCAGCCGGGTCAGGACGGAAAAAATGGCGGCGGTTCGCAGCGAGTGGGGAGCGATGTGAATATGGGCGAGGTCGCTTTGTCCGATCAATTTTTTGTAAATTTTCTCTTCTTCTGTTACACTCAAATTGTATGGAATCGGCATCACGATAATCCGTGATTGCAGAGCTTCATTTTTCTTGTTGGCGATAAATGCTTTGTACTCCGACTCATTGGTATGGGCAATGATCACTTCATCGGCCGAGATCAAGGCAAAACGGCCTGCTTTGAAATTGCCTTCCTGTGTGAGGGAAAGCAAATTCCAGAGAAATTTCTCATCACATTTGAGCATTTCCTGGAACTCCATCAGACCCCTGTTCGCCTTGTTCAACTCACCGTCAAAACGGTAAGCCCGCGGATCGGACTCCGAACCGTAGTCGGTGATGGTGGAGAAGTCGATGCTTCCCGTCAAGTCGGCAATATCCTGAGATTTCGGGTCAGACGGGCTGAATGTACCGATCCCGATGCGCTCATCTTCTGAGAGCAGGACGCGGTACACGGCCATATCCTCGATCCGGCCCCCGTATTCCTCTTGCAAACGGAAGCGGCAATAGGGGCAGAGGTTTCCTTCAATCCGCACTCCGAATTCTTTTTCAAACTCAGGACGAAGTTCGCGCGGGATCAGGTTCAGCGGCTCTTCATGCATCGGGCAGCCTTTGATCGCGTACAAGGCCCCTTCATCCGTGCGCGAGTATTCCTCCAGCCCTTTTTTCAGCATCGTCACAATCGTCGACTTCCCGCCGCTGACAGGACCCATCAGAAGCAAAATGCGTTTGCGCACATCCAAGCGCCGCGCTGCTGAATGAAAATACTCTTCCACCAGTCGTTCGATGGCGTGATCCAGCCCGAACAGCTCCTTGCTGAAAAACAAGTACTTTTTATTTCCTTGGGCATCTGTCTCAATGCCTGCTTTCGCAATCATATCATAAACTCTGGAATGAGCGGTTTGAGCCACACGGGGGTTCTTCTTCACGATGTCCAGGTAGTCGGCGAAGGTTCCTTCCCACATCAGCTTTTTCTCGCGATCGCGGTACTCGGCAATCCGTTTGAGAATATCCATGGAAAGCCTCCTCTCCTTCAGTGAAAGACAAACCCTGAGTTAGACTTTTCTGATTTTATACCTGCCTCGTCAGTATCCCCTAGTGACTATAGATTACTGAAATAGGAAAGAGTAAGGCGATATTTTATATCATGTATATGCTACAAATAGAAAGTTGTTACTTCTATTTTATCAAATTTCAAAGGAAAAAGATAGAAAAACCTTGGCAAAAATCCAAGGTTTTTCGAGACTGTTTTTATTTTTTTACCGGATGTTCCTTTTGAAAAACACCCGTCCCCTTGCAAATGGATTGGAACAAATCTTCCATGGTTCCCTCCTGATCAAAGTCGTAGGACGGGCGCCCACGGTCAATCCGGTATTCTATCAGGAAAAAAGTGCGCATGCCCACAACGGAGGCCACCATATCCTCCTGCATGTCATTGCCGATCATCACGCACTCTTCCGGCGACACGCCCAACCGTCCGGCCACTTCCCTGTAATAACCGGGATGCGGCTTGCAAAAATGCGTTTCTTCATAAACGGTTACCGTGGCAAAAGGAAGATCGTCCAATCCCGCCCAACGCAACCGCTCATAAATCGCCTCTCTCGGAAAAACGGGGTTGGTCGCAACCGCCACCTGATATCCCCGGTCAAGAGCAGCCTGGACCACCTGGCGGGCAAGGGCACTTTTTTCCGCATGTTTCTCCAGCTTCGGAAATTCTTCTTTATAGAAGCGGTCAAACAAAGGCCAAATTTCCTCTTTTTCAAGTCCTGACAGCTGCAAAAAAGCCCGGGTGAATACTTCTTCGTTGGTCAGGTCAGCCTGGTCGTTTTCAATCATCGCCCCCGTCGCTTTCCAGATGATCGGAACCAGCTTGTCCGGCGGAACGACATGGGCTACATAAGGGGCCAAGGCTTGCAAATATACTTTTACAAAAGCTTCGGTATCAAGCGGCAAAAGAGTTCCATCCAGATCGAATAAACAGGCTTTTATCATGCCTTCCCCCACTCTCTGCAAATGATTTCAAACCCTGGCGGCCAAAAGCCATTCAGCGTGCGCTGGTCCATGCGGAACCACGACGTCCCAAATAGATTAAATCCTTTCGTCCCCGGGTCCTGTCACAAAAAAGATGCTGGTTTTCATTCAGGAAAGCCCGGGGAAATTCAATTGCCGAAGCGCCTCATAAACCACGATCGCCACCGAATTGGAGAGGTTGAGCGAGCGGGTCGACGGCCGCATCGGGATCCGAATCAATGTTTCACGATGCCGGTTCAGTATTTCCGGCGGGAGTCCTTTGGTTTCCTTGCCAAACACAAAAAAGTCGCCTTCTTCGTACTGAAAATCGGTATGTGCGCGGCTTGCCTTCGTCGTGGCACAAAAAAAGCGCCCGGCCGGATATTTTGCTTGCAACTGGGCAAATGAATCGTGATGCTCAATATCCAGTTCATGCCAATAATCCAGACCCGCGCGCTTCAATTTGGTATCGTCAATTTTAAAGCCGAGCGGATGAACCAGATGCAACTTGACTCCCGTCACTGAACACGTGCGTGCAATATTCCCCGTATTTTGCGGAATCTCCGGTTCAACGAGTACAATGTGAAATGGCACGTGCCTTCATCCCTTCCATTCTCGAAACATCTCTTTTATTTTACCCAAATGGCAAACCGGGCTTCAACTGATGTGAAAAAAATCATAGCGAATCCTCGGGGTATACGCAACGGAATCGTAATATTCCCAGCGCCGGTTGTGGCAGTTATACGTATGGGCCGTGACCAGCGGTTGCCCGGCAGCGTCAAATCCGGTCACAATCGTATTGTGATTCCAGCGCCCGTCCCCTTCAAAATCGTAGCAGATCACATCCCCGAGCCGAAGTTCAGCCGGACTGCTCAATCTGCGGCAACGACCCGTCGGCCCGCCTGCCTGCAACATATGGTGAAACGCATGGGCTACGGTCCAACTGTAACTCCAGGAGTGCCCCTTTGCTCCCCGGCGGTACCACCATTCCCGGCCTGATTTGGACGAAAAAACCATCGGCAGCCCTCCGGCATGCAGGCACTGCGAGATGAAGTTGGTACAATCGTCATGAAAAAAACGATAAGCGCGGTTTGCTCCATTCCAATAAGTGCTGGCATATTGCACTGCCGCCAGCGGATTGTACGCGCGAATGCCGGCCTCCATCCAATTTTCTCCACTGCTGCTCATAAAGCGAAAACTCCTTTCCTTTTATACCACACTGTATGAAAAATGTCAGAAAAGGTATACTTTTCCCTCCGCCCGGTCTCACGAGGATGAGTGAAGCAAAAAAGAAAGGAGCGGGGGTACAGCTGACCGGCAATGCCACTCACTAAAAAAGGCGGATGTTCCTGATCCGCCATCTTTCCTTATGATTCCTCTTTCGGTTTTAACCAGCCTTCAAGTGTTAACAGATATTCTTTAATATGAAGCCCGCCGCCGTAACCGACCAGCGATCCGTTGGATCCGATCACGCGGTGGCAGGGAATAATGATCGAAATGGGATTTTTATTGTTTGCCCCTCCTACGGCGCGCACGGCTTTAGGTGCTCCGATCCCCAGTGCCACATCTTTATATGAGCGCACTTCACCATATGGAATCGTCCGAAGGTATCTCCATACCAACTTTTGAAATGCCGTACCGTGCAGGTCGAGCGGAATATCAAACTCCCGCCGCTGTTTATTAAAATATTCGTTCAATTGTTGCATGTACGGCAATAAGGCTTGCTCATTCCGTTCCAAACGGTAATGGTTAAACCATTGATTCAACCAGATCTGAATTCCAACTGTCGGGGCGCTTTTTTTGGCAAAATCGAGGTGGCACAACCCATGATGGCTGGCCACAAGAGTCAGTGGTCCGACCGGACTTTCCATCTGGCTCCATGCTATGACCTGTGATCCGGAAGCCATCGAAAATACCCTCCTACTTGGGATTGCAAAAATTTTATCACAAATAACGAACTGAATGAAAACCCTCCTTACCAACACCATAACATGTAATATGGCGAATAAAATTGCATCATATTGGAAGGATTGCAACAAGACTGTTTTGTTTGCCAAAATGCTTCTATTTCAACCAACATTGCCTCGCAGCAGATCTCCTATAAAACAGACGAAAAAAAAGAGAAAAAGTTTCAAAAATATTTTAACCCATTTCGGCACTGCTGCGGACTCCCAGCCACCTTAACCAGTCGTGGTTAAGACCGCTTCAGCTTTAAATGCCAATAATGCGGGAACCACACGAATGACAGCCCCGCCACACTTCCGAAAACTGAAGAATACTGCCATGCAAGGAAGAAGCATCACACTCCCTTTTGAGGAAATGAAGCTCGTTATCCAGAAGGAAAGATATAATATTATATTACAATAACATTCATACACACAAGGAATCGATACAAAAATTTTTCCTTTACGAAAAATGAAAAAATAATATTGATCGGATAGCCGGGATCTGTGGGATAATTACGGATTTTTTGCCCCCTTCAACAAGGGCTGCTCGATTTAATCCACGTTCCGAAGAAAATATGTAAAGATGGCATGCGACAGAAAATCACAATAATCAAATATTGACCATCATCAAAAAATTATTCGATTAATAATCAAAAATATGAAGGATTCTAAATGCTGAAGCAAAAATTAATAACAGGGTCTCTCATCTTGATACACAAAGTCACCATTATTCTTATAAGAATGGGAGAGTCGTAAACACACTCTCTTATTCTTCTTGTTTTTTTGGGAAAGGAGGGGCCGATTTGTTAACAAAAATCACAAAAATGGAAATAAGGCGGGCGTTCTTTCGCCGGCAGGCATTAGTGGCTTTTTTAATCATGTCGGCTTTTTTTATTCAAGGTTTTGAAGCATACCGTCCTGGACCGCTTGTACCCGTAACGGCAAATCATAATTTTTACTTCGCTTTTTTATATGCACACGGTAATGGAGCCTCAGGTTTATTGCCTTTGGTATTTGCGCTGATCGTTTCTTTGGCTGCCGGTGATTCGCTGGCATGGGATAAGAAGTCAGGCTTTATACAATATGTGCTTATGAGAACTTCTTACAAAACTTACATTGTGGGAAAAATGGTTTCTGCATCTGTTGTCAGTTTTGTATTTGTATTCATATCAGAACTGTTTTGTTTCGTTTTGGCTGCAATACAATTTCCAAATATAAGCGATATCAATAAAATCCACAGTTCATTCATCCCAAAATATGCCGGATCTTTGTTTATCGACCATCCGTTTCTCTATATCTTGCTGATCATTTTCAACAGTGCCCTGTCAGCCGTATTCATCTCAATGGTATCGGTTTTCGTTTCCACAACAGTCAAAAATATTTACATCGTTGTTGCGACTCCCTGGCTGTTATTCATCGTATTACATTTCGTTCTTTATTCTATAAATTTAACCCGATATGCCCCCCTCGACTTAGTCGGAGCGTACATATTGAATCATTTCAGTTATCGTACACTTGAAATTCCTTTCATTTGGATTGTCTTATCCATTGTATTTTACACGTTAACCTACTTTTTCTTTGCCAGAAACTTTAAAGCGAGGGTTTACAATGGATAAAATCAACAATTTGGTAGAGTTCACTAAAGTATCTAAAAAACTGGGGAACAAACAAGTGTTAAATGATATCAACTTAACCGTTGCTTCCGGTGAAGTAGTGGGGATCGTTGGTCCAAATGGTTGCGGGAAAACCACTCTGTTACGATTGGTTACAGGGTTGATATATCCTGACAGGGGAGAAGTTCGGGTGTCAGGCAGAGCGGTTCGCCTTGGTTTGATCGGTGAATTACCCGCATCTGTTGGAGCACTGATCGAATCCCCTGCTTTCCTGCCACAACTTTCCGGTCTGAAGAATTTAACAATACTGGCCGATATACAGCAAAAAATAAATGAGCAAGCCGTAAGAGAAGCCATTAAACGAGTGGGTTTGGATCCTGACAACCGAAAACCCGTTAAGTCTTATTCATTGGGAATGCGCCAACGACTGGGTATTGCACAGGCTATAATGGAAAAGCCGAATATTTTGTTGTTTGACGAGCCCACCAACGGTTTGGATCAAGAGGGAAAGATTCTTTTTTCCGGGATTATGAAAGAGCAGGTGGAGCAGGGAGCAGCTGTAATGATGGTATCGCACAATAAAGAAGAAATAAACAGATATTGTGACCGGGTTTTTATGATACAAAACGGCACCTTGCATCCGGTCAGAGAGCAGCGTGATAAAAGTTGGCTGATTATCACAAACAATCTGAGTGATTTGGAACATATTTATCAACAAGGTTTATTATTGCAAATCACGGAAAGAGTAGACGGTTATCCTGCCGGCATATGCAAAGGAAAATGGAAAAATCGGGATGAGATGATGTCATTTTTAACAGAGATCGGAGTAAAAACTGTCGATGTAAGAGAGGTTGAAAATGATTACATTTGAGCTTATGCAGCTGTTTTATCGTCGAAAATGGCGCTGGTTAGTTGTGTTTGTGATCATTTTTCTTTTGTCATTTTTTTCTCTCGCAGAAATGGAATTCAATCACTGAACGTACTGGATTACATCATAAATGCATTGACACAACAGTTTAATTGTATGGTAATGCTTCCTTCCATTTTTCTGATTCTCGTTGCGGATTTAATCCTGAGTGATCTTAACAATGGGTATGCGGGATTAATTTTGACACGTGCCAGATCCAGGCTCTCCTGGCTACTGGCTAAAATCTGCGTCTTATTTGTCTGTGCTTTTTTATTTACAATGATATGTACTGTTATATATCTGATCTCAGGTTTGCTTTCAGGTTTGCCGCTTGATTTTACATGGAGTTCCCATTCACTGTTTACAGAGGAGACTTCTCCATCATTTGTACTGATCATGATCGAATGTTTATATATTTTTGGTTTAACCGCTTATGGAACATTTTTGCTTATGGTTTCATTGATTTTGCGAAACACTGTGTTCACTTGGGGAACAGGGGCATTTATGAATATCCTGTCATATGTTGCTTGGTTAAAAATGAGGGAAATTGAGAAATGGTTCCCAACTTCTCAGATGATGTTTTTATCTCAGTATCCAAATAAATTAATCGTAAACACACCTGGATTTACGACTCATTGGTCACTTACATATCATTTTCTTCTTTTTACTTTCTCAGTCCTGTTGGGATTATTACTGTTCAGACGAATCAATTTAACTCGATCAATTTAGGATGGATCGTATGAAAACACTGATTCACTTGAATTTGTTACTTGTTCTTCGTTTGAAAAATCTGTTAATAACAACCGTTTTATTTATCGTTCTTGCTCTTGCACAGGTGAATTTTCTTCATGTGACTGCAAGTGCAGCACAGTTATCCCCCAATCTCTGGGACTACTTGGTGATCTCGTCGGGTGGGCTTTTTGCGCATGATCACATATGGAAATTCATCGGATGGTTCAGCATGATTTCTCCGATTTTTTTCTATCTGTACGATCTGACGGGGGTCACAGGAGGCTTTGATACTTTTGTACTTACGCGTATAAAGTCGCGTCAGGGGTGGTGGGGTTCCAAGATCATTTCCACTGCTATTATCGTGATCCTGTATTGTACATGGTATTTGTTTGTCCATTTGATCGTAGGTTTTTTATTTTTCCCGGCAGCTAAAAGTTGGAGCTCTTTTGCTCAATCGTTTTATTTAAAGACATTAAAATTGCAATTCGACCCTCCCATCCTGATGATGTTTATCTTTCTCATCCTTGTTACCGGCATGATCGCCATCTCCATTTTCAGTCAAATGACATCTTTGATTTTCAAAAACTCAGTTTCGTTTCATATCATAATCACAATAATCATTTTAATACTGGGAGTCGGATCTCTCCGAGGCATCTTCCTGAGAGAATTTTCCCCTGTTATGTTTCCGTCATTTTTCGATATGTTTCAGGATGGTATTTTTCATCTATCTGTCTATTGGAATCAATTATTATACAACTTCATTTTCGCATTTGCTTGCTTTATCATCAGTTCGTTTTTGATCCATCGCTATCCTTTTGTATCCAATGATTGATGAAAAACGATCCTCCCTCCTTTTTGAACCCGCCGATTTTGCGCACAATTGAGGGCGGCTTTTATTAAGAAAAAAAGAGCTGCCCCGGCAAACGGGCAGCTTTCATCTTCAAGGGGCAAAATCACGCCGCTTTTTCACATGCTTTTCTTTCAGATGCATTCTTCCGCAAGCATGTCCAATCCTTTATCAATTTCCGCCAATACTTCTTCTTCCTGTTCCTTCTGTTTCGCCTTCAGCAATGCCTGTCTGGCTTCCTCGCCTCCGATTCTCCCCAAAGCCCAGGCGGAAGTGCCGCGAATGACGGGGCGGGGATCCTCGTGCAGAAGGGAAATCAGGTCCGGAATCGCAGTCCGGTCTTTAAAATGAGCCAGGGCGATAATCGCGTTCCGTTGAATCGGTTTTTTGCCCCGCCATGAACCGGACATCAGGCCGAATTTCTCCTTAAACTGGCGATTGCTCATCGTGAGAAGGGGTTTTAAAAGCGGCTTTACCTTCTCGGGATCCGGCCGGAACGCTTCATGATGGTCAAAATGCAGCTTGCGGTTCTTGGGGCAGACCGTTTGACAGGTGTCGCATCCGTACAATCGGTTTCCCAGCTTTGTCCGGTAGGCATCGGGCAGCAAGTCTTTGGTTTGCGTCAAATAAGCAATGCAACTTTTGGCGTTCAACTGCCCCGGCTGGACCAGCGCTCCCGTCGGACAGGCATCCATACAAAGGGTGCAATCACCGCACCCATCAAGAACGGGCTCATCCGGCGGCAGGTAAACGTCGGTCAACATCTCACCCAGATAAACCCAGGAACCGAATTCCTCGGTAATCAACGCTGTATTCTTGCCAACAAAGCCGATTCCGGCCCGTTCAGCGACGGCGCGGTCGGACAGGGCGCCGGTATCGACCATAACCTGCGTCCGGACACCCGGCACCAGCGTTTTTAAATAAGCTTCCAGTTGCATCAGTTTCTCGCGCAGCACGACATGATAATCTTCCCCCCAGGAAGCCCGGCAAAAAATCCCGCGGTATGCCCCCGGTTCCGAATGGGGAGGATTTTTTAATTTGGAGGGGTAGGCGAGCGCAATCGCGATCAGCGATTTGACCTCGGGCAATGAGAGTTCGGGGCATACCCTCTTTTCCAAATCCGGTTCTTCAAATCCGGAAGCATAACCTTTTTCCCGGCTTTCCCTGAGCCGCTCCTTCAGTTCAACAAAGGGGTCAGCGCTGGCAAAACCGATCTTGTCAATTCCGATCTCCCTGGCTTTTTCGATCAATTTTTGCTTCAATTGGTCGGGTCTCACCTGTACCACCTCCTTATTTTTGATCGAACATCCAACATTCCATCATAACACCAATCGGTCGGTTTGCATACCCTCATCTGGGAACAGCAGCCCGGGCCAATTCATCACAACGATTATTTAATTCCACGTCGCTGTGCCCTTTCACCTTAATAAACTCAACCTCGTGCTGTTTCATCAGTTCGAGCAGCCGCTGCCACAGGTCTTTGTTTTCGACCGGCTTTTTACTGGCGGTCACCCAGCCGTTTTTTTGCCATTTAACATGCCATTTTTGCTTGAAACAATTGACGATATAGGCACTGTCGGAGTGTACCTTCACCCGGCACGGTTTTTTCAGGGCTTCCAAGGCCCGGATCACGGCTGTCAGCTCCATGCGATTGTTCGTGGTCTCCCGTTCCCCGCCGGAAATTTCCTTGCGGCGCGACCCATGCAACAAAATGGCTGCCCAGCCACCGGGGCCCGGATTGTACGAACACGCACCGTCGGTATACACGATCACTTCATCCATTCACTATTCTCCTCTCACTTCGAGCGAACGCAAGCGATTGACCGCACCCGCCACTTCCAGCTTGCGCGGCAAGGCCAAATCACCCGGGTGATGCCCGCGTCGATACGGGGAAATCGCATCAAAGCCCTGTTGCTTCAACTCGGCAAACACCTCATCAATCAGTTCGCGCAAACTTTTGCTCCCGTCCGCTTTCTCTCCCAGCACGCGTAAGATCTGGGCGATCGCTCTCGTCTGGCTGGGATCGACCAATTGTTCCAATGCAGAAAGATCAATGCGGCCGGTTCCCAACTGGATCGTATCAAGACCCAAGGCATCTGCTTTTTCCTTTCTTCCCTTATGGGCATCAAATCCTTCCGCCAACGGAAACCGGGGCGTCACCTCACCAAAAGATTCCCCGCCTTCCCGTTTACGCGCAAGCTGATAAGACCGGGCGATGTCCTTTGCTTCTTCGGTTACATCACAGGGGGTATAGTGATCCATCATGATCACATGGTCGGCGACATCAAAGTAATCACCTGATCCACCCAGGACCAGAATCGTCGAAACTCCCTTTTCTTCATACAGCTGGCGCACTTTGTCGATAAAGGGAGTGATCGGCTCTTTTCCTTTGCTGACCAACGCCTGCATTCGGGCATCGCGAATCATGAAGTTGGTGGCACTGGTATCCTCATCCATCAACAGGCAGGAGCAACCCATCTCCAAACTTTCCATGATATTGGCCGCCTGCGAAGTGCTTCCGCTCGCATCGTCTGTAGAAAAACGCTCCGTCGCTCTCCCAAAAGGCAACCGGCTGATAAACGGGGAGATATTCACTTTTTCCACCCGCCGCCCGTCTTCGGAGCGAATCTTGACGGCATCGGGAACGGTGAGCACATATTCCCGCCCGTCTCCCTCGATATGGTGATAAACCCCCCGTTCAATGGCTTTTAAGAGGGTGCTCTTCCCATGATAACCACCCCCGACAATCAACGTAACCCCTCGCGGAATGGCCATCCCCGTGATCGGGGCACCATGCGGCACGGCAATCGACACTTTAAAGGAAGGCGGGGTTCTGAACGGAATCACCGACTCGCCTCTGAGCGGCTGGTCATTGATGCCGCTTTTTCGCGGCAGGATTGAACCGTCGGCCACAAACGAAACCCAGCCGTTCCTGTCCATCTCCTCCCGGATGGCCTGCTGGTTGTCGACCAGTTGCATTCTGGCTTCAATGGAGCGGAAATCCGCTTCCCGCAGGATACACGTTTCATCCACCAGTTGCGGCAGATCCTCAAGAAGCATTTGCCGAGCCTGCTTTCCCAGCACGGTTCGGCCCCGAGCCGGCAACCCGACGGAAAGGCGCACCTCGAGATGATCAGCAGTAACCACCGCGGCCGCGCGTTTCAATATCTGCTGGCCCGGACGGTCAATCGCAATCAGCCCGCTTTTCCCCGTCCCTGTTGTCCGGCGGGAAAAACGTCCGATGCGCTCCGCCCATTTTCGCACCCACCAGTCTTCCAGCGCTGTCTGCCGCAAGGCGTTTTTCAGCCATTCCGGACGGTGTTTCGTGATCCGCTGCGATACTCTGATCCGGATGCGCGAAGGCGAAGCGAACGGATCCCCCTGAACGTGGTCAATAAACAGGGTGAATTTCCCAAAGCGGTATTCTCCCTGAATATCCTTATATGCCTTGTATCCTTTTCCATCAATTCGTGTCAAAATCTGACTCAATCTTTCCATCTGGCTGGCCCTTCTCCTCTCTCTTGTGTCAGCACCATCCGGTACGCGTCGCGAATCTGCTTGAAATCTTCCCATGCTTCCCGTTTCGCAGCCGGATTGCGCAACAGATAAGCCGGATGAAAGGTGGGCATAAAGCGAACCCCTTTTTTCTCCACCCATTTCCCCCTGACTCTGGTGATGCGCGCCCTGGGATCGATGAGGGCACGGGTAGGCGCCGATCCCAAAGTGACAATGATTTTGGGGCGAATCACCAGAAATTGCTGGCGCAAAATCTGAATACAAGTGGCCATTTCCTCATCATGCGGTGTTCGGTTGCCCGGCGGGCGGCATTTCACAATGTTGGTGATATAAATTTCCTCCCGCGGAATCTCCGCCGCCTGCAAAATCTTATTTAACAGCTGCCCGGCCCGTCCGACAAAGGGGCGCCCCTGCCGGTCTTCATCCGCCCCGGGCCCTTCCCCGACAATCATCAGCGGAGAATGGGGATTTCCCTCTCCGATTACCACTTGCGTCCGGCGGGTATGTAAAGGACACATCCGGCAATTCCGATACCGTTGAAAGATCATTTGTAAATCCATGCTACTCTTCCCCTAAGCAAATTTTCCCCTATATGAAACTGAAAAATTATGATATACTTCTTGGAATCATATCACTTTGCCATAATTGAACAAAACCTCAACTCCCGCTTCATCCGAATTCGCTATACTTGCATTGCAAAGGAGTTGATCAGAACTTATGAAATCATTGTTTTACCCCTTTCTCGTATCTGATCTGGATGGCACCCTTCTCAATGATTCGAAAGAAATCTCGGCTGAAAATAGAGACAGCATTGCTCTGTTCCGCGAAAATGGCGGGATCTTTACACTGGCTACCGGGCGCAGTTACAAAGAAAGCATAAAATTCATCGAACAGTTGCAGCTGACTTGTCCCGTCATTTTGTATAACGGAGCGATGATCTACGACCCGGCAACCGGACAATTGAATCCGGTCTGTTTGATCTCCCGTTCGCTTATGCTATCTATTCTAAAGGATTTGGAGCAAAAATTGCCCTCATCGGTTGATATTTTTGTCTACGGTACGGATAAAATCTACGGCACTCAGGTCGGGGAACTGACCAAAGCCTGGAGCGATGCCGATTTTTCCCTTGAGCTGCTCCCCTCTTTCGCTTCTCTTCCCGACGATGTGGTTTGTGTCAAATTGGTCGCGGTTGCAGACACGGAAGAGATGAAAGAACTGGTTCAATGGTCCCGGGCGAACAGCCATCTGCCGATCGACTGCGTTTTGTCCGCGGATCATTATTTCGAAATTCTTCCAGCCGGAGCTTCCAAAGGGAATGCGTTACTGAAAGTGTTAAAAACCCTCGGGTTTTCGCCAAGCCAGGCGGCGGCCGTCGGGGACCATTTAAATGACCTTTCAATGTTCCGGATTGCCGGTTTGCCCGCTGCCGTAAAAAACGCCCACCCTCAGGCGCAAAACCATGCGCAGCTGATCCTCCCTTCCAATAACGACAACGCGGTGGCGCATTTGATTCAAAATCATTTATTGCCAACACTTTCCCAAACATCAAACTGAATGGAAAAGGAGACCTGTTGCCGGGTCTCCTTTAGACTTGTATCCGGATTGTTCTCACTTGGATCTTCAAGCGGAACCGGTTATCTCAAAATAAAAAGTGAAAAATTCTGCCCTTTTCTGTTTTTTTGTTTTCTCATTTGCTATATTAGCAGTAAGGTGCTGCAAGAAGATCCCTGCCATCATTTGCGAACACCGGAAGCTTCGAAACAGATCGAAGGGATGTTCGGAAACGCCAAAGGTCGCAAAAACAAAGGGGAATCAGACTTTTTGAATGGAGAAGATCCTGTCAAAACGGTCCGAAACCCGGATGAATCAGAAAGGTGTTCGGAAAATCACGTACAAACTCAATAATCAGAAAGGATCTCATGAACGCCGCATCAATGAATACACCTCTAGCAAGAGGATTGAAACCAGGAAATAACGATCAGCGGAACTGAATATCCCGGCGGCATCAATGAATACACCTCGGGCAAGAAGATTGAAACATCTTGCGGAAACGGCCGTGATCGGGGCTCGTTGAATCAATTTACGTATGAGCAAACAATCCATATGCTCTGTCGATTTATTTTCACACCCCGGATGAAAACGAATTTAAGATGATCACAACTTTATGATCAGACTTCTAGGGGGGGATTTACCAGCCACGGCATTGGATGAATGGTTTATCAACAAGAATGAATTTTCTAGAATTTTCATCAATATTTCGTACACGTCACTACTGGTCTGCAAGAGGGGAATATTTCCGCCTGGTCGATCGGGCGAATTTCCCGGCGGAAAATTTAAGCGATCCTCTTTGGATTCCCATTCACAATTAAATTTTAAACACAAGCAAACTCGTATCAAAAATCGCTTCCATCTCATAAATTTCATATTGGCTTAATTGCAGCAATGAACACGGTTTCAGCCTGAACCGCTGATTATATACACTAAACATGATCTCCCCGCGAATCAAAAAAATAATTGCATCAGAGTTTAAATAATGACGGGGAATGGTTTCACCTGATTTTAACCGAATATTTATGACCTCTCCTTTGTTAAAATCTAAAACCTTCATTTTTCCAGAATGATTTTCTTCGATCCTGACCATTTGCATTGTTTCAACCCTCCCAAACTATAAAAAGATCGCACTCCAACTCATTGAATAATCAGGTAATGTCATACATTAAAAAAACTCCCACAAACGGAAAATCTCCCTGATCACTTTACTCCCGTACTCCCAGGTTTCTATAGCCAATATAAGCCCGGCAAACGAGTATATATGTGATCATTTTCACATACAGAAGTTTGTTCACACAAAATCCACAGTTTGAACCTAGCCAAAAAAAGTTCATCTGAAAAGGATATCCTTTTCAGATGAACTTCAGGATTAACCTTTCTTGCTGATCGCTACACGCCAAACCTCAGGTCCTTCCTCCAAGTATTCCCATCCAAAACCGTCCGGCCTTTCCATTTGAAATTGGTAATACAGGGGTTTTGGGTCATGATCATTCAATAACAACATTGTCTCCCCTGATTTCAAACCATCAAATGTTTCAAAAATGACACGATGCTTGTCCCGCGGCGGGTATTCTCTGGCATCAACTGTTGCTTTAAAACTTTCGCTCATTCCATTCACTCCTTTTCATAAATTTTGATTCAATCTTAAATTACCTTTCTAAAAAATTTCTGTGATATTTAACACTTTCACTGAAAAAAATCAGATGTGATCTTGGTCACAAAATTTTCCCAAATCATTGCGTTATAGTATAGGCAAAAGGAGGGGAATGAGAAATGAACCAGAAAGAACTACGATCCATCGAACTGGACGTCCGCGAGGACTTGAGAAAAAAAATAGAGCCCTTTAAAAAAATTATGGATGCTGTTCAATCCCTAAAGGATGGAGATCGCCTGATTTTGCATACAACTTTTAAACCGGTTCCATTGATTCGCATTTTAAAATTAAAAGGATATGCCTGCGAAACAACAAAAAAAGAGGCAGATCATTGGATTTGCATTTTTTATAAGAACAAAGAAGGACGGGAATCTCCTGCCAACGAAAACATCTCTGCTGACAGCACCAACCCGGAACCAAAAATCCACCGGCTTGACAATCGCGGCCTGATTCCGCCAGAACCCATGGTTCGAACGCTGAATCAACTGGAAAAAGCCAAACCGGGCGATCAGGTTGTAATATGGAATGATCGGGTACCCGTTTATTTGCTGGAGGAATTGGATAGTCTTGGCTATTCCTATAAAATCGATCAAAAAGATGATGGCTCTGCTGAAGTTACGATTTACAAATCACATTCCAACGGGAAGTGAAACATTTTATGAATACAACTGTCGGTCCTGCAAACCTGCAATCTCAGAGCCATGCATCATCTCTTAAGCTCCCTTTGCTCTTTATCATTACGGGTATTCTTGAAATGGTCGTCTTTTGCCTGCTTTCACTTGTATCACTTTCCGATATAAATTTTACGGCTCCCAGGTATCCGTCGGGCTGGGCCTTTACGCACCTTTTTGTACTCGGCTGGTCCTCAATGGTGGCAATGGGAGCAGTCTATCAGCTGGTTCCGGTTGTCGTTAATCGATCGCTCTTTAGCAAATGGATGGGTTTTATTCACTACTGTTTGTTTATGATCGGCCATCTGGGGCTGATCCTCGGTTTTTCACGATTTAATCCGAATTGGATCGCCTGTTTTGCCGTAATACTTTTCCTTTCAATCTTGCTCTTCGCCGTAAATGTTGTCATCACACTGGTTTCTGCAAAGCAATGGAACACGGTTACAATTCATGTTCTTTGTGCGTCCATCAGTTTGATGTTGACGGGATTTACCGGAATGCTTATGGGCTATGATTTTGCAAACGGACAATTGGGAGTGAACCATAATCATCTGCTGTTGACCCATATTTGGCTTGGTGCTGTCGGATGGTTTGGAAACCTGATCATGGGATTCACCTATAAGTTGTTACCGATGTTTTCCATTTCTCACAACTACCCCGTAAAAGCACAAAAAACCGCCTTGGTTCTCCTTAACCTCGCAATCCTTCTGGGAACGGGGAGCGCATTGAGCGGCCTCGATAATCTCTTTCTGAGATTTCCTGTCGTTTTGCTCGCGTTGGCTTTCCTGTCCTTTGTTTATGCCACGTATCAGATCCGTCAATCCGGAATCAAAAAAAATCCGGGAGCCGGAGTCGCCTTTACCGTAAAGATCAATGCCCTCATGGCTCTATATCTTCTCTTATTGGCCGGGGCTGTTTTCTTCATTCCGGGGCAGGAAATCTTCATCATGAGTATCTGGATCAGCTTATGGGGTTGGGTTTATTTCACGATCATCGGATACCTGTCCAAAATCGTACCGTTCTTATGGTGGACATTTAAATATGGCTCTCATGTAGGGAAAGAAAAAGTTCCCCTGCTTCACCAGATGATTGATGAAAAACGTGTGCGTTGGGGACTTAACGGGGTCGCTTGCTCATTTTTGGCAACCACACTGGGAATGGCTGTCTCTTCATCGTTTCTTTTTAATGGGGGTTTCATTCTGTTTTTGTTATTCAGTCTGTTTTATATCTTGTTAATCGGATTGGTATTTAAAAACTGATTGGGGATGTATCAAGAATGAATGTAACCAAAGAAGAGATTATTGAACGGCTCAAAGATGTGTATGATCCGGAATTGGGGATTAACGTCGTCGACCTTGGATTAATCTACGATGTTGATATCAAGGACAATCAGGTGTTTATCAAAATGACCCTCACTACTCCTGGCTGCCCGCTTCATGACACGCTCTCGAACGGTGTCAAAACGGCATTGAGTTTGCATCCGGCGATTCAATCCGTTGAGGTCGAAGTTGTTTGGGATCCACCATGGACTCCTGAAAAGATTTCACCCGAAGCCAAAAAATCATTGGGATTTTAAAAGTGACAAATTAATCAGAACCTTTTTCATGTACACCTGTACCCACCGGTTGTTGCAACCAATCTCTCTTCAAAACAGTGCCAAGCAAAAGCACCAAACGCAGCGGAGAGAAAGAACATCCGTCTGGATAAAGTCTTGCCACCCCTGACGTTTGGTGCTGGAGGTGCTGGAGCCTTTTCCTGACTCAGTATGTGATTTGTATCACAATAAGATGATTTCAACCTCCTTAAAATATAGTATGTATTAATAATAAACAATTGATGTTAAAGCAATATGATCATCATTTCACATACACGAATGAGATAAACCAGTTTGAAGAAGGGAATAAAGATGCGAAAAAAATATATTTTGGCATTAGGTGTTGTGGCAACAGTCCTGACACTTTTATTACTATATTTTTTCCCATTAAATACCGAAGAGCCGACTAATCCTTCGAACCAGACAATAAGATACGCGAAAAAAACAGAAAAATATTCACATCCGATCAAACCTGTTATTCATCGAAAAGGCCATAATGTGTATATCCAAATGACCGCTCAGGTTACAAAACTGAAAATCGCCCCAGGTATAATTCATCAGGCCTGGACATTTAACGGAACGGTTCCGGGCCCAATTTTAAAGGTAAATCAGGGGGATACACTTCACATATCATTTAAAAACCTGGACCCCAATATGCCTCATTCTGTCGATTTTCATGCTGTCAATGCCTCACCTTCCAAAAACTTTGCCAATGTACTGCCGAATAAGTAAGGCGAATTTGTCTATACAACGGATACACCCGGAATTTTCATGTATCACTGTGACACTGAACCGGTGTTGGAACATGTGGCAAACGGGATGTTTGGAATGATTATCGTAAAACCGAAATCCGGTTACCCGACAGATAATCAAGTGGATCGCACGTTCACCTTGATACAGAGCGAATGGTATGATGAATCAAATTCTAATTCCCTGCAAAACGGAACTCCGCAAGCTGTTGTGTTTAACGGAAAAGATTTCAGCATGCAAAAACCTCTTGCAGCCAGAAACGGGGAACGAATCCGTTTGGAAATTGTGAATGCCGGTCCCAATCATTTTTCAGCTTTTCATGTCATCGGTGCAGTCTTCGACCGTGTCTACCTAAACGGAAACCCCGCTGACATGCTCCATGGGCAACAAACCGTGACCATTCCCCCCGGTGGGAGCGCAATCGTCGAATTTGTTGTCAAGGAAAAGGGAGATTACCCCATCATTTCCCATTCACTAATGGACATGCAAAAAGGAGCCAAAATAATCCTCCATGCAGAATAACCGGAAGCACATCGTTGTGACATAGCCCAACGTTCATAACACCATGTTTCCGGAACTCTTTTGGCTACTGATCAGGCTGACACACCAATCCATCATTGGATGGAAGCTGGTTTCGTTGATGATTCCGAAAAGGCGATCCAAACAAAAAAAGGTTGTTGACCTTGATTGCCAACAACCTTTGGGAGACCTCCGAGCCGGGTCTCCTTCATTTATCTATGTGGTCGGGATGACAGGATTTGAACCTGCGACCCCCTGGTCCCAAACCAGGTGCTCTACCAAGCTGAGCCACATCCCGTTATATGGATTTAAAAAGCGAATAGGTGAATTGAAAATGGTCGGGACGACAGGATTTGAACCTGCGACCCCCTGGTCCCAAACCAGGTGCTCTACCAAGCTGAGCCACGTCCCGGCAAAATACAAAAACAATCATTTTCAGAAACAAGATATAATTTAACATGGAGAAATCGTGTTGTCAACAAGAAAATTTTTATGAAAATTAAAAACCAGGGATCGTTCTCCCTGGTTTTACTGGTGCCGAAGGTGGGACTCGAACCCACACTCCTTTTGGGAACACGATTTTGAGTCGTGCGCGTCTGCCAATTCCGCCACTTCGGCATATCCTCATATTTCTTATCGACAAAAAACATTATACGAAGGATCCACTGCCGTGTCAACCGAAAATCGAGATTCGCAATATTCGGCAAAAAAACACCTTTCTCCGGTACCTGCTGAAAGCCGGTTTCCCGCTCATCGCCGTGTTTGCCGAACCCTTTTGCGATCAAATCCAAAAAATGACACCCTTACTTCGATCGCTTCCACCACCAAGTAAGGGTGTTTTATGTCAAGTTGGCACGGCGGGTTTCAGGAATCAGGCATTTTGCAGAACCCGCCACGGTTCCGCCTTCATAACGGACCAACCAATGTGATGATAATTAATCAGGAGGGGTTAATCAGAAGTTGATTCGGCCCGCTCCGGTCACTTTAAGCGTTCCTGAATCATTTTTTCGATTCGGCCAAACCTCTCATCGATGCTGCTGATCCTTCTTTGAATCTCCTCCGCGATGCTCATATGTCTTGTGATCATCTGTGACATGTCTTCATTCTTGTGTTCACGTCGAGCCGTCGAAATCGTGTATGGGGAGTAATAAGGATATCCATAATACATTTTTTCTCAACCTCCTTTCGTTCAGGAGCAGCTGTCCATCCAGTGGGAACTGCCGGAGGAGCTGCTGTCCATCCAATGCGAACTGCTGGAAGAGCTGTCCCAGTGACACCAGTCATGATAGTGATGGCGGTGATGATGATGGCCGAGCATATGTTTCAAGAGCTTCGTGGCACATTTGCTGTGGTGATAGGCTTCGTGCAAATGATGATAATCTATCATTTTATGATGATGTTTGGGATAGTGATGTTTTTTGTGATGTTTGGGATGGTGAAAGATCGGATACATCGGGGGCATCGGCATCGGCATCATTGGATAAACCGGAGGTTTCATTCGTTCCATACGCTTCACTCCTTGTTAAGCTGGGATACACGATTATAATATGACCGTTTATCCAAATCGCAACTGGGCAATTTGCCTTAATTTTCCCATTGCCGGCAACACTTGTTTGAGATGTCTGCTCATTCTCTTCATCCTCAAAAGCACCCAAAAAACTGAAAAAGATACTAGTCCAATTTCAATAAAAAATAGGAGAACGCACTTCCACTGTTTCACCCATGAAATAAGATATATTGAATTTGTTTCTGGAGGTGAGAAATATGAGTTATGGTTATGGTTTTGGATTTGGCTGGAGAAGGCTGTTAATCTTCCTGCTGGTGATTGCGACCATTTTCGTCTTCGTCGCCGGCGGATTTGGTTTCTAAGTTAGAGGCACCGGTTCTTTTTCCAGCAACGCCGGTGTTCACAGAGGCGAAGCAGAAGCTTGCCGGCCAAATTTATAAAGAAGACAAGCAAACCTCTTCATCAACCATTCATCCTCTTGGGGTTGAATGGTTATTTTTATTCTCAATGAAAAAACCGGGGAACCATCACTCCCCCGGTTTTTATTTCATCCGTTCAATATTTTCCTTCAGTTTATCCTTCGGCAGGATGATTTGCACAAACTCACTTTCCCCGACAACGGCGCGGTCATGCCTGGCGATCACATCACAGACCACTTTTTGTTCCGTCACTTCTTTCACGGTGGCAGTAATGGTGACTTGCTTGCCAATCGGGGCCGGAGCGCGGTGTTTTACCTCAATGTACGCTCCCACTCCTTCTTCACCCTCCTGCAAAAAAGGCAAGATCACCTTTCGCCCCGCCCATTCCATATAATAGACAAGCGATACCGTGGATAACACGGGATGAACCATCTGTCCCCCGAAGGAGGCGACCATATCTTCGGTTACGGTAATCGTAATCTCTTCCTGGTATCCCGGCGACAGTCCTGCTTTCATCTCGCTCCTCCTACACACCGAACGGATTGAGCGGTTTTGGCCCTACATAGGAGAGGACACTTTTCGTCTCCATATACAATTCCAGCGATTCGATGGCCAGTTCGCGGCCGAACCCGGATTGTTTGTAACCGCCAAACGGCAGGCCCGGGAAAGCGGAGAACGGATTATTGATCATCACCACGCCGGCTTTCAGCTGGGAGGCAACCCGATGCGCCCGTCCGAAGTCACGGGTCCATACGGCCGCAGCGAGACCGTACATCGTTTCGTTTGCCAGCTTTACCACTTCTTTTTCATCGTTAAACTTGATCACAACGACAACCGGACCGAAAATCTCCTCTTGAGCCACCCGCATGTCATTGGTTGCATCGACGATCACCGTCGGCATATACCAGTAACCTTTGGCAAACTCCTCCCCTTCCGGACGCTTGCCGCCATAGAGAACCCGGGCGCCTTCTTTTTCCGCCAATTTGACATATGAATCGATTGTATCCCATTGCCCTTGGGAAATAACTGCTCCGACGTGAGTCTCTTCGTTAAACGGATCGCCCAATTTCAATTTTTTGGTCTGTTCCACAAATTTCTCAATAAAGGCATCGTAGATATCCTCGTGAACAAACAGGCGGGAGCGAGCTTCGCAGGATTGGCCGGTATTATAGTAAATTCCGTAGACAGAGCCGTTCACCGCCGCTTCCAGATCAGCATCGGCAAAGACGATATTCGGCGATTTCCCGCCGAGCTCCAGAGTGACGCGCTTCAAGGTGTCGGAAGCCTTGGCCATGATATCTTTCCCGGTCGTCGTTTCCCCGGTAAAGGCCACTTTGTCAACTCCCGGGTGTTCGACCAGGTAGGAACCGACATCGGCGCCGCTCCCGGTAATCACATTGATCACGCCGGCAGGAACTCCCGCTTCATGGCAAATGTCCGCGAGTACGAGTGCAGTGAGCGGGGTTAAACTGGCCGGTTTCAAAATGAGGGTACAACCTGCGGCCAGGGCCGGGGCCACTTTCCAGGCCGTCATCATAAGCGGATAGTTCCACGGAACGATTTGCGCACAAACCCCGACCGGCTCTTTCACCGAATAGTGAAAGAAACCATTGGGAACGGGTTTTGTATGTCCCTGAATCGTGGTAACCGCACCGGCATACAGTTCAAAATCCTCAATGGCCTGCATCACTTGTCCTTTGGCGGCAGACAACGCTTTTCCGCTGTTGAGCACTTCGAGTTCAACCAAATCATTGAAGCGCTGCCGCATGATCGACGCGATTTTGTTTAAAATCTGTCCGCGGCGGGAAGCGGGCCAGCGTGCCCATTTGCTGTTGGAAAGCGCATCGCGCGCGGATTGCACCGCCCGGTCCACATCGGCGCGGGTCGCTTTGGCCACTTGTGCAATCGCTTCTCCGTTTGCGGGATTATAGACGGTAAAATATTCACCCGACTCACTGGGCACATGTTCGCCGCCGATCAACAGGTCGTATTTTTCCTTAAGAAGCGCTACTTTTTCCTTTAACATGCCTGATCCTCTCCTTTTGGTTTAGCTGTCAATCCGTTCGATCAGGGTGGCGATTCCCTGGCCGACACCAATGCACATCGTAGCCAGGCCAAACCGTCCCTGCCGCTTTTCCAATTCATGCACCAGCGTCGTCAAAATACGTGCACCGCTGGCTCCGAGCGGGTGGCCCAAGGCAATTGCTCCACCGTTTACATTCACCCTGTCCGGATCAAGACCCAACTCGGAAATGCAAGCCAAGGACTGTGCGGCAAATGCTTCGTTTAACTCGACCAAATCGAGATCGGACACGCTGATCCCCGCCCGTTTCAGCACTTTGCGGGTGGCTCCGACCGGGCCTATGCCCATATAAAGCGGATTGGTTCCCTCGACGGCAAACGCGACAACCTTTGCCATCGGTTTCAGACCGAGCCTTTCCGCCACGTCCCGGGCCATTAAAAGAAGCGCGGAAGCACCGTCATTGATCCCGGAAGCATTTCCGGCCGTCACGGTTCCCCCCTGGCGAAAAGCGGGGCGTAACTGCGATAATTTTTCCAATGTCGTTTGCGGCCGGGGATGCTCATCCCGCGCAAATGCGACGGTTGCCCCTCCCGGTTCGGTTACCTCAATCGCGACGATTTCATCGGCAAATTTGCCCTCTTCCCATGCCGCACGGGCTTTTTGCTGGCTGCCGAGCGCAAACCGGTCTTGTTCTTCCCGCGAGATCCCGTATTTTTCAGCAACATTTTCGGCTGTCTCACCCATGCTGACCGGATCGTACATCGCCGCCAGTTTCGGGTTGACAAAGCGCCAGCCGAGGGTTGTATCGACCAGCGTCTGATTCCCGCGGGCCAACCCCGTCTCCGGCTTCAGCATCACCAACGGGGCGCGGCTCATATTTTCCACGCCGCCGGCAATCATGGCATCGCCGGCTCCAAAAGCGATCGCAGCCACGGCCTGATTGACCGCCTCCAGACCGGAACCGCACAAACGGTTGACGGTGACCCCGCCGGCCTCCAGCGGCAAACCGGCAAGCAATGCAGCCATGCGCGCCACATTTCGATTATCTTCTCCCGCCTGGTTGGCACATCCGAGCAGAACATCTTCGACCAGTGAAGGGGGCAAACCAGGATTGCGATCAAGCAGCGCCTTGATGACATGGGCGGCCAGATCATCCGCACGCGTTCTGCTCAAACTTCCGAGATAACGGCCGATCGGCGTGCGGACGGCATCGACAATCACCACTTCGCGCATCGTTCACCCTCCCAGCTTGGCATCCTGATAGTGATAAAAACCTCTTCCTGCCGCAATCCCCACATAACCAGCATAGATCATCTTCTTCAGCAACGGTGCAGGACGGTAGCGATCGTCGCCCCATTCGCGCTGCATTCCCTCCAACACGGCGGCAATTTGCTCAATTCCGACCCGATCCGCCCATTCCAAAGGGCCAAAAGGAAGGTTGGTTCCCTTTTTCATGGCCGTATCGATCTCTTCTTTGCTGGAAATCCCTTCACTCAAGGCAAAAGCAGCTTCATTAACCAGGAGCGAAAGAATCCGCGGGAAGACCAGGCCGGGTTGATCACCGACCCGCTCCACCTGTTTGCCCCAGGACTCCGCCAGCCGAAGATGTTGATCCCAACCTTTTACCTCTTCCGCTTGCAGAGGGCAGGCGACTTCCAGCACGGGAAACTGCTCCAGTCCGAGAGGTGAGAAGCCGACGACCCGTTCCGGCACGGACAGCCAGGAAGCGATTTCGGTCGCCGTTCGGTGGAGCGTCGAGGTGTAGATCGGCGTTTGCGGCGAAATCCGCGCTTCGGCCAGCTGCAACTGCTGCCTCTTTTGCCCGTCCACTCCCGGGTTCACATCCACAACCGCACAAACATCGTGATCCGCCAGTTGTTCCAGCGTCAGAGGCGCAAAGCCGCGTTCCCGCAAAAAACGGCAAACCGCGGTGAACAAGCTTCCTTTTCCCAAGACCGCTATATTACGACTCATACGAATAGTGCCCCTTTCCGGTTTTGCGCCCCAGCGCTCCGCTCTCCACCATTCGCTGCTGGACAAAATGCGGGCGGAAGCGGGGATCGTGAAAATATCCTTCGTAAACGGAAACGGAAGCGGCATAATTGATGTCGATGCCGATCAAATCCTGAAGCTCAAACGGGCCCATTTTAAATCCGGCCGAACGGATGATGCGATCCACCTGCGCTTTACCGGCCGTTCCTTCCTGCACGATCCGGTACGCTTCCGTATGAAACGGCCGGGCCACGCGATTGACCAGAAATCCCGGCACATCCTTCACTTTGACCGGTTCTTTTCCCAGCGTCCTGATCCATTCGCTCACGGCTTCCACCAACGCGGGCGATGTGGCCATGCCGGCGACCACTTCCACCAAGGCCATCCGCGGCACGGGATTGAAGAAATGAAGACCGAGCACCCGCTCCGGCCGGGTCGTTTTGGCGGCAATTCCCGTAATCGACAGAGAAGAAGTATTGGAGGCCAGAATCGTATCCGGGGAGGTGCATGCATCCAGATCCTTGAAGACCTCCTGCTTCACCGCGAGATTTTCGACAACGGCCTCAATCACGAGATCCACCTGATCCAGATTGTTGATGGCCGGTACATAACGAATCCGCCCGAGGATCTCCTCCCGCTCACGCGCGGCCATCTTCCCCTTCTCCACTCGTCGGAGCAAGCGCTTGTCCATCTTTTGCAGGGCATCATTAAAGAGGTCTTGCGACAGTTCCACCACCTGAACCGAAAATCCGTTTCCGGCCAGAACTTCGACAATCCCCATTCCCATCGTCCCGGCCCCGATCACGGCCGGCCGCTGAATCCGCAGACCTTCACTTTTCATTGCCATCCAGCTCTTCACCGATCATCATCGTGACCAATTTGCCGGCAAACGACATCACATCTTTGGCGGCCGCTTTTCCTTCCGGCGATCCCATCGCCCGCATCAGGGTTTCCTTATCGTCAAAAAACATTTCCGCTTTGAGGTAAAAAGGAGCCTCCGTTCCCATCGGGGTCTCACTGAAACGGGTAACCGTCACTTTTTTCAGCCCCGGCATTTTGCCCGCAAGCGGAAGATGGATATTGAAATAGTGGTCATCAAACGCTTGTTTATCCTCCGGCTGTTTGTACAAGGCAACCAATTTCACCATGGATCTCATCCTCCCATTATTTTTGCGTAATGCAATGTGCTCATGAACCGGCTGTCATGCGGCGGTCGATGATGCGAACCGCTTTTCCTTCGCTGCGCGGAATGGATTTTGGCGCATGGATTTTTACGAGTATACTAAGCCCCAGCAGATCCTTGATCTCGGACGCAAGCTCTTTTGTCAGCGCTTTTAATTTTTCGTGAGCGGCATTTCGTCCAAGCTGCTGCCACACAGCTTCCGTCACTTCCACCTCAACAGTCAGCTCGTCCAGCCTTCCTCTCTTTTCAATGATCAATTGATAATGCGGGGCAAGGTGGGACTTCCTCATGAGCACGGGTTCAATTTCCATCGGATAAACATTGACTCCGCGGATAATCAGCATATCGTCAATGCGCCCTTTTACCCGGGACATCCGCGCATGGGTCCGGCCGCAGCGGCACGGTTCCCGCACGACTGCCGCCAAATCCCCGGTACGGTAGCGCAGAAGCGGAATCGCTTCCTTGGTCAGGCTGGTGAACACCAGCTCGCCGATCTCCCCGTCCGGCTTTCTCTCTCCCGTTTCCGGATCAATCACCTCCACCAGAAAATGATCTTCGGCGATATGCAAACCATCTTTTGCTTGCCAGCATTCAATCGCCACTCCCGGGCCGGTCAGTTCGGACAGGCCGTAAATATCGACGGCATGAATGCCCCATAAGTCTTCCAGTTTTTCACGCATCGCCTCCGACCACGGCTCCGCTCCGAAAATTCCGTATTCGAGCGAAGTTTCCCGGGGATCTTCTCCCATTTCCGCCAATGTCTCGCCCAGACTGAGGATGAAAGAAGGAGTGCCCGCAATTCCCCGGGGTTTGAGGTCGCAAATCATGCTTAACTGCCGCAGGCGATTGCCGCCCGAAGCCGGGATCACGGTTTGCCCCAGTCGTTCCGCACCTTGATGCAGCCCCAGTCCTCCCGTAAACAATCCGTAGCCATACGCATTATGAAAAATGTCTCCCTCTTTCCCGCCGGCAGCGACGATCGCCCTGGCACAGACATCGGCCCAACTTTGCAGATCTCGCCTCGTATACCCGACAACCGTCGGTTTTCCCTTTGTCCCGGATGAAGCGTGGAGCCGTTTCACTTCCTCCATTCCGACCGCGAATAAACCCGCCGGGTAATGGTCACGCAAATCCTTTTTGGTGGTAAACGGCAACCGGGGCAAATCGTCCAGCCCGCGAAAACAATCAGGTGAAAGTTTGCGCTCATCCAGCTGCTTCCGGTAAAACGGCACATGATGATAAACCCTGGTCACGATCTCACGCAAACGCTTCTCCTGTAACCGCTCCAGTTCGGTCCGCTCCATTGCCTCAAATTCGGATTGAAACATCTCCCTCACCCCCGTCACACCTTTTTCATCCCTTCAAACGGCTGATGACAGCGTTTGCAATAATAGATGGCACGGCAGGCGGTAGGTCCGAACAGATTGATCACGTCGGCACCGGCCTGTCCACAATAGGGGCAAGGCGGGGGCTCAGCAGGGCCTTCCACAGGCGGGGCGATCCCGAACTGCTTCAGTTTCTGCTTTCCCTCATCCGTAATCCGGTCACTCGTCCACGGCGGGTCAAAGAGAAACGTCACTTGCACTTCGCGCACTATTCCGCCTTTCAAGAGCCGCTGTTCCACCTGCTTGCGAATGAGATCAAGCGCCGGGCATCCGACAAAGGTCGGCAGCATTTCCACCTCGACGGTCCCATCGCTTACCTTCACCCGGTTAACCATCCCCATATCGACAACGCTCACCGTCGGAATCTCCGGATCCGTCACTTCTTTCAGCGCATCCCAAACTTCCGTCTCCGTCACGCTCTCCCCTCCCTTGCAGCCTCACCATCTCGCGTTGGAGTCGATGGCATACACTTCACAGAGCGTGTCCAGCAGGGGCGGCAGGTCGGAACTGTGTTCACCCCTTCGGCCGCTTCTGGAGGAAGAGGGGATTTCTCCCGGCCATTCGAATCCGATTGATAAGAGCGCATCACGTACCTGCTCTTCCCAGCGGCGGCGAACTTCACTGCCGGAGAGAGAAATGATGCCAAATTCCAACAATTCTTTTTCATAAGGGCCAAAATCGAATAAATCCCCAAGATCCGGCCACACTTTCAGCAGCGCCTCTTCCATCCTCTCCCTTGCTTGTCCGCCGGCACTTCCCAAGCGGGAAAACAACGTCTTCATATGCAACAAATGATAGTACTCTTCCCGCCGGATTTTTTGTGTGCCCTGCCTGAGGGGAGCATAGCTGGAACTTTCCATCGACTGCAGCCTCAGATCATCAAACAGGTCATAAAAATAGTGACGCAGAATCGAGTAAGCCCAATCCCCGTTCGGCCGCTCCAGGAGAATCGCGTTACGGCGCAAGTGCTGATCGCGGCTGAACGCCAGCCGGTCGGGATCCCCCTCCCCCAGTTGATGAAGCAGGTCAAAATAAAAGACGGCATGTCCCACTTCATCCTGAGCAATCGAACTGAACGCCACATCCCCTTCAATATCCGGGCAAAGCCCAAGCCATTCGGAATCACGATGCCCGAGCGTCAATTCATCATCTGCCAGACAGGCGAGCCAGTATTTCAGGGCCGTTTCAAACTTTTGCCCGTCCGTTATCCTTGTGTCCTGTTCCATTTTCATCCGCTTTCACCCCCGTTCTGCCCTTCTTTCCCGTTTACTTTCCTGGTTTCTCCCTTCGACATAAGCCACGATCTCTTCCAGGGTAATCGCCTTCTCTTTGAACATCCGCCACAAGCGGCCATTCTCTGTATAACCGGCGACCTCGCGATATTTGCGATCCATTTCCCTGCTCAAAAAACCGGACTCACCGGTCGCTTCGGTCACTTGTTTACTTGGAACCACCCAGATGCTGACCGCCGGATCCCGGCGCATAAAATTCTCGCGCGCCAGAATCAGTGCAACATCGGGCGAAGGAGCCAGCAAACTTCCCACATGGACTTGAGGTTCTTGATGCGAACGCCGGAGAAAAACTTCATACTCTTCATACTGCCAAGTTTTTTCAGTCATTATCTGCCCTCCTTATCCCGCCGGCAAATGGGATCTGGCCATCGCTTCTCTCACCCAGCGCTGTTCCTCGTGTGCGGATCGCCTCAGCTCCATTCTTTCCCTGGATTTCGGCCCCCGGTTCTCCCGGACAATCCGGCCGAACTTGTCCCAATCCGGTTCAGAGTAAACCCATGCCTTCCGTTCACGATCATAGTGGAGCTGTTCATCGGGAATGGTGAGGCCAAGCGATTGAATCCGCGGAACGTATTTGTCCAAAAATTTCTGACGAAGCTCCTCGTTCGTTTTCGTGCGTATCCGGTAATACAACATGCGTTCGGCTGCCGGGGTCACCTCTTTGGGCCCGAAGAAAAAGAGCAATGATTCCCACCAGTAATTGAGTGCTTCTTGTAGCATTTGCCGTTGCTGTTTCGTTCCCATCGCCAATGCCAGAATAATATTTTCACCGTGCTGCATGTGAAAGCTCTCCTCGGCACAAATCCGCTTCAACACCCGGGCATAAGGCGCATAAGAAGTTTCCAGCAACGCCGCCTGGTTGATGATCGCGGCTCCGTCGACAAGCCACCCGATCACCCCGGCATCCGCCCAGGTACGCGCTTCCATATGAAAAACATTATGAAATTTCACTTTCCCTGTATAAATGTCTGCTATGAGATCTTCACGCGTTTTGCCCAAGGGCGCAGCCAAATCTTCCACCACGCGCAGGAGCAACTGGCCATGCCCCATTTCATCCTGGACTTTGGCCATGATGGCCAGTTTACGCCGCAGCGTCGGCGCTTTTGGCACCCATTCCTTTTCCGGATACGCCCCCATGATCTCGCTCACCGCATGCATATGGATCAGTTTGATCAACAGCTTTCTGTATTCATCCGGCATCCAGTCGGTCGCTTCCACCTTCCCGCCGCGGCGGATGCGCTCCACGAACTCCTCGGTCCGGTGATCCATCCTTTTTCTCCCCCTTTTTTACGCCTGAAAGCCGATGAGAATCATCTCCACAAACCGGTCGGCAACCTCATCCGCCTTCAGTTTCCCTCCCGGGCGATACCATTGGTAAGTCCAGTTGGCCACCGACAATACGAGCAGACGGGCCAATTTTTCATCCAATTGCTTAAATTCCCCGGACTTGATCCCCTCTTCCAAAATGGCTGCCCACAAGCGCTCATAACTATCGCGCTTTTTTCGAATTTGCTCATACCGGTCACCGGTCAGCGCTTTCCATTCATGAAAAAACACGGTGGCTGCTTCCAGATTTGCCTCGATCACATGCATATGCGCCTTGACCGCTTCCCGCAGTTTTTGCGAGGCAATCTTCCCGCTCTTCACAATCGGCTCAAGGGAGCCCAAAAACGCTTCCGCCCCCCGGTCTGTAATCTCAAACAGCAAATCTTCCTTGGTATTGATATGAGCGTATAAACTGCCTGACAGAATTCCGCAGGCCTCAGAAATATCGCGAATGGTAGTGCCATGATACCCTTTTTGGCTGAAAAGCCGGCAGGCAATGGCTAAAATCTCTTCTCTCCGTCCAACTCTGGCCATCATCCAATTCCTTTCTCCAACTTCTGCAAAGACAATCTCAAAAACAAGCGCTTGTTTGTTTTTATCTTAATAGAATTTTCGAATATTTGTCAAGGCTACTTTTATATCTTTCATAAATGCTATTTTATTTGAATAAGAAAAAAGCATCTCCTCCCAGCCAACCCGAAGATGAAAGCCTAAGCAAATTCAGATCTTCATGTTTTTTTCGCTGAATAAGCAGATGACCATCCTGAGGATGCTCTTCCCTGACACATTCAGTATGCGGTTAATTCCCGCAGCAAATCCCCATCCTTTCACGTTTCGTTAACAGGAAAACGAATGTAAATATCAAAATATAACAGTAATTACAACATTAGCCGGCAAACGGAAGGTGGGCTGAGACGTGTTTTTCAGGCGGAAGCAGTCAGAGTTGGTGGAAGATGCTTTTATCTCATTTCATTTCTGGTTAACCATAGAGGAAATTGAGCAATTGGAGGCGATTGCCCGGCAACATCAATTGGACCCGGCCGCGGTGGTACAGCGAATTGTCAAGGATACCCTGAAAGAATGGAGAGAACATCCAAGCGAGGAAAATTAGATTAATAAATTTGCATTTTACATGAATATTAAGTCAAATGATTCCAAAATTCAGAAGATAAAAGCAAGCGCTTGGTCAAATAACCAAGCGCTTTTTTCTGTGCCCCTCTGACATAAGTAACAGAAACTAATTTTATAATTATATGAAAACATTCACCTAAATTACTTTTATTATGTTACTATTAATATACAGAACTGTTTTCGAGGAGCGTGTAATCCCGGATTTCACCCAGAAGGCTGTTCGGTTTTGTCATCATTTTCAGAGAAAGGATGACACCGCTATGTTACACCCTTCCAATCAACATGATGAACTGCTTCACCGGCTTAAACAACATCCCCGCTTTCACCAGATTCTGTATAACAAGGCGTTTGTCAACAAAGAGATTCAAGTGACCGAATGGACATGCTGCCGTCATTTTGACGATCAACTGGACAAAGAGACACTGATTCGGCAGATTTCCAGGCAAAAAGCTCGAAGCGGGCGGATTCCGGGCCAATTGCCGAAAGATTTGCAAATCGTCCTTGATTTTCACGCTTTCCGCCGCTGGAATGAACGGATCAGCCCATGCACGGACATACATCTTTTGCGCTCAAGAATGATTCAACTGTTACATCTGGGCCGGGTTCAACTTTCACCCAAAGGCTGGGGCCTGATTGACCAGGATATCCTGTTCGGCTACAAGATCAGCGATCGATCTTTAATCATCCAAACCTTTATCGGACGCATTTCACTCATTCCCGCACTCGCCAACTACAAAGCCGTACTCCGCTTTAATGCTTCACAAAACGATCGCCTCAACCTATACATCCCCGCCAACCTGTTAAAACGTCAACATTTGCCGCTTCTCCCGCGGGAGGTTGTCAAATTTGCCGGAACGCGCAATCAATATCAGTTGGAGGAATACCGATATCGCCGGAAAGACAGTTCTCTCGGTTCAATATTTGCATTGACAGTCAACCAAGGGACGCAGGTTTCCCTCATCCTCATCGACCCGCTGCAACCCCCGAAACAAAAGTTGTACCGCAGCGTTCTCTACTTATTGCTGTTGAAAGGATACCAGGATTTTGTTTTGGAGCATATTCTGATATACAAAGCAGCGAAACTGCAAAAACTGCTGGCCAAACAGGATGCTCCCTCTTCTTTGTTAAAGAGAATCATTTGATCACGGAAGAAAAGCTCGTACAACGCGGTACGAGCTTTTCCCTTTGCTTCAACCCGCTTCGTTCAGTAAAGCAGATCGATAAACTGTTCCTTCGTAATATCCCCGAAATAATGCTTCACATCCAGACCGGAAAGGGCCGCTTCGATCTCGTCGCGATCATACCGTTTTCCGATGAGGCGTTTCTCGATATCGGCAACGTCGCCGATCCCAAAAAAGTCCCCGTAAATCTTGCAGTTTTTAATGATCCCTTTTTCCCCCACATCCAGACGTACATCGATCGAGCCGATGGGGAACCGCTTGCTTCTCATCACATTAAACTCGGGAGACTCCCCGAAGTTCCAATCCCAATTTTTATAACGTTCGTCTGCGATCCTGTGAATTTCCCGCCAATCAGCTTCAGACAACACATATTCGGGAATCGGATCTTGCCCGGCGAAAATGCGGGACAACAGATAAGAGCGAAACTGCAAAATCGTCATCGGCTGCCTGAGAAAGTCAGTAATATTGGCGACGCGGCTGCGCACCGATTTAATCCCTTTTGACTCTATTTTATCCTTTTTGACCTGGAGCGCCTTTTCCACGCGATCCAGGTTGACATCAAACATCAGCGTTCCATGGCTGAACATGCGTCCCCGGCTGGAAAATTGTGCATTCCCCGATATTTTCCGGCCTTCGATCAGGATATCATTCCGGCCGCTCAATTCCGCATCCAATCCCAATTCCCGCAATGCCCGGATCACAGGATCAGTGAACTTGCGGAAATTGGCAAAGCTTTTGCCATCGTCCTTGGTGATGAAGCTGAAGTTCAAATTCCCCAGATCATGGTAGACCGCTCCGCCGCCGGACAGCCGTCGCACCACATGGATGCCGTGTTCCCGCACATAATCGACATGAATCTCTTCAACGGTGTTCTGGTGTTTGCCGATAATAATCGATGGTTCGTTTATATAAAAGAGCAGGTACGTATTTTCGATATCCAAATGTTTCAAAGCGTATTCCTCGATCGCGAGATTGATTCGCGGATCGGTTACATTTTGATTGTCAATAAAAAGCATGGTTCTTCACACCTTCTTTCCAATCGTCAGGCGCTTTGATTTGCATTTCGCAGATTATCCACATACCTCATTCATTCTAAATAAATTTATTACCCTTGTCACCCTTTGCCGACAGAAGCAAATTCCTGCCTGCCAAGCCCCCTGCCATTGTGTACAATAGATTACAGTCAAGTTTCATGGACTTTGGGGGGTGAATCGCTTTGTCACTTGAGCAAGCGGAACTGCTCCTGCAAAAATACTTCGGTTATCCCACATTTCGCAGCGGACAAAAAAAGATCATCGAAAGCATCCTGGCCGGGCACAACACGATGGGCATCATGCCGACCGGTGGCGGCAAATCAATCTGCTACCAGATTCCCGCGTTAATGTTTCCGGGTATCACCCTTGTGGTTTCCCCCTTGATCTCTCTGATGAAGGATCAAGTTGACGGACTGAAAGAGCTGGGAATCCCGGCCACTTACATAAACAGCTCCCTGAGCGCGGAGCAAATCGACCAACGCATCATCCGGCTGAAACAGGGGAAATACAAGCTGCTCTATCTCGCTCCCGAGCGTCTCGATTCCCACCGTTTCCAGACGATTTTTGAAAGCTTGCCCATTTACTTTGTCACCATTGATGAGGCTCACTGCATCTCCCAGTGGGGGCACGATTTCCGTCCAAGCTACCGCTCCATGGCGGACATGATCCTGAAGCTGCCGCGACGCCCGATTATTGCCGCTCTTACAGCAACCGCGACGAGCGACGTGCGTGAGGATATTGCCAGCCTGATGAAAATTCCGCCTTCCCATATATTTTCAACCAAATTGCGGCGGGAAAACCTTTCTTTTTATGTTAGACATGAAGAGAACAGAAGCGAATTCATCCAAAACTATTTGCGGCAAAATGAGGGAAAAACGGGGATCATCTACTGTGCCACACGAAAAGAAACCGACCAGCTTCACGCCTTGCTCGCCGGAGCCGGTTTTTCTGTGGCCAAATACCACGGAGGAATGAGTGAAGAAGAACGAAACCGCGCCCAAGAGCAGTTTTCCTATGACCAGATCCAGACCATCATCGCCACCAATGCTTTTGGGATGGGCATCGACAAATCCAATGTGCGCTTTGTCATCCATTACAACATGCCCCGGAATTTGGAGTGCTACTATCAGGAAGCCGGACGGGCCGGACGGGACGGTGAGAAAAGCGAATGCATCCTCCTTTTCTCTCCGCAGGACATCCCGACCCAGCGCTACCTGATCACGCACAGCGACATGACGCCGGAGCGTAAAACCTATGAGCTGAACAAACTGCAAAAGATGATCAACTACTGCCATGCCGGAGGATGCCTGCAAAAAGAGATCGTCTCCTATTTTGGCGAAAAAGAGACGACCGCCTGCGGCACGTGCGGAAATTGTCGGAATCAGGCGGGGGACTTGAGCGATATCACCATTGAGGCGCAAAAAATCTTCTCCTGTATCAAGCGAATGCAGGAACGTTTCGGACTCACCATCATCTCCAAAGTGTTGCGCGGTTCCAAAAGCAAACGCGTTATGGAGTGGGATCTCCACAAGCTGTCCACCTACGGGATCCTGAGTGAATACACGGAGAAGGAAATCCTCGGCTTATGCAAGCGGTTGGCAGCGGAAGGGTATATCTCCCTCGCTTACGAAGGCGGAATGTCCTTTCCCATCGCCAAACTGACTAACAAAGCGATTGAAGTCCTGAAAGGAATGAGACCGGTCAGAATCCGCCTGGATCATGATCAATCGCTCCATTCCGAACCGAAACGTTCCCACGGGTTGTTTGAAGAACTGCGCCAGCTTCGCAAAACACTGTCCGAACAGGAACAGTTGCCGCCTTATATGATTTTCGGCGACAGCACATTAAAAGAAATGTGCCGCCGCCTGCCGCTGACGGAAGAGGTGATGCGGTCGATCAGCGGTGTCGGGGAGAGGAAATACAAAAAATATGGTCTCGCTTTTCTTGAAGCGATCCGTCAATATGCGCAAAAACATAATCTCTCTCCGGAAACGGATCCGGCCGCCTCTGCCTCCTCTGACAAAGAGCCGAGCCACCTGGTCACCTATCACTTGTATGTGCAGGGAAAAACGATTGATGAAATCGCCGCGGAAAGAGGGCTTGTCCGCAGCACCGTCGAAGATCATCTGCTCCGGGCCGGACTGGAAGGAATGGATCTTTCCTGGGACGACTTTATTCCCCCGCGCTGGGAAAAGCTGATCATGCAAAAAATCGCGGAACTGGGTGCGCATAAACTGCGTCCGATCAAAGACGCCCTGCCGCCGGAAGTCGACTACATGGCCATAAAAGCAGCCATCGCCAAAAGGGAGCTTCTCTCCCCGACGGCAAAATGACCCGGATCAGCGGACGGCTTTGCTCAAACAAAAAACTTCTCCCTGTTCCTGCCAGACAATCCGTTCCGCTTCCTCCCCTGCTGCTTCCTTCAGGCGCCGGATCGGTTCATCGACCGGCTCATAGGAGAGGACAAATGTATTCCAGTGGATCGGAGCCAGCCATTTTGCTCCGATCTCTTTAAACATTTGCCAAGCTTGCTCCGGCGTACAGTGCGCCCACTGAAACGAATCGGGGAAATAAGCGCCGATCGGCATCAGGGCCAGGTCGATCTCCCCCTTTTCCTTCAGCTTGGACAGATTCGGGGTATAGGCGGTATCACCGGGATAAAAAATCCGTTGTTCCCTCTTTTCAAGCAAATACCCCGTGTATCCGTAACTCTTATTCCACGGAAAACGGTTCCCCCAGTGCTTGACCGGAACCGCCGTGATGGTGAGTCCCCATTCGCGAAAATCGATGCTTTCCTCTCCTCCCAGCTCAAAAACCTCGGAAAAAGGCATCTTTTTCAATAAATGTCCGGTTCCTGACGCCGTAACCACCTTGGTGCCGGAATGAGCCAATTTTTTCAAGCTCGGGAAATCAAAATGATCCATATGGGCATGAGACAACAGAATCAGATCGACATGTCCCAACTCCTCAATGGACAAAGCCGGTCCCGTATGCCGTTTGGGACCGATCGTCCAGTCCCGGATCCCCAGATGGACGCCGACGCGCCGCCCCAAAACGGGATCGGTCAGAATCTTGGTGCCATACAGATTAATCAGCACCGTCGAATGGCCGACCCAGCCAACAGTAACGTCTTCATCGCTCCAGCACTTTGGCTTAAGGAAGTTGGCCGGCTCCTTGAAGAGAGGTTTTGGCATCCGGGAAAAATGCCTGAAAACCGAAACCAAAACAACGATGACAAGGAATATGAATAACAAGCCGATGATAAAAAGGCTGTCCATAATCATAAATGCTTGTCTTCTCCTTCTGTGAATGTTTATTGCAGGTCAGATCGTGGTATCCCCTTATCTTTCCGGTTCCTCCATGACCCTCCCGAGTTGGCTTAAACTGTCTCATCTCCGGATCGTTCAATATTTTCCATGTATGGATGAAAAAGAATCTTCCCTCTGTCATCCGGGATCATGAAAAATGAAACACTTTGTGGTACGCTATGGGAGATACCGGTGGAACAAAAGACATAGAAAGAGTGTATAGCATGATTCGATTATTTGTCAGCGATCTGGACAACACCTTACTTAACCATGAAAAGCGCGTTACGGAAGCCGATCAGGCCGCCCTGCGGACATTGGAGCGCGAAGGGGTGATCCTCTGCCTCGCATCAGGCCGCATGGATAAAGAACTGACGCGCATCGCGGGAGAAATCGGCATCAATGCCCACCGCATCAGTCAAAACGGCGCTTTTCTCTATACGACGGAAAATGAAAAGCTCAGTTCCGCCGTGTTTCCCGGTGAACTCGCGCGTCAACTGTACCAGGAGGCACTCCCGTTCGGACTTTCTTGTTTCATCAATCAGGAAAACGACATGCTCGTGAAGGCCAAAACCCCGGAGATCCGGGCGATTGAACAACGCATGAAGATGCCGGTGAAAGAAGATCCGCATGTGCCGGAACAAATCGGTCACTCGATCCTTCCAAGCAAACTCTGTTTTTTTGGTGATCTCGAAACCATCAAAAAACTGGAACAACACATTAACACCAAATACCGCGGACAATTGGACACCTTTATTTCCGACAAAGATTGCATCGATTTCATGCCGTACGGGATTTCCAAAGGTGCTGCCATTGAAAAATTAATCGACAGGTTGGGCCTGAAAGCTGAGGAAGTCGCTTGCATCGGTGACTCCTTTAACGATATCTCCATGCTCCGGATGACTCCGCACAGCTTTGCCATGGCTGGTGCCGACCCGGCTGTGCAAAAAGAAGCGGCTCATATCGTGCATTCCGTAGCCGAAGCAGCCAGGTGGGTCCTGGACTTTAACCGGAACAGACAGGCGACCGAAAGCGGTCTTGATGAAGAAAGGATGCAAAAGGGATGATCTTCTATTTCCTCGGTACCGGCGCGGGGGTTCCTTCCAGAATGCGCAACGTTTCTTCCCTCGCCCTGGTCATGCCGGAATACGGAGGACAAACCTGGCTGTTTGACTGCGGAGAGGCAACCCAGCATCAAATACTTGTTTCACCTGTAAAGCTGAGTAAGGTAAGCCACATCTGGATCACCCACCTGCACGGGGACCATCTCTACGGCTTGCCTGGAGTCCTGGGAAGCCGTTCCTTTCAGGGAGCGGAAACACCGCTGACCGTATACGGCCCCCCGGGATTGGCCGAATTCATTGAAATCTCTCTGAAAACGAGCCGGACATTCCTCCGCTATCCGCTGAAGGTGGAGGAAATCGCCGACGGCAGCCGGTTTACGGAAGGAGCGTTCTCCATTCTGGTCAAGAAATTGGATCACGGCATCCCGTCATTCGGCTTTCGGCTGATGGAAAAAGAACAGCCCGGGCGGCTCGATGCCAAGCGCCTCAAGGAAATCGGCGTTCCACCCGGTCCTGTTTACAAAGAATTGAAAGAAGGAAAAACGGTTTTGCTCCCGGACGGGCGGCACATCGACGGCAAAGAGTTCCTGTCTCCGCCAGTACCGGGAAGAATCATCGCCATCCTCGGTGATACCCGCGTCACAAAGACCGCATTCGAACTCGCAGGCAATGCAGATATACTCATCCATGAATCGACCTACCGGGCCGGACAGGAAGAGTTGGCTTTTTCTTTCTTTCATTCAACCTGCACCCAGGCGGCGGAAGTGGCCAAACAATCCGGAGCAAAACGTCTCATTCTAAATCATATCAGTTCCCGCTTTCAAGAGGAAGATTGTGCCGAATTGCTCGAAGAAGCCAGAAGCGTCTTTCCGCAAACGCTGCTCGCCCATGACGGCTTCGAATATGAATTGCCGGTGCGCGAAGTTAAACAGAAACAGACGTAATCGTTCTAGACTGCTTTCTTCCGAACGATTTCCTCCTGCTTATGCGTGACGGGATACAGCAGCGCCAACAGAACAAAAACCAAAAGCGAACTGCCGATAAACCAAAACAACGCCGGACTCCCGAACCACTCGATCAGATAACCGCCCAGATAGGGGCCGAGGATGCTGCCGACACTGAAATGCATGGCGGCAATCGCATTGGCTGCCGGCAAATCGTCGGCAGCCAAAAGATCCGTGGCATAAGCAAGGCCGAGGGAAAACAGAGAACCGACGAAGCCTCCGATCAATGTAAAAGCGATGAGCAGATAGATAACATTTGAAAGCAACAGAGGAATCAGAAACATCCCGAGCGAACCCAAACAGCAGGTCGCGATCAGGATTCGTTTACGGCCGATCCGGTCTCCCAGCGTTCCGAGCGGTACCTGCAACAGCAAGCTCCCCCAGACGAAGGCGGAGATCAGGATGGAGATCCATCCTTTGGAGAGACCTTCTTTCAAACCGATCACCGGGAAGTTTCCCGACAGCGCCGTTTCCAGAAAACCGTATAAAACGGGAGGACACAGCGCAACCAGACCCGTCAGATAAATTCGCCGCAATTGCGCCCCGTTCCGCTGCCTTTTCCCGGAAGCAACCTCTGCCGACTCCGGCAGGCTTCCATTATCGAGACGCAGCGACAAGCAAAGAGAGATGCCCAAAACGGCCAGGACAGCCAAAAACGGCATAAACTTTCCAAAAACAAGCAAATTCATGCCGAGAGGGCCGATGCCAAAACCGAGCCCATAGGCAAAACCGTACTGGGAAATCCGTTTTCCCCTTTGTACGGCAGGAGCGGTTGTCGTAATCCACAGCTGGGTCGCATAATGCAATAAGCTGTCACCTGCTCCGACAACAAGACGCAGGAAACTCCAAATCCAGACATTGGACGAGAGAGGAAACAGAATGGTCGCTCCACCCACTGTGCACAAACCAAACAAAATTGTCCATTTCAATCCTTTCCGCTTCACCACCCTTGCCCCAAACGGCGAAGCGATGAGCATTCCGATATAAAGAGCTGCTGCGCTCAAACCGTTGACGGCCGGATTTATTCCCTGCTCGTCAAGTAAAGTGGTAAGGAGCGGAATGAGCAATCCCTGGGTCATCCCGGCAACACAGACGATCAGCACCAATATGCGAAACCGTGCAATCGACCACCGTTCGACCATCGATTCAGCACCTCCCTTTTTCTGCAATCAAAATATCATGAAGAGGATTATAGACCGTTCAATCCGAATGCGCAACAAGGAGGAGAACTTTTTTATGCCTGATTTATCCAATTGGATTCACATCGATTTCACCAAAATCTTCGATTCCCTGCTCGCAAGCATCTTCATTATTGTCATCTCACTGATCGCTCTTTCCGTCATCCGCAAAATCATCATTCGCCTGACCAATCAGAGCAAGCGGCTGAACAAAGGAACGCAGCAGCGCCTGAAAACGATACAAAGCTTGTTGATCAACGTATCCACCTATGTAATCTTTTTTATTGCCGCGGTTACCGTACTCAAAGAATTCGGCATTGATATCTCTGCCATTTTGGCCAGTGCCGGCGTCCTGGGCCTGGCGATCGGCTTTGGGGCCAAAGATTTGGTCGCCGACATCGTTACCGGATTTTTTATGCTGATGGAAGATCAGGTTCATGTCGGCGAGGAAATTACCGTGAACGGATATTCCGGCACTGTGGAGCATGTCGGTCTGCGCGTGCTGAAACTGCGTGACAGTGACGGGGACCTTCACTTTGTCCTCAACCGGGATGTAAAATCGCTCACCAACCATTCACGCGGGTTTAAACAGGCGCAGGTCGATCTCCCCATCCCGGAAGATGCGGACCTCGACCGGGCCATTTCCGTTCTGGAACAGGAATGCAACCGCCTCAAACAGCAGATGGCTGGCATTATAAACGGCCCGACAGTGCTGGGGGTGGAAACGATCAGCACTACTGAAGCGATGATTCGTGTCGTCGCCCAAACCGAAAATGAGAAGAAAAGCGAAGTCGAGCGGGAAATGAGAAAAGATCTGAAAAAAGCGCTTGATCAGGCGCAGATCAAACTGAATGCTTCACTTTGACATGCTATAATAAATTTGATTTGCCACACAACTCACACAAAAGATGAGGTGAGCCAGTCGTGTACCATATGACCGTTTATGATGAAAAGGGAGAAGTGTTATTCGACGAAGCACTCAAGGCGAAAACGGACGAAGAAGCCAAAAAGGAAGGTTATGCTTGGCTGACGAAACACGGCCACGTGACCAAACCTCACCGCATTTTCCATACAACAGGGAGATTGGTCGCGTTTAAATCCCATCAGTTGAAGTAATATGTTCATCATCGCCGATTGCGCGCAGTTCAGGAAGATCTGCAAAACTGTTAACAACGCCAGAGGAGGGCATGGGTGTTTTTCAGCAGTGGCTTTTGCGACAGTAGAAACGGGAGCAAGGAAAAACACCCGGCCCCGGCAGTCCTTGGTTTCGTAACTTTGTCAACAAGCTGGCAGATCCGAAGATCTGTGCCTTTTTTTTGCATCGTGTTTCCGGGTATAAGAGACATCCCCTCCCACCTATAATAGGAACGTGCCGTAAACGGGGCGGCTGAACATTGTTGGTCCCCGGCCGCAAATGATAAAATAGAGGTGAACCTCAAAATGGAAAGGATGCCAACTCAAATGGGCGTTGCCAACCAAATCACCGACTCTCCCAAGCAGATATCGCCAAAAGCGAAGTTCCGGGGGGCCGTTGGGACACTGAAACATGAAGGCGTTCATCTGAGCAAACCTGAACAAGAACTACTCCTCGCTTACTGCGAAGGGCGAATCTCCGAAGAAGAATATGACCGCAAGGCACTGGAGCTTGCACTGAAAGGATAGTACCAGAGATTGAAGGAATCTCCTTACTTTTATCCCGGTACAACGATCTTGAAAAATAAACGAGGCCTGCGTGATCAGAAGAAACTCGCTGTCTGGGAGAGATTGATGACTTCCAAACGCCTGGTGCAGTTGATGGAGTCACCGATCCTCGGCCATTTTGATCTACTCCATCTGCAACGGATCCATTGGTATCTCTTTCAAGATGTGTACGAGTGGGCAGGTCAACTCCGGACGGAAACGATCTCAAAACCTCCGACCGTTTTTTGTTTGCCTTATTTCCTTCGTCCCCAAGCAGAACGAATCTTTGCCGAACTCCGGTCCGAGAGGTATCTGACTGGACTGGATGCCGAAAGTTTCTCCGACCGGGCCGCCTATTATCTCGCGGAGATCAACATGCTTCACCCTTTTCGCGAGGGAAACGGACGGGCTCAGCGGGAGTTCATTCGCTGTCTGGGTTTGAATACAGGCTATGAGATTGACTGGTATGCGCTTGACGCCGATGCCATGTTGGAAGCAATGATTGAATCAGCACACCGGTCGCGGGCTAAATTGGTCCGCATGATTCAGATAAGTCTGGCAAATGAAAAACCAAATGCCGAACTGATCCGCTTTTACCGCCGAAATTGATAACCATCACAACCAACGTTTTTTCTTTAAAAGTTTTGAAGACAGCAAAAAGGGAGAAACGCCGGATTCGGTCAGCTTCTCCCTTTTCATTGTAGTTCACTTCAACAAACGCAGTCCATTTAAAATAACCAAAATCGTACTTCCTTCATGCCCCACCACGCCAAACGGCAGATTCATCCACTGGATGAAATTGGCCGCCACCAGCAGACCGATCACCGATAAAGCAAAGATCACGTTTTGCTTTACGACGCGGTTCAGCTTTTTCGCCATCCTGATCAAATACGGGATTTTCAAGAGATCGTCTTTCATCAGGATGACATCGGCCGTTTCCAGAGCCAAATCCGTCCCTTCTCCTCCCATGGCAAATCCGGTTCCCGCACGGGCGAGGGCAGGAGCATCATTGACACCGTCCCCTACCATCGCCACCTCACCGTATGTCTCTTTTAGCTCCTCGACCAACCGCACTTTTTCTTCCGGCAGCAGATCGGCAAAGACGAGATCAACTCCCGCTTCTTCGGCGATCGCTTCTGCGGTTTTCCTTTGATCGCCGGTTAACATGGCCACGAGAATCCCCTGCTTTTTCAATTCGCGCACCATCTCTGCCGCTTCCGGCCGAATCTGATCGCGCAGCGCGAAGCAACCGGCTATCTCCCCGTCCTTTGCCGCCAAAATAACGGTTTTCCCCTCATCCTCCCATTTTCGGACGATTTCGCCGACCTCCCGGTTTTGCTCGGAAAATGCACGCGGTTTCCCGATAAACCAACGGCTCCCTTTATACTCCGCTTCAATTCCTTTCCCGGGATGCGCCGTTAAGGATTCCACTTTTTCCGGTTTCACTCCGTTGGCCGCTGCATATTCCGCAAACGCCCGGGCGATCGGATGCTCGGACAACCCTTCAATCGAGGCGACAGCCTGAAGCAGTTCCGTTTCCGACCATTCTCCGAAAGGCCGTATATCCGTCACTTGCGGACGTCCTGCCGTCAAGGTGCCCGTTTTATCAAAAGCGATCACCTTCAAGCCGGCCAGGTTGGTCAGTTGCTTCCCGCTTTTGATCAGGATTCCTTGCCGCGCGCCGTTTGAAATCGCCGCCAGCAGAGCAGGCAAAATGGAGGCGACCAAGGCGCAGGGAGATGCGACGACCAGAAAAATCATCGCACGGTATAAGCTCTCTTTCCACGACCAGTCAAAAAAAACAGGGGGCAAAAGCATCAGCAAACCAGTCAGCAGCAATACCGCCTTCACATAGATTTTTTCGATTCGCTCAATCTTCGTTTGCACAGGCGGCACTTCCGAACGCGCCTGTTCAATCAGCCGGACCATCCGGGCGACCACACTCTGATCCCCCGCCCTCGTCACTTCAATGATCAGGGAACCTTCCCCATTGGTCGTCCCGGCATACACTTCGCTGCCTTCCTTTTTCTCTGCCGGCATCGCTTCGCCGGTAATCGCCGCTTCATGTACCGATGACACTCCTTTTCTGATCATCCCGTCCGCCGCGATCCGTTCACCGGGTTTCACCAGAATCAGATCCCCTTGTTTCAATTGACCTGCCGGCACCAGGTGTTCTTCGCCATCCTCCGTCCATAAGCGGGCCTGTTCCGGTTTCAGTTTGATCAGCGAAGACAGATCCCCTTCGCTTTTGGCCAAGGTATAGCTCTCCAAGGCACCGCTGACCGCAAAAATAAAGATGAGCATGCCGCCTTCCAGCCAATAGCCGATTGCCGCTGCTCCGATCGCGGCCACAAACATGAGCAGATTTACATCAAGTTCTCTCTCCCGGATCAGGGTGGCGGCCCCCTCTTTTGCTTTGGCAAATCCTCCGATCACATAAGCAGCGATGAACAACGCAAGCGCCAGCCCCAATCTCTCTTTTTGCATCCACCAGGCCACGAACAGCAAAACACCGCAAATTACGGCAGCCATCATCTCCATATGTCGTTTCCAATCCCAATTATGAAGCCAAGTGAAGACTGTTGCATGCCGTTTATCCGGCAAGACCTCCATTTGCATATTCGCCACACCGCCTTTTGAGAATAATGATCATTTTTATTTACCTTAAAACAAGCGAAGCGACCCCGCTTGCCGGAGCCGCACACATCCATTGAAAACGATTCTCGTTTTTGATTGATTGCAAATAAGTTTGTTCAGGTTAACATTTTTATAATAATTATAATATGATAATCATTAAAAGTAAATCCCCTCAGGAGGAGTTTTTCAAAACGGGCATCTATGTCGGAGATGAAAAAACTGGGAGAGGGGAGCGAACCATCTGATTGACCGGAAACTTTGCCCGGAGAAGCAAAAAGGCCGATAAATTTGTCCAAAAATAGAAATTTTCTTGCCCGTTTTCATCCATGCGTTCCGCAGCTTCGGGTTAAATCATTTGGATTTAACAGTATTTAATAAACGAAAAATAAACTAATTCATAAATAAAAAATAATTCAATGCAAATTCGTTTTTATTTCAACATGCAACTTTTCCGTTATTTTCTCCGTCTATACAAGAATGTCCAATTGTCCCTAATTTTGGTTTTATTTATAATATTCGGTGACAGTCATAAACTGGGAAGGAGATTTGCTCATGTCACACAAATTCAGCTTGCGACAAACGATCATGGCAACAGCGCTTCTGGGGTTAACCCTGCTTCCATTGACAAGCGTTCTTCCGATCCGACAAGCGTCTGCGGCCAATGACTCCCCCCATACCCCCGTCTCCAGTGACGGTTCTTACCGCACCGTGTTCGGTCAGCCTGATGATGTGATTCAGACGCAAAACGGAGCCTATGTAAAAGGACATCCGGGAACGAACAAACGCATCCATGAATTCGCCCCATCTTCTTCAAGAACATCGAACCAATCTGCCGGACACTTGGGAGAGGAATCTGTCATCGGACAGGATGAACGAACCGAAGTGCAGGATCCCTCCGTCTATCCTTACAGTGCCATCGTAAAAATTGAAAGCGATATCGGCGGCTGCACCGGTTGGCTGATCAGCCCGGATACGGTTGTGACCGCCGGACATTGTGTATATGATCCAAACAAACATAAATGGGCCAGTTTCGCCAATGTGTACCCCGGCCGAAACGGGAACGACCTTCCTTATGGCTCAGCCAAAGCCCGAACGTTCTATTCCGTGACCGGGTGGACGGAAGATGGAGACGGCTCCTACGATTATGGCGCGATCAAATTGAATTGGGATATCGGAGATTCAGCCGGTTGGTTCGGTTATCTCTGGAAAAGCGGTTCGCTGGACGGAACGCCTGAGAATCTTAGCGGTTATCCCGGCGATAAAGAATACGGCACGCAATGGGAAGACAGGGATCAGATTCGCAAATCCACAGCGTACAAACTCTATTATTCAAACGATACATATGGAGGACAAAGCGGTTCCCCGGTCTATCAGGAAAATTCCCGGGGATGCGGGGTATGCTCCATCGCGATCCATACCAATGGTGTTTACGGGTACAACGGATATAATAGCGGAACGAGGATCACCCAGGAAGTGTTTAATAACCTGAATCTATGGCGACAACAGTAAAAAGGGGCTTTCCGGCCTCCTGAATCGACACAGGAAGGATGTCCGCCAAGCGCTTTCTCATGTTGGCGGACACCTTTTTGGCAAAAGGAGTTTGGGCCAACCATGACATTTTCCCGCTATTCATCAGCTTGTTACACTCTCTTTTTCCTTTTTCTTCTTCTCCTCCCCTTCTCCGCGTCCCTCTTTGCCAATGAGGGCAAAAGCACCATCAGCGGTCAAGTCACCGATCATCATGGCTTTCCCCTGGAGCATGTATTGGTCTTTCCGGAACCGGCCGGGAAAACAGCCGGACCGATCCCGGACATTGCAGTTTATACAGACCGAAACGGCTGTTTTGCATGGCACGTTCCTCCCGGCCGTTATCAATTCCGTTTCCAAAAAAACGGGTATCAGCCGACTTATATAATCGTCCAAACCGAAGCCTCTCAAAAGAAAAAGTTCCACATCAAGATGATCCCGGGAAGGGAACAGAAAAAAGCACAACCTTTTTGATCGGTTGTGCCCTTCATTGTCCCTTTTATTATTTGAGCGCTTCTTTCAATTCTTTTATCTCCCTGATCGGCGCCTGGCAAGCATAATTCTCGCAGATGTAAACGGCAGGCTTTTCCGCTTGCGCCGGCTCTTTCTCCTTCACATTGGGAATGAAAATTTTCATCGTCGTCGCCACATCTCCCCGCGGTTGCAGTGCAATCACCGCTTCCGGCAGATAAGCCCGCTGCACCATCCGAATCATTTCCTTCGTATCGACATCATTGGGACGTCCGGAAATGACGATCTCCTTGCTCGGCCCCTGGGCGAACATCATGGCAATCAAGAAAAAGGAATGGGAAATCGGCGAGGAATCAATCGCCTTGGCAAAAGCACGAAGTTGGCGATCCGCCTCCTTCAAAAGCTGCTCGTCCGAAGTCAATTTTCCCAGCCGGATCAAATTGTAAGCAGCCACCGAATTGCCCGAAGGTGTCGCTCCGTCATAAATCTCCTTGGGCCGGACCAAAAGCGTCTCCGCATCTTTTCCGTAAAAATAAAAACCGCCATTTTTCTCATCGCCAAACAGCTCGATCATCTTTTTGGTCAAATAAATGGCCCGTGTGAGATAGTTTGCCTGGAATGTCGTCTCATACAACTCGATTAAACCCCAAATCAAAAAAGCATAGTCATCCAGATAACCGGGGTATTTCGCTTCTCCATCGCGAAAACGGGCAAGCAACCTGCCATCTTCCCGGGTCAGATTGTTAAAGATAAACTCCACCGCACGCACGGCCGCATCCGTATACTCCGTCTCTCCCAAAACCCGGCCGCCGCGGGCCAGTGCCGCAATCATCAGCCCGTTCCAGGAAGTGAGGATTTTATCATCTTTGTACGGATGAACCCGCTTCTCCCGGACGGCAAACAATTTTTCCCGCTGTTCGGCCAGCTTCCGGTTAAGCTCCTCCACAGACAAACCGCGTCGTTTTGCCATCTCCTCCAGGGAAACTCCAATCCGGTTCAAAATCGATGTACCGTGTTCAAAATTCCCTTCTTCCGTCACTCCGTACACTTCACAAAAGAACGCCCCTTCTTCCGGTCCGAGCACTTCCTGAATCTCCCCGGGAGTCCAGACATAAAATTTCCCTTCCACTCCCTCGGAATCCGCATCTTCCGCCGAGTAAAAACCGCCTTCCGGGGAAGTCATATCCCGCAGGACATAAGTAAAAATCTCGCTCGCCACTTCCGCATGGCTTTTCTCACCCGTCGCCTGGAACGCTTCTATGTAAGCGAGCGCCAAGAGCGCCTGATCGTACAGCATTTTTTCAAAATGGGGAACCAGCCATTCCCGGTCAACGGAATAGCGCGCAAATCCATAACCGAGATGATCAAAAATACCCCCTTTTCGCATCGCTGCAAGTGAAGACGTCACCATGCGCAACGCTTCATTTTCACCCGTCTGCCGCCAATACCGCAGCAAAAAGAGGAAATCGTGCGGCCGCGGAAATTTCGGGGCATCCCCGAATCCGCCATACACCTCGTCAAATTGACTGGCAAATTGTTCAAAAGCATAATCAAACAATTCCTTGCCCCACTCCCCTGCTTCATCGGGAGCAAGATAAGCTTGCACCGCCTCCGTGACCCGGCCACTCATCTCATCGGCCCGCTTGCGCTCCGACTTCCAAAGCCGTGCCACCCGTTCAAGCAGCTCAATCAGGCCCGTCCGTCCGTACCGGCTCTCTTTCGGAAAGTAAGTGCCGGCAAAAAACGGCTTCTGCTCCGGCGTCATAATGATCGTCAGCGGCCAACCGCCATGTCCCGTCATCGCCTGGCACACCGTCATGTAGATGTGATCCACATCCGGACGCTCCTCACGATCCACCTTGATCGAAACAAAATTTTCATTTAATACCTTCGCAACCTGTTCATCTTCAAAACTTTCGCGTTCCATCACATGGCACCAATGGCAAGTGCTGTAGCCGATCGAAAGAAAAATCGGTTTGTCTTCCAGTTTTGCCTTCTCAAATGCTTCCGGTCCCCATGGATACCAATCGACAGGATTATAGGCGTGTTGCAGAAGGTAAGGAGATTTTTCGTTGATTAATCGGTTGGCTTTTTTCACGGAAAGATCACTCCACTTTTCCAAACTCAGTTGGTTTATCTTACCATAAAGAAAAAGCGAGGCTCAACATGAAGGCTCGCTTTATGGTTTAATCAACTTCAAAGCTGCTGTCTGTCCACACCCCAATTCACTTCTCAGGAATATCTCCCAGTTGTATCGGCAATTGCGTTAATCGAAACAAGAGCACTCCCAGTTTAAATTCGGATTTAAATCGCCCTCGTTCTCATAAAACTTGATCCCATGCGGGATGATCGCCTTCAAACAAATCAGCAGACAGATAAAAGCTCATTTTTTCTTCATCTTCCTACTATTTAAAGCACGGATTGTTTGAAGGAAACTTATTTCAAGCAAGAGTGCTTCATACTAATTTCGTTCCTTTTGATCTGTTATGATATTCATCTTCGGACGATCTCCTATGTGAAAGAAAAGAGGTGTACCATCAGGATACTTACTTAACTCTTTTTGTAACCATTTCTCAACCTGTTCATTCTTTTCACTCTCAATATACTCAACATAAGCGCCGGCCCCGCCTTCCCTGCAAATGGCAAGCGGCCACTGCACCCGATCAAATCCATCCTTTGGTGGATAGCTCTTTAACGCTTCTTTGTTTCTGGCTCCTGCATTTTTACGATCCAACGTACAAGCAGCGGTCTTCGTTACTCTGAAAGCTTTTCGAAAGAACGATGCTCTTTCAGGAAATTGCTGATCTGAAATGAAAAAGGCTCGATCATCGACTTTTACGATATTGGTTTTCTTTGATTCTTCATGCATTGTACACCCTGCCAAAACGAAAATAGAAAAGAAAATGATGATCAAATTACGCATTAAATCCCTTCCACCTCCATATAAAAAAGGCAGGTATTATTTTCATAATAATATCCAAATTTTAAATATAATATAATTAATGATTGATCAGGATCAAGTCCAAAATTATGTGTAAATTTCCACGGTCAGAAAAAGTCGGCGTTCAACTTATGCGTGTGACTTTTGGCTGAGGTTTTTCTTTGGATTTTCGCCACTCCAAGTACTCGGTCATGTCCAAGTACTTTCTACCACTGGCC